>NZ_JAFLRJ010000238.1 GCF_017315755.1 Streptomyces beijiangensis
ACCTCGGCGGCCAGGGTCTTGACCTCGTCGGCGAGCGCGAGGTTGCGCTGGAAGTTCTCGCCCGAGAAGCGCGGGTTGTCGCGCCGGAAGTCGCCTTCGTCGAACTGGTCGGTGGAGCGGACGGTGCCCGTCAGGAAGCCGCGGCCCAGCGGGGAGAACGGGACCAGACCGATGTTCAGCTCCCTCAGCAGGGGCAGTACGCGCTCCTCGATGCCGCGCGTCCACAGGGAGTACTCCGACTGCACCGCGGTGACGGGCTGGACGGCGTGCGCGCGCCGGATCGTGTCCGGGCCTGCCTCCGAGAGGCCGAAGGCGCGCACCTTGCCCTCGGTGATCAGCTCACCGACCGCGCCGGCGGTCTCCTCGATCGGCGTGTTCGGGTCCACCCGGTGCTGGTAGTACAGGTCGATGTGGTCGGTGCCCAGNNGTGTCGATGAGCGTGACGCCCAGCTCCAGCGCCCGGTGCACGGTCCTGATCGACTCCGCCTCATCGGTTCCGGAGCCGGTGTAGCCGTGGGACATGCCCATCGCACCGAGACCGATCCGGGAAACCTCCAGGTCACGCAGGTTGATGTAGCGCATTTCGCCCTCTCCGGTTCGTGGCGTCGCCCGGTCCCCTCACTCTCGCCCGGCCCGGCAGGTCGTGCCTGCGGTGGCTGGGGCGGGGCCGGGGTTCCGGCGTCTTGCTCATCCACCTTCGCCCGGATCGCGCCGCTGTGGCAGGGCGGGCTCTTCGGGGGTAACGACAGGGCCCCCTTCCCGCCTGCGCAGCGGGCGCCCGTCGGGCGAGACTGGATGCATGGCATCGACGAGCGCGCACAGCGAGGGCGCCGAGCTGGGCCGCTATCTGCGCGCCCGCCGCACCCAGACCAGCCCCGAGCATGTCGGCCTCACCGTCGGCACCGGTATCCGCCGCACCCCCGGCCTGCGCCGCGAGGAGCTGGCCACCCTCGCCGGCATCAGTATCGATTACTACGTACGGCTGGAGCGCGGCAAGGAGACCCGCCCCAGTCCGGCCGTCCTCGACTCGCTCGCCCGCGCCCTGCTCATGGACGACCAGGAGCACCAGCATCTGCGCGAGCTGGCCGCCCGTGCCGCCCTCTACGTCGCTGAACCGCCGCCCGCGCCCAGCCGCACCGTGCGCCCCCACCTCAAGCTGCTGCTCGAATCGCTCCGTCCGAACCCGGCGTACGTCATCAGCCGCAGCATGGACATGCTCGCCTGGAACCCCGGCGGCCTCGCCCTCTACGCGGGCCTGGACGACTGGCCGGTCAAGCACCGCAACCTCGCCCGCTACCTCTTCCTGCACCCCGCGGCCCGTGACCTCTTCACCGACTGGGACCGCCAGATCACCGCCTGCGTCGCTCGCCTTCGCGCCATCGCCGGCACCGCGCCCGATGCCCCCGACCTGACCAACCTCGTCGGTGAACTCCTCCTCAAAAGCCCCGACTTCGCCGGCCTCTGGGAGCGCTACGAGGTGACCGGACGCAAGGCCGCGCACAAAACGTTCCACCACCCCCAGGTCGGCACCCTCACCCTCACCTCCCAGTCCCTGCACGTCGAAGGCACCCCCGGCCAGCGCATCGGCGTCTACACCGCCGAACCCGGCAGCCCCGACCACGACGCCCTGCTCCTGCTCGACATGACCGCGCCCCGGCCGGCCGAACGCCGCGCGCCCGTCCCGAAAGCCACCGGCCCGGAGATCACCTCCTGATTCCGGCGCCGCCGACCGCCCTGTGACCCGAGGTGGCAGGGTGCTCCCGTACGCCCCGGGAACAGCCGGTCAGGTCGGCACTGTTGCAACGGCCGAGGGCCCGGCGCCGCACGGGGGGTCCCCGGATTCGCCGTACGCAAGGCGCGCGCCCGGACCGAGACGTATTTCTGCAGGAGGATTTCTTCATGACCGCCCGACCCTTGACCCTCATGGCAGTGCACGCCCACCCCGACGACGAGGCCACCGGAACAGGAGGGGTCCTCGCGCGCTACGCGGCGGAAGGCATTCGCACGGTTCTCGTGACGTGTACCGACGGCGGTTGCGGTGATGGACCGGGAGGTATCAAGCCCGGCGATCCCGATCACGATCCGGCGGCCGTCGCCCTGATGCGCCGACAGGAGCTTCAGGAGAGCTGTGACGTCCTGAAGATCAGCGACCTGGAGACACTGGACTATGCCGACTCCGGGATGATGGGCTGGCCGAGCAACGACGCCCCCGGATCCTTCTGGAATACCCCCGTGGAGGAGGGCGCCGCCCGCCTCGCGGAGCTCATGCGGCAGTACCGGCCCGATGTGGTCGTCACGTACGACGAGAACGGCTTCTACGGCCACCCCGACCACATCCAGGCCCACCGCATCACGATGGCGGCGCTGAAGCTGACCGAGCTGACGCCGAAGGTGTACTGGACGACGATGCCCCGCTCGGGGATGCAGCGGTTCGGCGAGATCATGCGCGAGTTTCACCCGGACATGCCGGAGCCGGATCCCGCCGAGGCCGCCGCGATGGCCAAGATCGGCCTCCCCGATGAGGAGATCACCACGTGGGTGGACACCATCGCGTTCAGCGGTCAGAAGTTCGACGCGCTGGCCGCGCACGCCAGTCAGGGCGAGAACATCTTCTTCCTCAAGATGGGCAAGGAGAGGTTCGGCGAGTTCATGGGCACGGAGACCTTCGTACGTGTCCAGGACACCACCGGCGCGACCGTACCCGAGAACGATCTCTTCGCCGGACTGCGCTGATCCGCCGGTCCGACCGGACCTCGCCGGAGACCGGGTATGCGAAGGCGCCGGTTTGTCCGACAAGCCTGCGGCCGGCGCAGAAGGGTGTACATGGCAGTCGGCGTTCCGGACCATGGCTTGCATGACCACATGGACCATCAAGGCGGAGACCGTCGCAGGCACCGGCACCGGCATCGACGACGCGATGCGGCAGTACTTCATCGAGATGGGGCGGAGGGTGCTCGGGCGGGCAGCAACGGAAGCTGAGCTGCACTCGGTGCTGACACACGATCCTCACGAGGATCTCAGCCCGCCTCACGGGGTCTTCCTGGTTGCCCGCAGCGCTCAGGACGAGCTCCTCGGTTGCGCCGGAGTACGGATGCTGGCCGGAGCCTCGGGGACAGCGGAGCTCAAGCGCATGTTCGTACGTCCCGCAGGGCGTGGGGCAGGGCTGGGCCGCGCGTTGCTGCTGGCCGCAGAGGAATCCGCCAGGGCGTTGGGCGCTTCGCGGATCGTGTGCGAGACCAACACCGAGCTCACCGAGGCCCGCAACTTGTACGCGAAGCACGGCTACCGGGAGACGGAGCCGTACGAAGGTCACGGCAATGCGGACCACTGGTTCGCCAAGGCCCTCGGCTGAGGCCGGAGGTCGTACCGGGCGACGTCACGGCTGCCTGTGGCGGTCCAGCGAGGGACGGCCGCGCCGGCGAGCGGCACGCTGGCAGACCGCCGGTGTGATTCCGTACGCGCGCTTGAACCGCCGGTTGAAGTGGGCCTGGTCGGCGAATCCGGCGGATGCCGCTGCATCCGCCGGTGCCAGCCAGCAGGTCGTACGTTCGCCGGGCGGCCCGTGCGCCGGCGCCTCGTGCAGACGGCCCAGCGCTCCGGTGAGTACGGGATCCGTCAGTACGGGATCCGTCAGTACGGGATCCGTCAGTACGGGGCGGACGAACAGCAGCATCGCTCCCGAGGTCCCGTCGCCGTCGCCGGCCGCATCACCGAGGGTGTCGCGAACGACTGACGGACCGATGTGGACGATGCGGTACTGACAGCCCAGCTCCGCCCCACGGCAGCGGAAGGTCTGCGCGCCGGCATCGGGTTCCCGGAGCGCCTGACAGCGGTGGCGCTCCGGAGCGTCTTCTTCCTTACGAGGCGTCCTGCTTGGGGGCCTCCACGCGGTCGCCCTCCCACGTCGCGGCCTTCACCAGCTCCGCGGACCGGATGGTACGGGTGCCCCGCGAGACCCTCAGCCGCACGTGAGCGCCGGTCGCGATGCCCTGCGAGGCCGCGGGCAGCGCCCAGGCGGTGGTCAGGTCCGTGTTCCCCTCGTCGAGGGCCAGGAACCGGGCCGCCTTCTTGCCCTTGCGCGACTCCATGCGCAGCACTTCACCGGTGATCATGTCGGGCTCCCGCCGCTCCAGGAAGGCGAGTACCAGGAAGTACGCCGCCAGCGCGCCGAAGACCACGATCGCCACCCACTCGACGAGCAGAGGACCGTCCTGGGCTGCCGCGTCGACGAACCAGCCGTCGCTGCCGCTCACGAAGTTGCCGGGCATCATCGACAGGAACGCCACGAGCAGCGTCCAGCGGCTGAGCTTGCCTGCCACCACCAGGCCGAGCAGCGCGCTGCCCACCCAGCCGGCACTCAGCACCAGCCCGGCCCGGTGCAGCGAGCCGCCGTCGGTCACGACCACCCAGTCGGGCTGCCGCAGGACAGCGAAGGCGCAGAGCCCTGCCGCGACAATGCCCGCCGCGGCCGCCAACTGCAGCAGTCGGCGCGTCGAGTTGCCGAAGCCGGGACGCAGCCGCGGGTAGCGGATCCGCACCGGCCTCCAGGTCCCTCCGTACGAGGACCAGACGCGGCGCCGGTCCCCGGAGTCGAACCCGAGGAGGCGGCCGGTCAGGGTGGTGACGCCGAGCGCGGTTCCGTACGCGAGGTAGCGGTCCCAGACCGTCACGGCTGCGGGCGGCAGCTGGGCGAAGTCCTCGTGCGCCGTCAGCCAGGCCCGCAGTCCGGCCCAATGCCCGGCGCGTTCAAGGCCCTTGGGTGTCGCCCGCTCGCCCAGCGTCTTGCCGAGCAGGAAGGTCAGAACGCCCCCCGGGGCCACGCCGAGGAAGAGCGCGGCGCGCAGGTTGTGCCCTCCCATGACGACGGCCACCGCGAACAGCGCACCGGGCACGAAGGAGCTGGTCATCAGAGCACTGACGAGCAGCGGCGCGAATCGGTACCGGGACAGGCCGCGCAGCCGGGCATCGGCCACGATCTCCTTGCGCAGTGCCCCGTTCCAGGTGGCGGCGCGCTCGTCGTCACGGAAGGCGATCGCCCCGATGGGTGCGCCGCCGTCCGCCGCGCGGGCGATGACGCGGTCCAGTACCCGCTGCTCGTACGGCATCAGGCCCGAAGCCGTACGGCCGGCCTCGGTGAGGTGAACGGAGCTGCGGGCCGGGTCGTCGCCCGGCTGCCGCAGCTCGACGAGACCGCGGGCCGCGAGATCCAGCAGGGTGGCCGCGGCGGCATGCTCCACGCCCCGCCAGTGATTGCCGAGCAGACTGACGACGCCCGGCGGTTCGGGGTCGTCCCCGAACTCCTGGGTCGCGGGACCCGGCGTGACCACGCCGTTCCGGGTGGCGGCCAGCGCCAGCCCGAAGCAGACCAGCCAGAGCACGATCAGGGCGCCGCCGCCCCAGTAGAGCTGTTCGATGAGCGTCACGCGAATCTCACCTGGACCGGATCCTGCACCACACCGGCTGCCTCGAAGTACTCCCGCCGCCCGTGCGCGCCGCCCAGCCCGGACACGACGTTCCCCGGGAAGCTCTCCAGGGCGGTGTGGTAGCTCTGCACGGCACTGTTGTAGAACTGCCGCGCGTACGCGATCTTGTCCTCCGCGGACCTCAACTCGACCTGCACCGTGCTGAAGTGCTGGTCCGCCTTGAGATCCGGATAGCTCTCCCCGAGCGCGAACAGCTTCCCCAGCGTCGCGGTCAGCGCATCCTCGGCGGCCGCCCGGTCCGTCACACCGAGCTCGCCGCTCACGGCCGCCCCGCGCGCGGCGGTGACCGCTTCGAAGGTGCCGCGCTCGTGGGCGGCGTACCCGCGCGCACTCTCCACGAGATTCGGTATCAGCTCATGCCGCCGCTTCAGCTGCACATCTATCTGCGCCCACGAAGCCTGCGTCTGATTCCGCAGCCGAACGAGCCGGTTGTAGGTCCGAACGACCCACCACACGACCACGACGACAAGAAGCCCAACAACCGCACCCACGATGACACCCATGGCGTCGCCCCCAGAGCCCCTAAAGATCCGACCCCCCTGGCCGATCGACGAGATCTTATGCGGCGGTAAAGAGTCTGCACGGCTCGGGGCCGAGTGGTATGCCTGCTTCTGGCTTGACGGCATACGTGGGGCGCAGGGAGCGGGCGATGGCAGTACGGGCGATGGCTACAGCGGGCATAGGGCCGGGCAGGGGCGGAGACGGCCTGCAACCGCCGGGCCGGGCGCGGCTCACAGGCGTACTGCTGATCCTGTTTTCCGTGGCTTCGGCAGCACTCTGCTATGTCGCGTTCACTGCGTGGTTGCCTTCCGACAGGGAGCGCTACCAGGACTACCGGTCGGCAGAGCAGTGCCCGGCCGATGCGACGGCGCAGGTGCGGGCGGAGAAGGACTGTCTCAGCACCTGGCACTTCACCGTCGTGAAGGCGGAGATCAAGAATTCCGGAAAGACCTCCACATACAAAGCGACGCTGAAGGACAAGGACTCCTGGCAGGGAGTCGTGCGCTTCGGCGACCCGGGGCCGCTCCTCAAGCGGCTCAAGCCTGACGACCAGGTCACGGCCACCGTCTGGCGCCGCGAGATCGTGGTGCTCAGCAAGGACGGCATCCGGCAGAACAGCTCCGAAGCACCCCGCGACGAGCTCCAGATGAACGCCGCCCTCGGCATGCTCGCCGTGCTCCTCGCGGCCCAGGCCTTCGTGTTCGGAGCGGTACGCCTTGCCAGGCCTCGCCACTACCAGCCGTTCACCTGGAGCCCGTACGGCAAATGGCTGCTCATCACCATCGTCAGCGCCTGCTTCGGAGTGGGTCTCCCGGCGGTGTGGATCGGCCTTCCGTGGCAGATCGTGCCCATCGGGACCGTACTCGTCGTGGTGTGTGCGGCGGTGCTGATACACCGCCGTCTGCGGCGCAGGTCCGCGGGTGGCGTGTGACGGCCGGCCCGTTCCCGCAGGTGCGGCCCCTCTGACTAGGCCGCGAGGCGGCGTTCGAGTGGGGTGCGGAAGCTGGGGCGGATGCGGATGTCGCCGAAGAAGGCGGCCAGACGCGCGGCTTCGGCGGTGACTGCCTTGCCCGCCTCTCGGTCCAGGCCCTTCGTCGTGAAGAGTTCAGTGGCGATCTCGCCGTCGGGGCGCTGGCCCCAGCCGCCCACGATGCGGCCGTTCCACCAGATGGTGGGGCCGATGTTCCCGTACGCGTCGAAGAGTTCGGGCACGTGGGCCGGGTCCAGGTACCAGTCGCGGTGGCGCCAGCC
>NZ_JAFLRJ010000239.1 GCF_017315755.1 Streptomyces beijiangensis
TCTGGGCACGTCTGGGCTGGGCTCGGCTTGGGGTCGGGCGCGGGTTCGTCGGGGTGTGCTCGGCCTGGCGGCCCTTGCGCGCCGTTGGCGGCTGTGGCTGTCCAGGACGGGGTCCGGAATCTGGGATTCTCGGGGTCCGGAGCGCGTGATTCTCGCCACCTTTGATAAGGGGTGCGCTCAGAAGAGCGGGTTGGGGCTGGATCCACCTCTCCAAGGAGTGGCACTCAGTGCCACCCTGTTGGTGTTCGGTAGATCGAACCGTGGTTACGTGTGGTGAGCAGTTCTTGGGATTTCCGTCGCCCTGCGTGCCTTTTCGTTCAATAGGTGAATGCGTGGTACGGGTAATTGCTACCCGCCTGTCACTTTCGATCTGCTGGCGGACGAGTGGTTAAGGCCGCATGACGGGCAAGTGGACATACCCAGACGCCTTCGATCTGGGTATGTTCCTCGCCGTCAGGGCAGCCACCGCGTCCTCGAGGAGTCGAGACCCGTGTCGGAAAACAAAGATCCTCACGTAACGAAGTTCGTCTACGACTTCACCGAGGGCAACAGAGACTTGAAGGACCTGCTCGGCGGGAAGGGGGCCAACCTCGCCGAGATGACCAATCTCGGTCTGCCTGTCCCCCCGGGCTTCACCATCACCACCGACGCCTGCAAGGTCTACCTCGACAGCGGCGACGAACCGGCCGAGCTCCGCGACGAGGTGAGTGCGCACCTCGACGCCCTGGAAAAGAAGATGGGCAAGCGGCTCGGCCAGGCCGACGACCCGCTGCTCGTCTCCGTCCGGTCCGGTGCCAAGTTCTCCATGCCGGGGATGATGGACACCGTCCTCAACATCGGGCTGTCCGACGAGTCCGTGGTCGGTCTCGCCGCCCAGGCCGGCGACGAGCGCTTCGCGTGGGACTCCTACCGCCGGCTCATCCAGATGTTCGGCAAGACCGTCCTCGGCGTCGACGGCAACCTTTTCGAGGAAGCGCTCGAAGAGGCCAAGGACGCCAAGGGCGTCGTCAGCGACGTCGACCTTCCCGCCGCCGAGCTGAAGAAGCTCGTCAAGCACTTCAAGAAGATCGTCTCGCGCGAGGCGGGCCGTGAGTTCCCGCAGGAGCCGCGCGAGCAGATGGACCTCGCGATCCACGCGGTCTTCGACTCGTGGAACACCGACCGGGCCAAGCTCTACCGCCGCCAGGAGCGCATCCCCGGCGACCTCGGCACAGCGGTCAACGTGTGTTCCATGGTGTTCGGGAACCTCGGCCCCGACTCCGGTACGGGCGTCGCCTTCACCCGTGACCCGGCCTCCGGGCACCAGGGCGTCTACGGCGACTACCTGCAGAACGCGCAGGGCGAGGACGTCGTCGCCGGCATCCGCAACACCGTCCCGCTCGCCGAGCTGGAGGCCATCGACAAGGCCTCGTACGACCAGCTCATGCAGATCATGGAGACCCTGGAGACCCACTACAGGGACCTCTGCGACATCGAATTCACCATCGAGCGCGGGCAGTTGTGGATGCTGCAGACGCGCGTGGGCAAGCGGACGGCGGGGGCGGCGTTCCGTATCGCCACCCAGCTCGTCGACCAGGGGCTCATCGGTGAAGCCGAGGCGCTGCAGCGGGTCAACGGTGCACAGCTCGCGCAGTTGATGTTCCCGCGCTTCGACACTGCGCCGAATCAAGACGTGGCCAAGGTCAATCTGATCGGGCGCGGTATCGCCGCATCGCCCGGCGCCGCGGTCGGCAAGGCGGTCTTCGACTCCTACACCGCGATCAAGTGGTCGCGCTCCGGCGAGCAGGTCATCCTCATCCGCCGTGAGACCAACCCCGACGACCTCGACGGCATGATCGCCGCTGAGGGCATCCTCACCAGCCGCGGCGGCAAGACGTCCCACGCCGCCGTCGTCGCACGCGGCATGGGCAAGACCTGTGTGTGCGGCGCCGAGGAGATCGAGGTCGACACCAAGCGGCGGCGCATGACCGCGGCGAACGGGGTCGTGATCGAGGAGGGCGACGTCGTCTCCGTCGACGGCTCCACCGGGAAGGTGTACGCGGGCGAAGTGCCCGTGGTGCCCTCGCCCGTCGTCGAGTACTTCGAGGGGCGCATGCACGCGGGCGCCGACGACGCCGACGAACTGGTCGCCGCCGTGCACCGGATCATGGCGTACGCGGACCGGGTGCGCCGTCTTCGCGTACGGGCCAATGCCGACAACGCCGAAGACGCCCTGCGCGCCCGGCGGTTCGGGGCCCAGGGCATCGGCCTCTGTCGTACCGAGCACATGTTCCTCGGTGAGCGGCGCGGGCTCGTCGAGCGGCTGATCCTCGCCGACACGGACGAGGAGCGGGAGAAGGCACTGGGTGCCTTGCTGCCGTTGCAGAAGAAGGACTTCATCGAGCTCTTCGAGGCGATGGACGGACTCCCGGTGACGGTACGGCTGCTCGACCCGCCGCTGCACGAATTCCTGCCCGACATCACGGAGTTGTCGGTACGGGTCGCCCTCGCCGAGTCCCGCAAGGACGCCAACGAGAACGACCTCCGACTCCTCCAGGCCGTCCACAAGCTGCACGAGCAGAACCCCATGCTGGGTCTGCGCGGAGTACGGCTCGGGCTGGTCATTCCGGGGCTGTTCGCCATGCAGGTACGGGCCATCGCGGAGGCCGCCGCCGAGCGCAAGAACGCCAAGGGCGACCCGCGCCCCGAGGTCATGATCCCGCTGGTGGGCACCGTCCAGGAGCTGGAGATCGTACGGGACGAGGCCGACCGGGTCATCGCCGAGGTCGAGGCCGCCACGGGGACCAACCTCAAGCTGACCATCGGCACGATGATCGAGCTGCCGAGGGCCGCGCTGACGGCGGGGCAGCTCGCCGAGGCCGCGCAGTTCTTCTCGTTCGGCACGAACGACCTCACCCAGACCGTGTGGGGCTTCAGCCGCGACGACGTGGAGGCCTCCTTCTTCACCGCGTACCTGGAGAAGGGCATCTTCGGGGTCTCCCCCTTCGAGACGATCGACCGCGACGGCGTCGGCGCGCTCGTCCGCAGCGCCTGCGAGGCAGGGCGCGCCACGCGACCCGACCTCAAGCTCGGTGTCTGCGGCGAGCACGGCGGCGACCCGGAGTCGGTGCACTTCTTCCACGAGGTGGGGCTCGACTACGTGTCCTGCTCGCCGTTCCGGATCCCGGTGGCCAGGCTCGAAGCGGGCCGCGCCGCAGCGGAGTCGAAGGGCAGCGACAGCCGCTGACCGACCTCCGGAGCCGCCGCCGGGCCGGGTACACCCCACCCTCACCGGACCGGCGGCGGCTCCGGAATCCCATGGCTGAGGGGCGGGACCATCCTGTGCGGGGATGGTCCCGCCCCTCAGTCGTTTCAGGTGTCTGAAGTGTTCTCTTCGTCGAACACCCGCTGGGCCACCGCGAACGCCGAATTGGCCGCGGGGACACCGCAGTAGACGGCCGTCTGGAGGAGGACCGCGCCGATCTCGGCGCGGCTCAGGCCGTTGGTGAGAGCAGCCCTGACGTGCAGGGCCAGTTCGGTGTGGTGGCCGTGCGCGGTCAGCGCGGTGAGGGTCACACAGCTGCGGGTACGGCGGTCCAGGGTCGGGTCGGTCCAGATCTCGCCCCAGGCGTACCGGGTGATGAAGTCCTGGAACGGCGCCGTGAAGGGGGTCGTCGCGGCGGTCGTCCGGTCGACATGGGCATCGCCGAGCACCTCGCGGCGGACGGTCGTTCCGTCCGTACGCGCGAAGTGCTGGAGCAGGGCCGCGGTCACCGGTTCGGGGCGTTCGGTGTTGGCGAGGTGGGCGGCCCCCGCGACTTCGAGGAGCGTCGCGCCGGTGATCGCGTCGGCGAGCTCGCGCGCCGCAGACGGCGGGGTGGCCGGGTCGTCGCGGCCCGCCACGACGAGGGTGGGCGCGGTGATCGTGGGGAGCGCGTCACGGATGTCGAAGGCGGCGAGTGCTTCGCAGCAGGCGGCGTAGGCGGCGGGGTGGGTGGCGATGAGGTCGTCGATCAGTCGCCGGGCAAGGGGAGTTGACGCGAAGACGGGCGAGAACCAGGTCCCCGGTCGGCTCGCCGCCATCGAGGCCGTGCCCTCCGTACGTACGAGATCGGCGCGCTCCCGCCAGGACGGCGGCGTGCCGAACCGCGCCGCCGAGCAGACGACCGCCAGGCGGTCGATGCGGTCGGGGTGGTCGGCCGCGAGGCGCAGACCGACCGCACCGCCGAGGGAGATGCCGGCGTACGAGAACCGGTGCCAGCCCTGGGCATCCGCCAGGCGGAGGACGAGAGCGGCCAGGTCGGCTACGTCGGGTGAACTGTCCTGGGAGAGAAGCGCGTCGGGGGAGCCGCCGTGGCCCGGGAGGTCCCAGCGCAGGGTGCGGTGGGTGCGGGCCAGGGCGGGGAGCTGGGGGTCCCAGACGCGGAGGGATGTGCCGAGGGACGGGCCGAGGACGAGCGGCGCTCCGGTCGGCGGGCCATCGAGGGTGTGGTGCGGGACGTCGGTCATCGGCGCTCCAGGGCTCGGTCCACCAACTCGGCTGCCGCGCCCGTGTATTGAGCCGGGTCGGTGAGGTTCCTGTCGGTGATGAGGGCGGTGAGCGGGACGTTCTTGGCCGCGGCCTCGGCCAGGAGTTCTTCGGTACGGGCGCGGCCCAGGGTGGTGGCGAGGCGTTCGCTGATGATCAGGCCGCCGGTGAGGTCGAGGCTCGCGCGCATGCGGGCGGGGTCGACGCGGAGGGTCGTGGTGAGGGCGGCGGCGTGTTCGGCGGCGGCGCCCGTCAGCCGGAGGAGCGTACGGAGGGGCTGCCACTCCGCGTGCCAGGCGCCGGGCGGGCGTTCGTCCTCGGCGACGAGGGAGGCGAGAAGGATGGCTGCCAGGTGGGGGGCTTGGCGGGCTGCGGAGGTGATGAGGGCGGAGTGGACCGGGTTGGACTTGTGGGGCATGGCGGAGGAGGTTCCGCCGGTGCCCTCGGAGAGCTCGGCGATCTCCGTACGGGAAAGGGTGGCGGTGTCCGCGGCCAGTTTGCCCAGGGCGGTGGTGGTGAAGGCGAGGGCGGTGGACAGATCGGCGACGGGGGTGCGGAGGGTGTGCCAGGGGAGGAGCGGGGCGGTCAGGGCCAGTTCGGCCGCGTACGACTCGACCAGGATCAAGGGGGTTGATACGAGCGGGAGTTCGGCCAGCGCCGACAATGTGCCTGCTGCTCCTCCCAGTTGGGCCGGGAAGGTGAGGCTCTGCAGGCGATCCCTTGCGTCCAGTGCCAGCGACCGCCAGCCCGCCGCCTTCAGGCCGAATGTCGTCGGGACCGCCTGTTGCGTCAGGGTGCGCGCCGGCATGGGAGTGTCCCTGTGCTCCCTCGCCAGGGCCTCCAGCGCCTCCGCCGTCGCGTGCAGGTCCGCCACGATCAGCGTCACCGTGTCCCGTGCCACCAGCATCGTCGCCGTGTCCAGGATGTCCTGGCTCGTCGCGCCCCGGTGGGTCTCCGGGCCCAGCAGTGGCCGCAACTCCGCCACCAGCGGGATCACCGGATTGCCGTCCGTTCCCGCCCTGAGCGCCAGGTCCCGTACGTCCAGATCGCGCGCGTCCACCGGCTCCGCCGCCAGTCCGCGCGCCCTCAGCAGCGCCACCTCCGCGTCCACCATCGCCTGCAGATACGCGAGGTCGCCGGTGGCCGCCTCGGCCCGCGCGCCCGCGCTCACCGGCGACAGCAGACCCAGGTCGGCCGCAGCCGCAGCCGCAGCCTCAGCCTCAGCGGAACTCAAGGAACACCGTCTCTCCCTCGCCCTGGAGGCGGATGTCGAAGCGGTACGCACGGTCGCTGCCCTGCCGCGCCAGCAGGGTCTCCCGGCGGTCGGCGGCCAGCGCATCGAGCAGCGCGTCGGGCCCGTGGTTCACGTACGCCCTGGTGAAGAGGTGGTGGGTGAGGCCCCGGGCGAAGACGCAGACGCTGATGTACGGCGCCTTCGGCGCGAGCGTGTGCACCGTCCAATGGCCCGCCCCGTCCGTCGCGACCCGCCCGAAGCCGGTGAAGTCCACGCCGTTGCGGTGCAGTGAGCCGGGAGTGCCGTCCCCCTGCCAGAACTCGATGAGCGCGTCGGGCACCGGCGCGCCCGCCCCGTCGTACACGCACCCGTGCAGCGTGATGGCGGACGGGTGGCCCGGCGGGGCCATGTCGCCGCCGCCCTCGAACGGCAGCGCGTAGCCGTAGAAGGGACCCACGGTGTGGGAGGGGGTGGGGAGTTGTGTCATCGGCCTTCCTCGATCCAGGTCGCGGACGGGCCGTCCAGGACGATGTCCCAGCGGTAGCCGAGGGAGAATTCGGGGCGGGAGAGCGAGTGGTCGTACGCGGCGACCAGCCGGGCGCGGGCCGCGTCGTCGGTCACCGACTGGAGGATCGGGTCGTACGCGAAGAGCGGGTCGCCGGGGAAGTACATCTGGGTGATGAGGCGTTGGGTGAACGCCGTGCCGAAGAGCGAGAAGTGGATGTGCGCGGGGCGCCAGGCGTTCTCGTGGTTGCGCCAGGGATAGGCGCCCGGCCTGATCGTGGTGAAGGAGTACGAACCGTCGGTCTCCGAGGTCAGCATCCGTCCCGCACCGGTGAAGTTCGGGTCGAGCGGCGCCTGGTGCTGGTCGCGCCGGTGCGGGTAGCGGCCCGACGCGTTGGCCTGCCACACCTCGATCAACTGGCCGCGCACCGGGCGGCCGTGGCTGTCCAGGAGACGGCCGCTGACGGTGATGCGCTCGCCGAGGGGTTCGCCGGTGTGCTGCCGGGTCAGGTCGCTGTCGAACTCCGTGACGTCCGCGGGACCGAACACCGGGCCCGTCAGCTCCACCGCCTCCGGGGCGTTGGAGGCGGTGACCGCGAACAGCGGCTGCTCGGGGTGGCGCAGGACGCTGCTGCGGTACGGGGCGTAGTCGCGCGGCGGGTGGTGCGCGGCCGGGGCGCCGCCCGCCCGCGCCTTCGCATACGCCTCGCGTATCGCCGACACCTCCGCGTCGATGTCCGACTGACGGAGTGTCATCGTCCCTGCTTTCCTGCGGACTTGAGGGTGCGGAGCGCGGTGAGTTCGGCTTCGGTGGGCGGGGCGGTCGTGCGTGGCTCCGGCGCTGTGCGCAGCTTCCAGCCGGTGGCCTGCCGTATCTGCTCGACCGAGACGCCCGGGTGGAGGTCGGTGAGCGTGAGCTCCGCCGTGTCCGGGTCGGGGCGCAGGATTCCCAGGTCGGTGATGACCGCCACCGGTCCCGCGCCGCGCATCCCGAGCCGTTTGCGGTCCTGCGGTCCCGCGCCGTGGCCGAGCGTGGTGACGAAGTCCAGCTTCGCGACGAAGTTACGGGGGGAGTGCCGCAGCACCATCAGTACCTGCCGGCAGTTGGCGGCGATCTCGGGGGCGCCGCCCGCGCCGGGGAGCCGCCCGGCGGGGCGGTCGGGGCCGCGGTCGACCAGGGTGGTGTTGATGTTGGCGAAACGGTCCACCTGGGCGGCGCCGAGGAAGCCGAAGTCGATACGGCCGCCCTGCAGCCAGTAGTTGAACATCTCAGGGACCGGGACCACCGCGTCCGCTGTCTCGGCGAGCTCGCCGTCGCCGATGGAGAGGGGGAGGCGCGTGGGCTTCGAGCCGATGGTGCCCGACTCGTAGATCAGGACCAGGCCGGGGTTGAGCGTGGCGCGGGCGAGGTTCGCGGCCGTGGAGGGCAGGCCGATGCCGACGAAGCAGGTCTTCGCACCCGCGAGGGCGCGGGCCGCGTTGACCTCCATCAGTTCGTCGCCGGTGTACGCACTCAACTGACTGTCTCCTCAAGCCATTTGCCGAAAGTCTCGCGGTCCCGGGACACCGGGTCCCACGCCTGGTAGAAGTCGTTGTCGCGGACCGAGTAGCCGCTCGCGTACGAGGGATGCGCGCCGCCGGGGACCACGGCGACCGCGTCGATCACCCAGCCGGGGAGCACCACCCCGCCGGGGCGCGGCACCAGCGAGTCGACGATCTCCTCGACGGTGACCAGGACCCGGTCGGCCGCCAGGACGGCCTCCTTCTGGACGCCGGTCAGGCCCCACATCTGGACGTTGCCGTCCGGATCCGCCTGCTGGGCGTGGATCACGGTGACGTCCGGATTGAGGGCGGCGACCGCCGCCAGCTCTTCACCCGTAAAAGGGCAGAGGACGGTGGAGACCGTGTCGGTGCGGGTGGCCAGGTCGGAGCCCCGGTAGCCGCGCAGGACCGCGAAGGGGAGGCGGGAGGCCCCGGCGACATAGCGGTTGGCCATGCCGGCGTGGCTGTGCTCGTCGAGTTCGAGGGGGCGCGGCCAGCCGTTCTCGACGGCGTCGCGGAAGCGGTGGAGCGAGCCGACGCCCGGGTTGCCGCCCCAGGAGAAGACCAGCTTCCGCACCAGTCCTGCGCCGATGAGCTGGTCGTAGATGACGTCGGGCGTCATCCGGACGAGGGTCAGGTCGGTGATGGACTGGCGGATGACCTCGTGCGCGGCGGCATACGGGATGAGGTGCGTGAAGCCCTCCATCGCCAGGGTGTCCCCGTCGTGGATGAGGTCCGCCACGGCGTCGTGCAGGGTGCGTATCTCTGCCATAACCACCTCGGATTGCTCAGTGCACTGACTAATTCGATGTCGAAGCCGTACACTTCCACCGAGTTGGGTGCACGTCAATGGGTCAGTGCACAGAGCAAAAGGGAGTACCTGATGGCTGCGGCGGACCTGTCGACGCACCCCGGACATCTGGCCAGACGGCTCCAGCAGGCGCATACGCTGCTCTGGACGACGATGGTCTCGGAGGAGACGACCTCCCCGCAGTTCGCCGTGCTCAACGCGCTCGTGGAGAAGCCCGACACCGACCAGCGGACCATCGGCGAGCATGTACGGCTCGACCGCTCCACCATCGCCGACCTGGTGGCACGCCTCGCCGGGCGGGGCCTGGTGGAGCGGGTCAGGGACCCGCTGGACGGGCGGCGCAATGTGCTCACGCTCACCGACGAGGGGCGGAAGGTCCACCGGCGGCTGGTGACGCGGACCGCCCGGATGAACAAGGTCTTCCTCGCGCCGCTGGACGAGGGGGAGCGGGAGATCCTGCTGCGGCTGATCGCGCGCGTCGCGGACGCGGCGGAGGAACTGCGGGGCCAGGGCTAGGGCTTGGTCGTCATACGTACGGACGGATCAAGGCACCAGTCCAGGACCGAAGGCCAGGCGCCGTACCCCTCGTGCAGGGAGAGATGGCCGCCTCCCGGTACGACATCCGTGTCGAGCCCCAGCGGCTTGCCGTAGCGCTCGGCCGCACCACCCGCGCAGTACGGGTCGTCGTCCCCGGCCACCAGTCGGGTCGTGCCCGCTGCTGCGGCCAACTGTGCGGCAGTGGCCAGGGGTTCGGCGAATCCGGCGACCTCCTCGTTCCCGGTGAGCACCTCGGGGGACGGCGGGGCGACCAGCAGGACCCTGTCGGCGCTCACCCCGCCACGGGCCGCCGCGTGCAGCCACAGGACGACCGCGAGGCTGTGGCAGACCACGGTGTCGGGCTCATCGGCGAGATGCGTGTGCAGCCGGTCGAGCCATGTCTCCAGGTCGGGGCGGTCGGGGTCGGGGAGCTGCGGGTAGGCCACACGGTGGCCGCGCGCGGTCAGTTCGCCCGCGAGCCATCGCTGCCAGTGGCCGTCGGGGCGATGGTTCTGCCAGCCGTGCAGGATCAGGAAGGAGCCAGAGGGTGAAGGGGGCATGACTGAGATCGTCGGCCCCACTGTCCTATCAGGTCCAGTTAATCTTTCTGGATGGAACAGGTAAGCAGTGCCTTCACCATCGATCTGCGCCGCCTCGGCGCCCTGCGCGAGCTGGACCGCAGAGGCACCCTGGCGAAGACCGCTGCGGCCCTGCATCTGACCCCCTCCGCCGTCTCCCAGCAACTGGCCGCGCTTTCGCGCGAGTTGGGTGTGCCGCTCGTTGAGCGCCAGGGGCGCGGCGTACGGCTCACCGGGCAGGCCAGGGTGGTGCTCCAGCACGCGGACGTCATCTCCGCCCAGCTGGAGCGGGCCCGCGCCGACCTCGCCGCATGGGGGCACGGCGAGCGCGGCGCCCTCACCGTCGGAGCCTTCTCCAGCGCGATCTCCGGACTGGTCCCCGCCGTCCTGACCGACCTCGCCGCCACCCGCCCCGACATCCGTATCGCCGTCGTGGAGGCCGAGCCGCCGGACCTGTTCACCCGGCTCGACGCGGGCGAGATCGACCTCGCGGTGGCCGTGGACTTCGCCGCCGCACCCCCGTTCACCGACCGCAGGTACACCCGCACCGACCTGCTCACCGACATCCTCGACGTCGCGCTGCCCGCAGGCCACCGCCTCGCACCGCTGGACCGCGTCCCCCTGCGGGAGCTCGCCGCCGACCCCTGGATCGTCGGCGACGGGCACAGCTGCTGCGGCGCGGTGACCCGCTCGGTCTGCGCCGCGGGCGGCTTCACGCCGGAGATCCGCCATGCCGTGAACGACTGGCAGTCGCTCGCCGCCCTTGTCGCGGCCGGGGCGGGAGTCGCGCTCGTCCCGCGCCTGGTCCAGCCACTGCACCGCCCCGGCCTCGTACTGCGCACGCCCGAAGGGCAGCCGCCGGCCCGCCATGTGTTCGCGGCCGTACGGACAGGATCCGAGGGCGACCCGGTACTGACCGCCGTGCTGGAACGGCTGGTCGCCTCGGCCGAACAGGCCTCCTCCTAGCGACTGTTGGGCTTCGGCTTCGCCAGGCGGAAGCGCAGCCGGCAGATCACCGCGTCCGTGTCGCGCCGCACCGCGTGGGCGAGGACCGCACCGCGCTGGTTCTGCAGGAGGCGCTGCCAGAGGTGGGCCGGTTCGACCTCGGGGATCAGGACGGTGACGCGGGTGTCCGGGTGGTACGCGTAGACCTTGCGGACGTACGCGGCGACAGGGCGGCCGACCGTGCGGTGCACGGAGGTCAGCTCGACCAGGTCGACACCGGGGTTCCATGCCCGCCACGCCCTGCGCAGCGTCTCGGTGGCCTCCTGGTCCTCGGGGTCGGTCGGGTCCGTGACCGTCACGGCGCGCACCTCGTCGCCCATCGAGACGGCGGCGTTGACGGCCTCGCAGGTCAGCTTGGAGAGGTGCGAGACCGGGACGATGACCAGCGAGCGGTCCCGGTGCGGGGCCGCGGGGACGGTGCCGTCCAGGCCGATGCGGTCGCCGATCCTTCCGTACGCGCGCTGTATCGCCTCGAAGGCGAGGACCAGCAGCGGGAGCGCGATCACGATCAGCCAGGCGCCCTCGGTGAACTTGGTCGCCGTGACGACGACCGCGGCGACGCCGGTGAGCAGGGCGCCGAAGCCGTTGAGCGCCGCCTTGGCACGCCAGTTGGGGGAGCGTTCGAGCCGCCAGTGGATGACCATGCCCGTCTGGCAGATGGTGAAGCCGACGAAGACACCGATCGCGAAGAGAGGCACGAGGGTGTTGGTGTCGCCGCCGGAGAAGACGAGGAGCGCGGCCGCCACGACGGCGAGCGCGAGGACTCCGTGGCGCAGGACCTGGCGGTCGGCCCGGATGCCGAAGACATGCGGGAGGTAGTCGTCGCGGGAGAGGAGCGACATCAGGACGGGGAGGCCGCCGAAGGAGGTGTTGGCGGCGAGCGCGAGCAGGACGACGGTCGCGAACTGCACTACGTAGAAAGCCCAGTTGTGGCCGAGCGCGGCGTCCGCGAGCTGGGCGAGGACCGTGACGCCCTCGACCGGCTGGAGGTGGAAGCGGCCGATCAGGACCGAGAGACCGATCAGCATCACACCGAGGAGCGAGCCGAGAGCCACCTCGGTGCGCTGGGCGCGCTTGGCGGCCGGGGCGCGGAAGGAGGGGACGGCGTTGGCGACGGCCTCGACGCCGGTGAGGGCGGAGCAGCCGGAGGCGAAGGCCTTGAGGAGGAGCAGCGTGCCGACGCTGGTCGCGTTGGAGGTCAGTACGGACGCGTGGCCCTCGGCGGTGTACGTGGAGACGGGGGCGGACCGGAAGAGCCCGACCACGATGATCGCCAGGATCGAGCCGACGAAGACGGCCGTCGGCACGAGGAACGCCTTCGCGGAGTCGACGATGCCGCGGAGATTGATCGCGGTGACCAGGACGAGGACGCCCAGGCAGATGGGCAGCCGGTCGCCGTACAGGGAGGGGAAGGCGGAGGTCAGGGCGGCGACGCCGGCGGTGACGGAGACCGCGACGTTCAGTACGTAGTCCAGGACGAGGGAGGCCGCGGCGACCAGGGCGGTGCGCGGGCCCAGGTGCTCGCGGGCGACGGCGTAGCTGCCGCCGCCGTTCGGGAAGGCCGCGATGACCTGGCGGTACGAGGCGACGAGGACGGCCAGCAGCCCGGCGATCGCGAGCGTGACGGGCAGGGTGAAGCCGAGACCGTGGGCCCCGGCGGCGGCCAGCACCAGGACGATCGCCTCGGGCCCGTACGCGACGGAGGCCATCGCGTCGAGCGAGAGCGCGGCGAGGCCCTGGGTCGCGGTCAGCCGGTGGCGGTCGGCGGGGGGCCGGTCGGGCACCGGCGCGAGGGTGGGCGCCGATTCGGGGGCGACGGCCTGGGTGGTCATACGGGGGTACCTCCGTGTCGGTGTCCTGCCAGGCCAGCGTGCGGGCGCGGCGGGACGGGAGCACGGGGCGTTGTCGCGGTCTTGGCGGTAAGGGGCGAGACCTTGTCGCGGTCTTGACGCGGGCCCTGAGTCGCGGTGGGCCGCGCGGGGCGCGAGACTTTTCTCGTACGAGTTTCCGCATGAGCGATGAGTTTCTCCCCGCTCCCTCGTCTACCTCTTCGAAAGGCACGCCAGGGGGCGGGCCACGGAGAGCCAAGGGACACCGCAATGACTCAGATGATCTTCGTCAACCTGCCGGTGAAGGATCTAGAGGTCTCGAAGGCCTTCTTCACCAAGCTCGGCTACTCCGTCAACGCGCAGTTCACCGACGAGAACGCCTCCAGCATCGTCATCAGCGACACGATCTTCGTGATGCTCCTCAAGGAGTCGTTCTTCCAGACCTTCACCAAGCGGACGATCGCCGACACGGCCACCACCGTGGAGTCGCTGACCTGTCTCAGCGCCGAGAGCAGGGACGCGGTCGACGAGCTCGTCGACACCGCGCTGGCCTCAGGCGGATCGCCCGCCCAGGAGACCATGGACCACGGCTTCATGTACGGGCGCTCGTTCCTGGACCCGGACGGTCACCACTGGGAGGTCGTCTGGATGGACCCGTCCGCGATCCAGAGCTGACCACGCTCAGGGCGTCTTGTACGTGACGCCCGTGAGCTGCTCGGAGGCGATCCACAGCCGCTCGCCCGACACGTCGTGCCGCGTCCACTTCGCCCGCCAGGACGGTGCGGGGGCCCCGCGCCATCCCAGGCGGCCGGGGCCCGTGAAGGAATCGGGGCGTACACCGGGCGCGGTGGCCGCGTAGAGGGTGGGGAGCGCGCCCGATTCGGCGGGCTGGGCCAGGACGCGGTTGCCGAGCTCGACTACGCGCGTCGCGGTGGCGCGGCCCTCCATCTTCGTACCCGCCGTCTGGAGGTTGGTCGCCGCGTACCCGGGGTGTGCGGCGGCGGCGATCACATCGGATCCCGCCGCTGCCAGGCGCCGCGCGAACTCATGGACGAACAGCAGGTTGGCTGTCTTGGACCGGCCGTAGGCGATCCACCGGCGGTAGCGGTGCTCGCTGTTGAGATCACCGATGTCGATGTTGGCGATCACGTGCATCCCGCTCGACACGGACACGACGCGCGCGCCCGGGGTGTCGAGAAGCTTCGGCAGCAGCAGCCCGGTGAGGGCGAAGTGGCCGAGGTGGTTGACGCCGAACTGCGTCTCGAAGCCGTCCGCCGTGCGCCCGTACGGGAGGGCCATCACTCCCGCGTTGTTGATGAGCAGGTCCAGGCGCGCGTGAGGGTAGGAGGCCGCGAATTCCCGTACGGACGCGAGGTCGGCCAGGTCCAGCGGTACGAACTGGGCGTCCGCGCCCGGTACTTCGCGCAGCAGCCGGGCCTGCGCCTCCTGCCCCCTGGCCTCGCTGCGGCACGCGAGCAGCACGCGTGCACCGCGGCGGGCCAGTTCTCGCGCCGTGATGTACCCGATGCCGCTGTTGGCCCCGGTGACGACGGCCGTGCGGCCGCTCTGGTCGGGGATGTCGCGCGCGTTCCAGCCCTGGGTCATGGGGCCCAGGGTACGGCCGGGAAGGCCGTCAGGCGGTGGCGCCCCCGTCGATCACCAGGTCCGTGCCCACCACGGACGCGGCGTCGTCCGAGGCCAGGTACAGCACGGCGGCGGCGATCTCGGCGCCCGACGAGATACGGCCGAGCGGGGACTCGCTCCTCATCCGGGCCGCCCGGTCCGCGTCCGTCTCGCCGGGGTGCAGCGACATGGCGGACTGGGACGCGCCGGGGCTCACCGCGTTGATACGGACGCCGTCGGCGATGTGGTCGAGGGCGGCTGCACGGGTCAGGGCCGAGACGGCGGCCTTGGTGGCGATGTAGCCGGCGGCGCCTCTGACGCGGCGGTGCGCGCCGAAGTTCGATGAGATGTTGACGATCGCGCCGCCGTGCTCCTGGGTCTTCATCTGCGTGACCTGGGCCTGGAGGCCGAAGAGGACCCCCGAGAGGTTGATGTCGAGCTGGAGGCGCCAGTCCTCTTCGGAGAGTTCGGCGACCGGGCTGCCGCCCCGGAAGACGCCGGCGTTGTTGACGGCGACATCGAGCGAGCCGAAGCGCTCGACGGTACGGGCGACCAGGTCCCGTCCGTCCGCCGAGCGCGACACATCGGCGGTGAACGCCACCGCCTTGCCGCCCTCTTTCTCGATCAGGGCCACGGTCTCCTCCAGGGACGCGGCCGTGCGGCCCGCGACGACGACGTTCGCGCCCTCGGCGGAGAGGGGGGTGGCGGCCGGCTGGGTCGGAGACGCCCGCCTCCATTCAAGGTGTACTACCATAGGTACATGTCACTCAAGCGCACCAACGTCTACGCCGACGCCGAGGATCTGGCGGTCATCAAGGAGGCAGCCGCACGCAAGGGGATCTCCGAGGCGGAAATAATCCGCCAGGCGATCCACCTGGCAGCGCTGGCCGAGCGAACCTGGGACGAGCCACTGGTGTCGCGAAAGTTCCGGGGCGGTGGCAAGCGTGCCGTGAAGCAGGATGTGCGCGACTCCGTGGTCGAGGGCGTCATGCGCCGTGAGCGGCGGAATGCGGACGACGGGTCGTGATCGTCGTCGCGGACACCTCCGCGCTCATCGCGGCGTACGACGCGGACGACCCCGACTCCGACGGCTGTGAACGGGTGCTGAAGGATGCCGCCCTGCTCATCGTCTCTCCGCTGGTGCTGGCTGAGGTCGACCATGTCGGGACCCGCGTTCTCGGGCGCGAGGGTGCGCGCACGATGATCGCCGACCTTCGGCGTGCGGCTCACATCATGCGCGCGGCGTTCCCCGAGGTGACAGCCGGCATGCTGGATCTCGCCGACGGTGTTCGTGAACGCCATGCGGCGCTCGACCTCGATCTTCCCGATGCGGTGAACGTGGTGCTGGCCGCCGAGTACCGCACCGACGCCATCGCGACACTGGACCGCAGGGACTTCCGGGTGATCCGACCGCTCACCCACCACAAGGCGTTCAGGCTGCTGCCCGACGACCTGTAGCCGGGCTCATTTGACGCGCACGTCGCAGCGCAACTGCCGGTCGTGGCCCACCCTCCTCTCCTCCCCCGTCAGCGTCAGCGGGACGGTGTGGCGGATCTCGGCCGACGAGGCGCCGAAGTGGAGCTCCAGGGCGCCCGGTTCGACGATGCGGTGACCCTCGGGGCCCGTGTACGACGCCAGGTCGGCGTGGAAGGTGGCGTGGATCTCCGCCGATTCGCCGGCCGCGAGCTCCACCCGGGCGTAGCCGACGAGGCGGACCACCGGGCGGGCGACGCGGGCCACCGGGTCGTGCACGTAGAGCTGGACGACTTCCGTGCCGGGGCGCTCGCCCGTGTTGCGGACCGTGAGGCGCACGGTCGTCTCGCCACCGTCCGTGGGGAGTTCGGTGGTGTCGGCCTCCGGGGCGTCCCAGGCGAAGGTGGTGTACGAGAGGCCGTGGCCGAAGGCGTGGAGCGGGGTCGGGTCGATGGTGCTGGCGTCGTTGCGCAGGCCGAGCGGCGGGGCGAGGTAGGTCCAGGGCTGGGCCCCTGGGGCGTACGGGATGCTCACCGGGAGGCGGCCCGAGGGATTGACCCGGCCGCTGAGGACCCCTGCCACGGCGGGGCCGCCCTCCTCGCCGGGGAAGAACGCCTGCACGGTCGCGGCCAGCCGGTCCTTCCAGCGCCCCAGCGCGTACGGGCGGCCGGTGAACAGCGTCAGCACGACGGGCGTGCCGGTCGCGACCAGGGCGTCGATGAGCTCGCCCTGCCCCTCGGGGAGTTCGAGGTCGGCCGCGTCGCAGCCCTCGCCCGATGTGCCCCGGCCGAACAGTCCGGAGCGGTCGCCGACGGCCGCCACGCAGACATCCGCGTCCGCGACGTCCGTCACGAACACCGCGTCGGGCAGTTCGGTGCGCAGCGCTTCGATGAGGGTCGGGATGGCGACCCCCAGCGGCAGTTCGGGGTGCTCGATGCCCACATGGCGGGGGAAGGCGTAGCAGCCGAGCATGGCCGCGGGGTCGTCGGAGAGCGGACCGACCACGGCGATCCGGATGTCGGGGCGCAGCGGGAGCGCGCCGGCGGTGTTGGAGAGCAGGACCACCGACTCCTCCGCCAGCTGCCGCGCCAGGGAGCGCATGAGGGGCGGGTCGAGGTCGACGGTCGTGGGTGCGGCGGGCAACTCGCCGTCCAGCAGGCCCAGTTCGCACTTCTGCGTGAGTACGCGCAGTGCCGCCCGGTTCAGGAGGTTCTCCGGGAGGCCTTCCGCCCCGAAGCACCGTACTGCGGGAAGTTCCACGTCGACCCCTGCGGCCAGCGCGACGAGTGCCGCACCGGCAGGGGAGTCGGCGAGTCCGTGGGCGGACTCCAGGAAGGCGACTCCGAAGTAGTCGGCGACCACCGTTCCGGTGAACTGCCATTCGTCCCGCAGGAGTTGGGTCAGCAGGCCGGTGTGCGCATGCGCGGGCAGGCCGTCGATGTCGTTGTACGCGGCCATCACCGAGCGGGCGCCCCCGTCCCGTACCGCCATCTCGAAGGGAGGCAGGATGACGTCGGCCAGCTCGCGCGGGCCGATGGGGACGGGGGCGTGATTGCGGGCGCCTCGCGAGGCCGAGTAGGCGGCGAAGTGCTTGAGGGTGGAGATGATCCCGGCCGACTCCAGGCCGCGTACGTACGCGG
>NZ_JAFLRJ010000024.1 GCF_017315755.1 Streptomyces beijiangensis
CGGATCAGCTACCTTTCCACCTAACAAACGTTTGGTGGAAAGGTAGCTGATCCGCTCATGGGTGTCTCCACCTCCAGCCCCGAAAAGGGAATCTCCCGCATCACCGTCGACTTCCCGCCCGTCAACGCCCTCCCGGTCCAGGGCTGGCACGACCTCGCCGACGCACTCCGCGCCGCCGGCCGCGACCCCGGGACCCGCTGCGTGATCCTGGCCGCGGCGGGCCGCGGCTTCAACGCGGGCGTGGACATCAAGGAGATGCAGCGCGACCCCGGCCACACCGCACTCATCGGCGCCAACCACGGCTGTTACGAGGCGTTCTCGGCGGTCTACACCTGCGAGGTCCCCGTCGTCGCGGCCGTCAACGGCTTCTGTCTGGGCGGCGGGATCGGCCTGGTCGGCAACGCGGACGTGATCATCGCCTCCGACGACGCCACCTTCGGTCTCCCCGAGCTCGACCGCGGAGCCCTGGGCGCGGCCACCCACCTCTCCCGACTGGTCCCCCAACACCTCATGCGCGCCCTGTACTTCACCTCGCGCACCGCCACCGCCGCCGAGCTCCACGCGCACGGCTCGGTCTGGAAGGTGGTCCCACCCGCCGAACTGGCCGACGCGGCCCTGGACCTGGCGCGGGAGATCGCCGCGAAGGACGGCCAGCTCCTGCGGCTCGCCAAGGCCGCGATCAACGGCATCGACCCCGTGGACGTACACCGCAGTTACCGCTTCGAGCAGGGCTTCACCTTCGAGGCCAACCTCAGCGGAGTCGCCGACCGCGTCCGCGACACCTTCGGCAAGGAGGCCGGCCAGTGACCGACAAGACCATGACCCCCGACGAAGTGATCTCCCGTCTCCGCTCCGGCATGACGCTCGGCATCGGCGGCTGGGGATCGCGCCGCAAACCGATGGCCCTGGTCCGAGCGCTGCTCCGTTCCGAGATCACCGATCTCCATGTGATCTCGTACGGCGGCCCCGACGTCGGCCTCCTCGCCGCGGCGGGCCGTATCCGCAAGCTCACCGCCGCCTTCACCACCCTCGACTCGATCCCCCTGGAGCCCCACTACCGCGCCGCCCGCGAGCAGGGCACGCTCGAACTCACCGAGATCGACGAGGCGATGTTCATGTGGGGCCTGCACGCCGCCGCCAACCGCCTCCCCTTCCTCCCCGTCCGCGCGGGCATCGGCTCCGACGTCATGCGCGTCAACCCCCACCTCCGCACGGTCACTTCCCCCTACGACGACGGCGAGGAGTTCGTCGCCGTCCCCGCGCTGCGCATGGACGCGGCCCTGGTCCACCTCAACCGCGCCGACCGCCTCGGCAACGGCCAGTACCTCGGCCCCGACCCCTACTTCGACGACCTGTTCTGCGAGGCCGCCGACACCGCGTACCTCTCCTGCGAACAGCTCGTCGACACGGCCGACCTCACCAAGGACCACACCCCCCAGACCCTCCTCATCAGCCGCCACACCACCACCGGCGTCTGCGAGACCCCGAACGGCGCCCACTTCACCTCCTGCGCCCCCGACTACGGCCGCGACGAGGCCTTCCAGCGCCACTACGCGACCACCCCCTACGCCCAGTTCGCGGCCCGCTTCCTCTCCGGCGACGAACAGCACTACCAGTCCCAAGTCCAGGCCTGGCACAAGGAGCAGCAGTGACGCTGACGACACCGACCACGCGCACCGAGTACTGCGTCATCGCCTGCGCCGAAGCCTGGCGCGACAACGGTGAGATCCTCGCCTCCCCCATGGGCCCGGTCCCCGCACTCGGCGCCCGCCTCGCCAAGAGCACCTTCGCCCCCGACCTGCTCCTCACGGACGGCGAGGCGAACCTCGTGAGTCTCGACGGCACCCCCGAGGGCTGGCTCCCGTACCGCAAGCACCTCACGATGGTCACCGGCGGCCGCCGTCACGTGATGATGGGCGCGAGCCAGATCGACCGTCACGGCAACCAGAACATCTCCTGCATCGGCGACTGGCACCGCCCCACCCGCCAGCTCCTCGGCGTCCGGGGCGCCCCCGTCAACACCCTGAACAATCCGACGAGTTACTGGATCCCCAAGCACTCCACCCGGGTCTTCGTGCCCAGGGTCGACATGATCAGCGGGGTGGGTTACGACAGCGCCGAGGCCGCGGGCCCCTCGGCCACCCGCTTCCACCGCATCCCGTACGTCATCTCCGACCTGGGCGTCTTCGACTTCGCGACCCCGGACCACTCGATGCGCATCGTCTCGCTCCACCCCGGTGTGACGCTCACCGAGGTCCAGGAGGCCACCGGCTTTCCCCTCGCCGTACCCGAAGAGGTCCCGTACACCCGGGAACCGACGCCCCACGAGCTCCACCTCGTGCGCGAGGTGCTGGTGTGATGGAGACGGCCCTCACCAAGCTCATCGGCATCGAGCACCCGATCGTCCAGACGGGCATGGGCTGGGTGGCGGGCCCCCGCCTTGTCTCGGCCTCCGCGAACGCGGGCGCGCTGGGGATCCTCGCCTCGGCGACGATGACCACCGAGCAGCTCCGCCGAGCGGTCCGCGAGGTCAAGTCCCGTACGGACAAGCCCTTCGGCGTCAATCTCCGCGCGGACGCGTCCGACGCGCGCGACCGCGTCCGCATCATCATCGACGAGGGCGTGAAAGTGGCGTCCTTCGCACTCGCCCCCTCCCGTGACCTGATCGCGGAGCTCAAGCAGGCGGGGGTGGTCGTCATCCCCTCCATCGGCGCTCGCCGCCATGCCGAGAAGGTCGCGGCCTGGGGTGCGGACGCGGTGATCGTCCAGGGCGGCGAGGGCGGCGGCCACACGGGCGAGGTGGCAACAACCGTCCTGCTCCCGCAAGTTGTCGACGCGGTCGACATCCCGGTCATCGCGGCGGGCGGCTTCTACAACGGCCGGGGCCTGGTCGCGGCCCTCGCCTACGGGGCGGCGGGCATCGCGATGGGCACCCGCTTCCTCCTCACCTCGGACTCGACAGTCCCCGACGCGGTCAAGGCCAAGTACCTGGAGGCAACGGTCAAGGGCATCACGGTCACCACGGCGGTGGACGGGCTCCCCCACCGGATGCTCCGCAGCGAACTGGTCAGTACGCTCGAAGATTCGGGCCGTACGCGCGCCCTTTTCCATGCCGCCCGCCGGGCCGCATCGTTCCGCAAGCTCTCGGGGCTCTCCTGGCCGCAGATGATCCGTGACGGTCTTGCCATGAAACACGGAAAGGACCTGACATGGAGTCAGGTCCTGCTGGCCGCCAACACCCCGATGCTGCTGAAGGCCTCGATGGTCGACGGCCGTACCGACCTCGGTGTGATGGCGTCGGGCCAGGTCGCGGGCCTCATCACGGATCTGCCGTCGTGCGCCGAGCTGATCGGCCGGATCATGACAGAGGCGCGGGAGGTGCTGAGCACACTCCCGCGCCTCTGAGACGTTCGTACAACCGTCAGGCAGCAGCCCGACGGCCGCCGCCCTGGCCGCCACGGCCCTGACCGCCCTGGGCGCCACGACTCTGGCCACCACCCTGGGTGCCACGGCCCTGGCCGCCGCCCTGACCCTGCTGCCCGACACGGCCTCCGCCGCCGCCCTGGCCGCCACGGCGCCCACGGCTGCCGCGGCTGCCCTGAGCTGCCGCCGCGCCGCCCGCGGCGCCACCGCCACCGGACCGCGAGGGCCGGCTGGGGCGCGAACGGCGCGTCGACTGCGGCTGCGTCGGCTGCGGGACGTCGACGACGACAGCAACCCCGGAGGGCTCCTGGGCGCCGGTGATCCGCACGAGCTCGTCGTCGGTGGACTTGACCCGCGCGGTGTGCGGCGTGATGCCCGCGTCCGACATGAGCCGGGTCATCTCCCGCTTCTGCTCCGGGAGTACGAGCGTGACGACACTGCCGGACTCACCGGCACGGGCTGTACGCCCACCGCGGTGCACGTAGTCCTTGTGGTCGGTCGGCGGGTCCACATTGACGACCAGGTCGAGGTCGTCGATGTGGATGCCACGGGCCGCCACGTTGGTGGCGATCAGCGCGGTGACCTGACCGGTCTTGAACTGGTCGAGCGTCCGGTTGCGCTGCGGCTGCGAACGGCCGCCGTGCAGCCCGGAGGCCCTGACACCGCTCGCGAGGAGCTGCTTGACCATCCGGTCCACGGAACGCTTGGTGTCCATGAACATGATCACGCGGTTGTCACGGGCGGCGATGCGCGTCGTGACGGCCTTCTTGTCCGTGGCGTCGGCGACGTAGAGCAGGTGGTGCTCCATGGTCGTCACGGCGCTCGCGGACGGGTCCACGGAGTGCACGACGGGGTCGGTCAGGAACATCTTGACCAGCCGGTCGATGTTCTTGTCCAGCGTCGCCGAGAACAGCATCCGCTGTCCGCCCGGCACGACCTGCTTCAGCAGCGCGGTGACCTGCGGCATGAAGCCCATGTCGGCCATCTGGTCGGCCTCGTCGAGGACGGTGATCGCGACCTGGTCCAGTCGGCAGTCACCTCGCTCGATGAGGTCCTTGAGGCGCCCGGGCGTGGCCACGAGCACCTCGGCGCCACGGCGCAGCGTGCCGGCCTGCTTGGCGAGCGACATACCGCCCACGACGGTGGCGAGGCGGAGGTTCACGGAGGTCGCGTACGGCGTCAGCGCGTCCGTGACCTGCTGGGCGAGCTCACGCGTCGGTACGAGCACGAGCACGAGCGGCGCCCTGGGCTCGGCACGCCGGCCCGCCGTACGGGCGAGCAGCGCGAGACCGAAGGCGAGCGTCTTGCCGGACCCGGTGCGTCCGCGACCGAGGAGGTCGCGTCCCGCGAGGGAGTTCGGCAGGGTCGCGCCCTGGATCGGGAAGGGATCGGTGACGCCCTGGGCCCCGAGGGTCTTGAGGAGGGCGGCGGGCATGTCCAGCTCGGCGAAAGCCTCGACGGCGGGCAGCGCGGGGGTGATGGACTCCGGCAGCGTGAATTCGGCGGGCCTGGGGGCCGCCTTGCGGGCCGGAGCCTTGGCGGGGGCCTGAGAGCGACCCCTCGACGAATGGTTGCGTGCGGGGCGTGCGGGGCGTTCAGCGGAGCGGGTCATGCAGTTTCAAGCCTTCCTGGCAGATCATTGTCGGACACACAGCACAAACCGGGACCCGCACCGCGAAGGTACGAGCCCCGGTCAGCGAGGTACGCGTCCGGCAATTAGGCCGGGACGATGTTCTCCGCCTGCGGGCCCTTCTGGCCCTGCGTGACGTCGAAGGAGACCTTCTGGCCCTCCTGGAGCTCACGGAAGCCCGAGGTGGCGATGTTGGAGTAGTGGGCGAAGACGTCGGCGCCGCCGCCGTCCTGCTCAATGAAGCCGAAGCCCTTTTCCGAGTTGAACCACTTCACGGTACCGGTGGCCATAACATTCTCCCAAACAGGTGCAGTGCCGGAAATTCGCACTTTACGAATTCCGCGTCGCCGCATTGAACCCCATAACCGGAGAAAGACCGGAAAAACTAACAATGCGCCTGAGGAACATTCCCGTCAGGCGCACATAAAGTTCATGGGTACCAAAACTGCAACAGGACCTACAGTAGCACAGCTCTTGATCGACGTGGGGGACGGACCGCTCGACACACGCATCACAGGTGTCCCTGCCGTCACAGCCGCACGGCTTCCCCACGGCGCCACGACTACAGCCGCTCGATGATCGTGACGTTCGCCTGACCCCCGCCCTCGCACATCGTCTGCAGCCCGAAGCGGCCGCCCGTGCGCTCCAGCTCGTGCAGCAGGGTGGTCATCAGCTTGACCCCCGTCGCGCCCAGCGGGTGGCCGAGCGCGATCGCGCCGCCGTTCACGTTGACCCGGTCCGGATCCGCTCCCGTCGCCTTCAGCCAGGCCAGGACGACCGGGGCGAACGCCTCGTTGATCTCGACCAGGTCGATGTCGGCGAGGGACATCCCGGTCTTCTTCAGGGCGTACGCCGTCGCCGGGATCGGGGCGGACAGCATCCGGATCGGGTCCTCGCCGCGCACCGAGAGGTGGTGGATGCGGGCGCGCGGGGTCAGCCCGTGTTCCGCGACCGCCCGCTCGGAGGCGATCAGCATCGCTGCCGCGCCGTCCGAGACCTGGGAGGAGCAGGCCGCGGTGATGGTGCCGTTCTCCAGGACGGGCTTGAGGCCCGCCATCTTGGCGAGGGTCGTGTCGCGGCGCGGGCCCTCGTCCGTCGTGACGTCCCCGTACGGCACCAGCTCGCGCGCGAAACGGCCCTCGTCGATCGCACGCAGCGCCCGCTGATGGGAGCGCAGCGCGAACTCCTCCATGTCCAGACGTGAGATTCCCCACTTCTCCGCGATCAGCTGGGCACCGTGGAACTGGTTGACGGGTGCGTCGCCGTATCGCGCCCGCCACCCCTCGCTGCCCGCGTACGGGCCCTCGGTGAAGCCGAGCGGTTCCGCTGCCTGGCGCGAGGCGAAGGCGATCGGGATCTGCGACATGTTCTGGGTGCCGCCCGCGACCACCAGGTCCTGTGTGCCGGAGAGCACGCCCTGGGCGGCGAAGTGCACGGCCTGCTGCGAGGAGCCGCACTGGCGGTCGATCGTCACGCCGGGGACCTCTTCGGGCAGTCCTGCCGCCAGCCACGCCGTACGGGCGATGTCGCCGGCCTGCGGGCCCACGGTGTCCAGGCAGCCGAAGACGACGTCCTCGACGGCCGAGGGGTCGACTCCGGAGCGGGCGACGAGCGCCTTGAGCACATGCGCGCCGAGGTCGGCGGGGTGCACGGCGGCGAGGCCTCCCCTGCGCCGTCCGACGGGGGTGCGTACCGCTTCGACGATGTAGGCCTCGGCCATGGCTGTTGGTCCTCCGATGCGATGGGTTACGTAACGACGGAGATGCCGTCCAGGACCATCGAGAGGTACTGGCGGGCGATCTCCTCGGGGCTGTGCTGGCCGCCCGGCCGGTACCAGGACGCGGCGACCCAGACGGTGTCGCGGACGAAGCGGTAGGTGAGCCGGATGTCCAGGTCGGTACGGAAGACCCCGTCGGCCACTCCGCGCTCCAGCGTCCCCAGCCAGGCCTTCTCGAACTTGGTCTGGGAGTCGGTCAGGTAGTGGAAGCGGGGCAGGGCGGCGAGCTGCTTCGACTCCTTCTGGTAGATCGCGACGGCGGCGCGGTGCCGGTCGATCTCCCGGAAGGACTCGGTGACGAGGGCCTCGATGGTCTCCCTGGGGCCGAGACCGGCTTCAAGGACGGCGTCGTAACCCGCCCACAGCTCGGTCAGGAAGGTGGAGAGGATCTCGTCGACCATCGATTCCTTGGAATCGAAGTGGTAGTAGAGGCTGCCGGCGAGCATCCCCGCCTCGTCCGCGATCCTGCGGACGGTGGTGGCGTTGTAGCCCTGGGCGGCGAACACTTCGGCTGCGGTGTCGAGGAGTTCGCGGCGCCGGGCGGGGGTGGCGGTCACCGGCGGCTTCTTCTTTGCGTTGCTGCTGTTCGAGGGCACGCCGCCATTGTGGACTCAGGGGGTGTCCGGCGGATCAGGCCGCTAGCGTTTGGCGTTGAACAATCTGTGCTGGTGAGCGGCGGTCTGGTGCACTGCGCTTCGCTCCGTCTCGGCTCTTGATTCATCCTCCGGATGCCGAGCGCGGCTGCAAGGCGGAGGAGGGAATCAACGCGGAGCGTTGGTGACCGACGGCAACGCCGCAGATGTGCGCACCAGACCGGCGCGACCGCGGCATGATCCGCCGGGCACCCCCTAAGCATGCTGGCTGCTGACGGAGATGGTTTCGCCGGTCATGTACGAGGAGTACTGGCTGGCCAGGAAGACGATGACGTTGGCGACCTCCCAGGGCTCGGCGTAGCGCCCGAAGGCCTCGCGGGCTGTGAGCTCGGTGAGGAGTTCGGGGGTGGTGACCTTCACCAGGTGCGGGTGCATCGCAAGGCTCGGGGAGACGGCGTTGACGCGTACGCCGTACTCGGCGGCCTCGATCGCCGCGCAGCGGGTGAGCGCCATGACACCGGCCTTGGCGGCCGCGTAGTGGGCCTGGCCCGCCTGGGCGCGCCAGCCGACGACGGACGCGTTGTTGACGATCACTCCGGTGCGGCCGGCCTCCTTGAACGAGCGCAGGGCGGCTCTCGTGCAGCGGAAGGTTCCGTTGAGCGTGACGTCCAGGACCTTGGTCCACTGGTCGTCGGTCATCTCGACGAGGGCCGAAGTCCCGCCCAGGCCCGCGTTGTTGACGACGATGTCCAGCCCGCCGTGGGTCTCTTCGGCGAGTGCGAAGAGCGCCTGGACCTGGGCCTCGTCGGTGACGTCGCAGGGAAGCGAGGAGACGCGGTCCGCGCCGAACTCCTCACCGAGTGCCGCCTCGGACCCCTTGAGGCGGCGGGCGTGGGCGTCGCCGATGACGACGCTCGCACCCTCCTCCAGGAATTTTCGGGCGGTGGCGCCGCCGATGCCGGCTCCGGCGGCGGCGGTGATGACGGCGGTCCTGCCGGTCAGCAGGCCGTGGCCGGGTACGTACTGCGGCTTGTTGTTCGTCACACCAGCACGTTAACCTACCAAACACTTGTTAGGGAACAGGGAGCGACGGAGAGCGAGAGGGCGAGCAGCCGATGGATCTGACGCACACCGCCGACGAGGACGCCTTCCGGGCCGAGGCCAGGGAGTGGCTCGCGACGAACGTCCCGTCCGAGCCGCTGCCCTCTCTGGAGACCGAGGAGGGCTTCGCGGCGCACCGGGAGTGGGAGGGGCGGCTGGCCGCCGACCGCTGGTCGGTCGTCAACTGGCCTGTGGAGTACGGCGGCCGGGGCGCCGACATCTTCCAGTGGCTGGTCTTCGAGGAGGAGTACTACCGGGCGGGCGGCCCAGGACGGGTCTCCCAGAACGGCATCAATCTCCTCGCCCCGACCCTCTTCGACCACGCGACCGACGAGCAGCGCGCCCGCGTGCTGCCCCCGATGGCGAGCGGCGGCACCATCTGGGCCCAGGCCTGGTCCGAGCCCGAGTCCGGCTCCGACCTCGCCTCGCTCAGGTCGACCGGCGTACGGACCGAGGGCGGCTGGCTCCTCTCGGGCCAGAAGACCTGGTCGTCGCGTGCCGCTTTCGCCGACCGCGCCTTCGGCATCTTCCGTACCGATCCCGACGCGCCCAAGCCCCACCAGGGCCTCACGTATCTGATGTTCGACCTGAAGGCGCCGGGCGTCACGGTACGGCCCATCGGCCGCCTCGACGGAAAGCCCGCCTTCGCCGAACTCTTCCTCGACCAGGTCTTCGTCCCCGACCGCGACGTCATCGGCGAACCGGGGCAGGGCTGGCGCATCGCCATGTCGACCACCGGCAACGAGCGCGGTCTCACCCTCCGCTCCCCCGGCCGGTTCCTGGCCGCTGCCGACCGTCTCGTCGGCCTGTGGCACGAGCGGGGCGCGGAGGCGGAGCTGCGGGACCGGGTGGCGGACGCGGTGATCGGCGCCCGCGCCTATCAGCTCTTCACGTACGCGGGCGCCTCGCGCTTCGCGGCGGGCGGGACCATCGGCGCCGAGTCGAGCCTCAACAAGGTCTTCTGGTCGGAGTACGACATCGCGCTCCACGAGACGGCACTCGATCTCCTGGGCGCCGAAGGGGAGTTGGCGGACACCGCCTGGTCCGAGGGGTATGTCTTCTCGCTCGCCGGGCCGATCTACGCGGGCACCAACGAGATCCAGCGCGACATCATCGCCGAGCGGCTGCTCGGCCTGCCGAGGGGACGCCGGGCATGAGGTTCCAGCTCACCGACGAACAGCAGGACTTCGCACGCTCGCTGGACGGGCTGCTCACCGCGGCCGGCACGCCCGCGGTCGTACGGTCCTGGGCCGCCGGGGACCCTGCGCCCGGCCTGGCCCTGTGGTCGCGGCTCGCGGACGCGGGGGTCTTCGCGCTGGCGGTTCCCGAGGCGTACGAGGGCGTGGGCCCGCTCCCCGTGGAACTGGCCGCCGCTTTTGTGGAGCTGGGCCGTCACGCGGTCCCCGGGCCCGTGGTGGAGACGGTCGCCGCGGCCGCGCTCCTGGGCCGTCTCGCCGACCTGGGCGACGCCTCGCCCGCCAAGCGCCTGCTGCCCGCGCTCGCCTCCGGCGGGACGAGCGCGACGCTGGTGGCGCCGGGCGGCGGCCCCTACGCGCTGGACGCGGACTCCGCGGACCTCTGCCTGACCGTGACGGACGGGCACGAGCTGACCCTGGCCTCCGGCCACCACCCGGTCGTCGTCTCCGCCGACCCGGCACGGCGGCTCGCCGTCCCGCGGCCGGGCGGCGAGGTGCTCGCGGCAGGCCCGGCGGTGACGGAAGCGGCTGCGTACGCCCTGGGCTGGGCACGGCTCGCGACCGCCGCACAGTCGCTCGGGGTGGGACTGACGCTCCTGGAGCACACGGTCGCGTACGTGAAGCAGCGCACCCAGTTCGGGACGCCGATCGGCGCCTTCCAGGCGGTCAAGCACCGTCTCGCGGACACCCTGATCGCCCTGGAGTTCGCCCGCCCGCTGCTCTACGGGGCCGCGCTGACGATGGCTCCCGCCGATATCGCGGCGGCGAAGGTGACCGCGGGCGAGGCGGCGTACACCGCGGCCCGCACCGCGCTCCAGCTCCACGGCGCGGTCGGATACACCGAGGAACTCGACCTCTCCCTGTGGCTGCGCAAGGCCCGTCCCCTGCGGGATTCCTGGGGTACCCCCTCCGCCTGCAGGGCCGCCGTCCTCACCGCCTAGAATCCACGCATGATCGCCGCCCTGCAGTGCATAGTCCTGGACTGCCCCGACCCGCCGAGCCTCGCCGCCTTCTATCAGGTGGTACTCGGCGGCGCGGTGAACCGCCCGGACCCCCGCTGGTCCCTCGACGCCGACTGGACGACCCTCCACACGGCGTCGGGCCTGGTCCTGGGCTTCCAGCGGGCGGAGGACTACCGCGCCCCGGAGTGGCCCAATCCGTCCCGCCCGCAACAGTTCCACCTCGACTTCGCGGTGGACGACCTGGACCGCGCGGAGCAGGAGGTCCTGGAGGCGGGGGCCAATCTCCTCGACGACGGCGACAGCGGCTCACGGGTCTACGCGGATCCGGCGGGCCACCCCTTCTGTCTGATCCAGGAGTGACCTGCCGGGCTCCCGGCACCTGCTGACCTCGCTGGGCTCAGGCGGTCTTCTCGCGCTCGGCCGCGCTGCGCTCCACGCAGAATTCGTTGCCCTCGGGGTCGGCCAGGACCGCCCACCCCGTGCCGTCCGGGTTCCGCCGGTCGTCGAGCAGCGCGGCCCCCAGTGCCAGCAGCCGCTCGACCTCCTCGTCGCGGGAGCGGTCCTGCGGCTGAAGGTCCAGATGCAGCCGGTTCTTCGCGGACTTGAGCTCCGGGACCTGGATGAACAGCACCGCGACCCCGGGCGCCGCGACCAGAGCCTCCGGGTCGCCGGGCCGGTCGTCATCGTCCAGCGGGGTATCGAGGACCTGCGACCAGAAGGTTCCGAGCCGGTAGGCATCGGCGCAGTCGATGGTGATGTGCCGTATGAGAGAAGTCATGGCCGCCACTATGCCCGGCCCGCCCTGCGGCTACGGACGCAGGGTGACAAGTGCGGTGCGGCCGACGGCGTGCAGTACGCCGAGCGGGCCGCCGGTCGCCAACACGGCGTCGTACGGCTTGAGTTCGATGCCGGCGCCTTCGCGGCCCGCGCTTTCGAGGGTCGCGACCCCGTCCAGCGCGACGAGGAGCACGGTCGCGCCGGGAGGGACATCGACGGCGAGCCGGCCCCGTACGACAGCGGTCGTCACCTCGGTGCGGCCCCTGCGGTACATCACGTTGAAGTTCACGACGGGGCCGTCGAGGAGGCGGCAGTCGGTCGCCGTGTCCCCCGCGAAGTCCCGCGGTACGAACCGCTCGTCGACCAGGGTCCGTACGCCGCCCACGGTGAGGTCCATCCCGGCGCCTTCGACGACGGTCAGCGTGCGGTCCACCTCGGGGAAGGCGGAGAAGGGCCCGTCCTCGTGTACGTCGGCGAGGCTGACGCGCCAGGCGAAGTCGTCCATCCCCGCACCCTCGGGCCAGGCGGCGATCTCCCGGGTGATGCCGCCGCCGTTCTTCCAGGGGACGGCCGCGCGCCCGGCGGCCCTCAGTACCCGTACCGCCGCCGTCACCGCACCATCCCTGCCGCCCGCACCGTGCTCAGCCATAGGGGGAACTCTGCCACCAGCCGGTCGTAGAGCTCACTGTCGGAGACCTTCCGCGGGTCGGTACCGGCATGGAAGAAGCCCGCGTTGTCGACGGGACGGCGTGCGGGGACGGCGAGTTCGTCGAGTTTGCGCAGGAACTCGAACTGGCGGCTGCCCGGGTCGCCGAAGCCGATGAACTGCCAGAACAGCGGCAGCTTCGCCGCCTTGCAGACATAGCGCTCGGCGGCGAGCTTGTTGATCGGGCCGCCGTCCGTCTGGAAGACGACGAGCGCGGGTGCGGTCGAGCCGCTGTCGAGGTAGTGGTCGATGACGGCGTCCATGGCGAGGTGGTAGCTGGTCTTCCCCATGTGGCCGAGACCGTCGGCGATCTTCTCGACGCGGCCGTGGTGGTTGGCGAGGGTGATGTCCTCGATCGCGTCGACGTCCGTGGAGAAGAAGACGACGGGGACGGTGCCGTCGTCGTCGAAGTGCGCGGCGAGCCCGAGGACCCGGTCGGCGAGCGCCTGGACGCTGCCGTCGTTGTAGTAGGGCTTCATCGATCCCGAGTAGTCGATGACCAGATAGACGGCCGCGCGCTGCCCGTTCAGACCGTGCTTGTCCAGCGATACGCCCGCGGCCTTGTAGAGGCTGACGAGCGCGGGCGCGGTCTCCTCCACCTTCTGGAGACTGATGGCCATCCGGTGCTCCCGTTCGGTCGACTCGATCAGCCGACAGTACGACACAGGACGGCCGCACCCGGCGCCCGCGCGCTTTTACCCGGACTGGTCCTGGAATGCGGGCAGTTCGAAGATGCGCTGCTTGCCGGTGTCGTCCATCAGCGCCACGAGCGGCAGCACCAGTTCCCACAGGTCCTGCTTGTCGACCTCACGGGCGAGCGCGTCGAGTTCGCCGTCCGCGAGGCGGCCCGCCGCGTCCGCGACGACCTTGCGGGACTCCTCGGGCAGCAGCCCGGCCAGCGGCAGGAACTCGGCCCACAGGCCCGTCACCACCACGGCCTGCACGATCCCGCCGAGCACGTCGGGTTCCCGCAGCGACGGCAGTACGGCGACGGCCCGCCGGTCCTCCTCGTCGAGCAGGGCGACGAGCGGGAGCAGCGACTCCCACAGGCCCTGATCCGCCACGACCCGTACCAGCGCGTCGAGTTCGGCCTGCGGTCGGCGGGCGGCGAGGGTCGCGATGGCGGCACGCTGCTCGCCGGTGACCATGCCGGCGACGGCGAGCGCCTCGGGCCACAGGCCGTCGGCGGTGGCCGACGCGATGACGGCAGCGAGCCGTTCGGGGCCCATCAGCGCGATGATCCTGCCGAGCTGGTCGGGCCGGTCGATGGCGAAGCCGGCGCGCAGGACGGAGTCGTCGCCGACCTGCGGCAGGATCCGCTCCAGGGCGTGGTCGCGCAGGTGCCCGACGAAGCGCCCCATGGTGATGTGGTCGCCGCGCTCGGCGAGGGAGACCGAGATCCGCACGAGGAGGTTCTCGTCGAGGCGGTCGACGATGCCGGGGATCCTGCGGGGGTCGAGGTGGGCGCAGGACTCGGCGGTGAAGGAGACGGGGAGTTTCTCGATGATGTCGGCGGCGCGGGGCGGCTCCAGCCGGCCGGCGACGGCGGCGGCCAGGCGCGGGCCGAGCGCCTTCTGGGAGATGGCGGCGGCGACGCCCGCGGGGACGAGTCTGGTGGCCTTGGCGATGCGGTCGAGCATCTCGGGCTGGTGGTCGAAGAGGGTGGCGACGGTCTGTTCGCGCAGGGTCCGGACGTCGTCGGCGGGGAGGTCCTGGAGGAAGCGGAGGCGGTCGGGGTCCTCGCCGAGGAGGCGGGCGATCTTCTGGGTCTCGGCGCGATTGCGCAGCTTGTCCATGTTGGCCATGGGGATCAGCCCTTCACCGGAAGAGGATGCGGCGGACGGGGCCGCGGGCGATGCCGGGCACGAGCTTGAGGGCTTCCTCTGCGGCTTCGCCGAGCCCTTCGGCCCGGCGGGCGCGCTCGGCGCGGAGGGCGTCGGCGAGCAACTGGAGCTGGGGCTCGGGGAGTTGAGCGACGGAGTCGGGTGGTGGGGCGTTGAGCTCGGTGGTGAGGTACGGCAGGGCGGCGGTGCTCACGGGACCTCCCGGGGGGGCGGACGGCGGCTCGGTCCTGAGCGTGCGGCGAAACTGACTTTTAGTCAATAGAGATGCACGGTGGTCCGCCGAACCCCCACTGGGGCTCCGCCCCAGACCCCGCTCCTCAATCGCCGGAGGGGCTGATCTTGCCCGGCACGGTCTTGCAGGTGCAGGCACATACAGCCCAAGCAAGACGAGCCCATATCGGGCAAATCAAGCCCGTCCGGCGATTGAGGACACGCGGCCGAAGGTCGCGTACACGGGGGCCCAGCTCTCCGACCCCGTCCACCTGGCCCGCCGGAGGCAGACGCGCCACGGCGCCCACCGTCCGGTCGGGGACAAGGCAGGCGCCGCGTTCAGTTCCGCACGCCATTGTGCGGGACGTATGAGGGGGTGAAGCAGATCAGACCAGCAGTGAGCGGTCCGTCGGCTTGATCGGGGCAGGCAGTTCGCTCGCCCCCGTGAGGAAGCGGTCCACGCCTCGCGCCGCCGAGCGGCCCTCGGCGATCGCCCAGACGATCAGCGACTGACCGCGGCCCGCGTCACCTGCAACGTACACGCCGCCGACGTTCGTCGCGAAGTCCGCGTCGCGCGCGACGTTCCCGCGCTCGTCGAGCTCCAGGCCGAACTGCTGGACGAGACCGTTGGCCTGGTCCGTGCCCGTGAAGCCCATGGCGAGGGTGACCAGCTGGGCGGGGATCTTGCGCTCCGTGCCCGGCTTCGGCGTCAGCTTGCCGCCGATGAACTCGACCTCGGTCAGGTGCAGGAACTGGACGTTCCCGTCCTCGTCGCCCTCGAAGTGCGTCGTCGAGACGGAGTAGACCCGCTCGCCGCCCTCCTCGTGGGCCGAGGTGACCTTGTAGAGCATCGGAAAGGTCGGCCACGGCTGGTGGGCCGCCCGCTCCTCGCCCGGCTGCGGCATGATCTCCAGCTGGGTGACCGAGGCCGCGCCCTGGCGGTGGGCGGTGCCCACGCAGTCCGCGCCCGTGTCGCCGCCGCCGATGACGATCACGTGCTTGCCCTCGGCGGTGATCGGCGGGGTGACGAAGTCGCCCTCCTGCACCTTGTTCGAGAGCGGCAGGTACTCCATCGCGAAGTGGATGCCGTTGAGCTCACGGCCCGCGACCGGCAGGTCGCGGGAGACCGTGGCGCCCGCCGCGATGACGACCGCGTCGTACCGCTTGCGCAGCTTCTTGGCGTCTATGTCGCGGCCGATCTCCACCTCGGTACGGAACTTGGTGCCCTCCGCGCGCATCTGCTCGATGCGGCGGTTGATGTGCACCTTCTCCATCTTGAACTCGGGGATGCCGTACCGCAGGAGACCGCCGATGCGGTCGGCCCGCTCGTACACGACGACCGTGTGACCGGCCCGCGTCAGCTGCTGGGCCGCGGCGAGTCCCGCCGGGCCCGAGCCGACGACGGCGACGGTCTTGCCGGACAGGCGCTCCGGGGGCTGCGGGGTGACGTCGCCGCTGTCCCACGCCTTGTCGATGATCGAGACTTCGACGTTCTTGATGGTGACGGCGGGCTGGTTGATGGCGAGGACGCACGCCGACTCGCACGGAGCGGGGCACAGGCGGCCCGTGAACTCCGGGAAGTTGTTCGTGGCGTGCAGTCGCTCGGAGGCGGCCGACCAGTCCTCGCGGTACGCGTAGTCGTTCCACTCGGGGATCAGGTTCCCCAGCGGACAGCCGTTGTGGCAGAACGGGATGCCGCAGTCCATACAGCGTCCGGCCTGCTTGCTGATGATCGGCAGCAGCGAACCGGGAACGTAGACCTCGTTCCAGTCCTTCAGACGCTCCGCGACGGGGCGGGTCTGCGCGACCTCGCGGCCCGTGGTCAAAAAGCCCTTGGGGTCAGCCATTGGTCGCCGCCTCCATCATCTTCTCGGTGGTCTCGGACTCGGAGAGACCGGCGAGCTCAGCGGCGTCCTTGGCGGCGAGCACTGCCTTGTACGTGGTCGGGATGATCTTGCTGAAGCGGTCGACCGCGGTGTCCCACTCGGCGAGCAGCTTCCCGGCCACGGTGGACCCGGTCTCCTCGGCGTGCCGCTGCACGACATCGTGCAGCCACTGCTTGTCGCTCTCGGCCAGGGCCTCGATCGCGCCGACGTTCCCGGGGTTGACGTTGTCCTTCGCGAGGTCGATGACGTACGCGACACCGCCGGACATGCCGGCCGCGAAGTTGCGTCCCGTCTCGCCGAGGACGACCGCGTGACCGCCGGTCATGTACTCGCAGCCGTGGTCGCCCACGCCCTCCGAGACGACCGTGGCACCGGAGTTACGGACACAGAACCGCTCGCCGGTGCGGCCGCGCAGGAACAGCTCGCCGCCGGTGGCGCCGTAGCCGATCGTGTTGCCCGCGATGGTCGAGTACTCGGCGAGGTGGTCGGCGCCCCGGTCGGGACGGACGATCACGCGCCCGCCGGAGAGGCCCTTGCCCACGTAGTCGTTGGCGTCGCCCTCCAGCCGCAGCGTCACACCGCGCGGCACGAACGCACCGAACGACTGGCCCGCGGAACCGGTGAAGGTGATGTCGATGGTGTCGTCGGGCAGGCCCGCACCGCCGAACTTCTTGGTCACCTCGTGGCCGAGCATGGTGCCGACGGTCCGGTTGATGTTGCGGATCGCGACCTGGGCGCGGACCGGGTGCGCCTCTTCGGCGGCCGAGGCCTGCAGCGCGTCGGCGGAGAGCTTGATGAGCTCGTTGTCGAGCGCCTTCTCCAGACCGTGGTCCTGGGTGATGACCTGGTGGCGTACGGCGCCCTCGGCCAGCTCGGGGACGTAGAAGAGCGGGTTGAGGTCGAGCCCCTGCGCCTTCCAGTGGTCCACGGCCCGCTCGGTGTCGAGGAGTTCGGCGTGGCCGACGGCCTCTTCGATCGTACGGAAGCCGAGCTCGGCCAGCAGCTCGCGGACCTCTTCGGCGATGAACTCGAAGAAGTTGACGATGTACTCGGCCTTGCCGGAGAAGCGCTCGCGCAGAACGGGGTTCTGGGTCGCGATGCCGACCGGACAGGTGTCGAGGTGACAGACGCGCATCATGACGCAGCCGGATACGACGAGCGGCGCGGTCGCGAAACCGAACTCCTCGGCGCCCAGCAGCGCGGCGATGATGACGTCACGGCCGGTCTTGAGCTGACCGTCGGTCTGGACGACGATGCGGTCGCGCAGGCCGTTGAGCAGCAGCGTCTGCTGGGTCTCGGCGAGGCCGAGCTCCCAGGGACCGCCCGCGTGCTTGAGCGAGGTGAGCGGCGAGGCGCCCGTACCGCCGTCGTGTCCCGAGATGAGGACGACGTCCGCGTGCGCCTTGGAGACACCCGCGGCGACGGTCCCGACTCCGACCTCCGACACCAGCTTCACGTGGATACGTGCGGCCGGGTTGGCGTTCTTGAGGTCGTGGATCAGCTGGGCCAGGTCCTCGATGGAGTAGATGTCGTGGTGCGGCGGCGGGGAGATGAGGCCCACGCCCGGCGTCGAGTGACGTGTCTTGGCGACCCACGGGTAGACCTTGTGGCCGGGCAGCTGGCCGCCCTCGCCGGGCTTGGCGCCCTGCGCCATCTTGATCTGGATGTCGTCCGCGTTGACCAGGTACTCGCTCGTCACACCGAAGCGGCCGGAGGCGACCTGCTTGATGGCGGAGCGGCGGGCCGGGTCGTAGAGACGCTCGGCGTCCTCGCCGCCCTCACCGGTGTTGGACTTGCCGCCCAGCTGGTTCATGGCGATGGCCATGGTCTCGTGGGCTTCCTGCGAGATCGAGCCGTACGACATGGCGCCGGTCGAGAAGCGCCTGACGATGTCGGACGCCGACTCGACCTCGTCGATGGAGATCGACTCACGGCCGGACTTGAAGCCGAAGAGTCCGCGCAGCGTCATCAGCCGCTCGGACTGCTCGTTCACCCGGCCGGTGTACTGCTTGAAGATGTCGTAGCGCCGGTTGCGCGTGGCGTGCTGCAGGCGGAAGACCGTCTCCGGGTCGAAGAGGTGCGGCTCGCCCTCGCGGCGCCACTGGTACTCGCCGCCGATCTCCAGCGCACGGTGCGAGGCGGCGATGCCGGAGGCGGGGTACGCCTTGGCGTGCCGGGCGGCGACCTCCTTGGCGACGACGTCCAGACCGGCGCCGCCGATCTTGGTGGCCGTGCCGTTGAAGTACGTCGCCACGAAGGCCTCGTCGAGACCGACGGCCTCGAAGACCTGCGCGCCGCGGTACGAGGCCACGGTCGAGATGCCCATCTTCGACATGACCTTCAGGACGCCCTTGCCGAGCGCGTAGATCAGGTTCCGGATGGCCTGCTCGGACTCCAGACCCTCTATGAAGGTGCCCGCGCGGACAAGGTCCTCGACGGACTCCATCGCGAGGTACGGGTTGACGGCCGCAGCCCCGTAACCGATGAGCAGCGCGACGTGGTGCACCTCGCGGACGTCACCGGCCTCGACGAGCAGGCCCACCTGGGTGCGCTGCTTGGTGCCGATGAGGTGGTGGTGGACCGTCGAGGTCAGCAGCAGCGAGGGGATCGGTGCGTGCTCGGCGTCGGAGTGCCGGTCGGAGAGGACGATGAGCCGGGCGCCGGCCTCGATGGCCGCGTCCGCCTCGGTGCAGATCTCCTGCAGGCGGGCGGCCAGGGACTCGCCGCCGCCGCTGACCCGGTAGAGACCGGAGAGTGTCGCGGCCTTCATGCCGGGCATGTCGCCGTCGGCGTTGATGTGGATGAGCTTGGCGAGCTCGTCGTTGTCGATCACCGGGAAGGGCAGCGTGACGCTGCGGCACGCGGCCGCGGTCGGCTCCAGCAGGTTGCCCGCCGGGCCGAGCACGGAGCGCAGCGAGGTGACGAGCTCCTCGCGGATCGCGTCCAGCGGCGGGTTGGTGACCTGCGCGAAGAGCTGGGTGAAGTAGTCGAACAGCAGACGCGGGCGCTCGGAGAGCGCGGCGATCGGCGAGTCCGTGCCCATGGAGCCGAGCGGCTCGCCCGCGGTGCGGGCCATCGGCGCGAGGATGACGCGCAGCTCTTCCTCGGTGTAGCCGAAGGTCTGCTGGCGGCGGGTGACGGAGGCGTGGGTGTGGACGATGTGCTCGCGCTCGGGGAGGTCCTCGAGCTCGATCTCGCCGGTCTCCAGCCACTCCGCGTACGGCTTCTCGGCGGCCAGGGACGCCTTGATCTCGTCGTCCTCGATGATGCGGTGCTCGGCGGTGTCGACGAGGAACATCTTGCCGGGCTGCAGGCGGCCCTTGCGGACGACCTTCGCCGGGTCGATGTCGAGCACGCCGACCTCGGAGGACAGGACGACGAGGCCGTCGTCCGTCACCCAGTAGCGGCCGGGGCGCAGACCGTTGCGGTCCAGTACGGCACCGACCTGGGTGCCGTCGGTGAAGGTGACGCAGGCCGGGCCGTCCCAGGGCTCCATCATCGTGGAGTGGTACTGGTAGAAGGCGCGGCGGGCGGGGTCCATCGACTCGTGGTTCTCCCACGCCTCGGGGACCATCATCAGCACCGAGTGCGGCAGCGAGCGGCCGCCGAGGTGGAGCAGCTCCAGGACCTCGTCGAAGGAGGCCGAGTCGGAGGCGTCCGGGGTGCAGACGGGGAAGATCCGGTCCAGCTTCTCGGCTCCGAAGAGATCCGATGCGAGCTGGGACTCACGGGCCTTCATCCAGTTGCGGTTGCCCTTGACCGTGTTGATCTCGCCGTTGTGCGCGACGAAGCGGTACGGGTGGGCCAGCGGCCAGCTGGGGAAGGTGTTCGTGGAGAAGCGCGAGTGGACCAGCGCGACGGTGGTGGCGAAGCGGCGGTCGGAGAGGTCCGGGAAGAACGGCTCCAGCTGCCCCGTGGTGAGCATGCCCTTGTAGACGATCGTCCGGGCGGAGAGCGAGGGGAAGTACACCCCGGCCTCGCGCTCGGCGCGCTTGCGCAGGACGAAGGCCTTGCGGTCGAGCGCGATGTCCTTGGAGCTGCCGTCGCTCACGAAGAGCTGGCGGAAGGCCGGCATCGTGGCGCGGGCGCCGTTGCCGAGCAGATCGGGGGTGACGGGAACCTCACGCCAGCCCAGAACCGTCAGGCCCTCTTCGGCGGCGATCGTCTCGATCTGTGAGACGGCAGCCGCACTCGCTTCGTCTCCGTCTATCGGCAGGAAGCCGATGCCGACGGCGTACGAACCGGCCTCGGGGAGGTCGAATCCGGCGGTCTCGCGCAGGAAGGCATCCGGCACCTGGAGCAGGATCCCGGCGCCGTCGCCGGAGTCCGGCTCGGAGCCCGTGGCACCGCGGTGTTCGAGATTGCGCAGTACGGTCAGCGCCTGTTCGACCAGCTCATGGCTGGCCACACCGGTAAGAGTGGCCACGAACCCGACACCACAGGCATCGTGTTCGTTACGAGGGTCGTACATCCCCTGCTGGGCGGGGCGACCCTCCATGGGCGACCAGGCGTCGGAACGCATCGGCACTCCCGTCGTCGTCGTGGCATATGCAATAGCCGAGGGACGACGTTGGCCCTCTGCGAAATTTCGTGCAGGTTACATGATGGAACGCTTCTCGAAAAGCGGAAAGTTCATTCCAACATGCGGACACCGCTCGTGGCGGTGGAGGTGGGTCGGAGAGGGACAGATCGCTGTCCGTCGACCCGCAGCAGAGCAGGCGTCGTTGCCCACAGCGCTTTCGCCTTATGCCCCACGGTTAACGAATCAAAACCGTTGAGTAACGGACTACTTATGCAGCGCTTCACATAGTGTCTCACCCTACGGCGGTTCCGAACAGCGCGCCCAGGATGTACGTCACACCTGCCGCTGCCCCACCGAGCGCCAGCTGACGCAGTCCGCTGTACCACCAGGAGCGCGCGGTGACCCTCGCCACGACCGCCCCGCAGCCGAACAGCCCGATGAGCGCGACGACCAGCGCGGGCCACATGACCTGCGCTCCCAGAAGGTACGGAAGCAGGGGCAGCAGCGCCCCCAGCGCGAAGGCCGTGAAGGACGAGACGGCGGCCACGAGCGGGGAGGGCAGATCGCCCGGGTCGATGCCGAGCTCCTCGCGCGCATGGATCTCCAGGGCCATCTCCGGGTCCCTCGACAGCTGGCGCGCGACCTCGCGGGCCAGCTCGGGCTCGACGCCCCGGGACGCGTAGAGCTCCGCGAGTTCGTTCTCCTCGTCCTTGGGGTGCTTACGCAACTCCCGCCGCTCGACGTCGAGTTCGGCCTCGACGAGCTCGCGCTGCGAGGCGACTGACGTGTACTCACCTGCGGCCATCGAGAAGGCTCCGGCCGCGAGTCCGACGAGGCCGGTGATCACGATCGTGCGGTGCGAGACATCGCCGCCGGCCACACCCGTCATCAGCGCGAGGTTCGAGACCAGACCGTCCATCGCACCGAAGACTGCGGGGCGCAGCCAGCCGCCGTTGACATCACGGTGGGTGTGGTTGTCGCGGTGCGCCTCGTGCAGCGTCGCTTCGGTATCGATGATGGACACAGCTATCCCCTTGCTCTTGCACTGCGGGCCCGGACTCGTCCCGCCCCCCTCAACGGCTTCGAAACTACGCACGATTCGCGGCCCCTGCCAGCAAGGCAGGCCGTACTTACCAAGGCCCCCGCCAGCAAGGCAGGCCGTACTTACCAGGGCCGGAGCCGCCACTCCCGGGTGATTCCGACCGGGTGACAGTGAGGTTTCAGGGGCGCGTGGGGCGCGCGGCGTGGCACACATCCAGGAACCGGTCGGCGAGCCCCTGGAGGCGCTAGCCATGCTGTACTCACCTGCGGGGAGACCCCCCGATCCCTGGGCGATTGCATGCAATCGCCCGCCCTGCCCCGACCCGCTCTCCGCGGACCTCCGTGAGCGGGGCCGCGGCGCCCTGCTCGGTCTGGCCGTCGGCGATGCGCTGGGGGCGCCCGCGGAGAACATGCGGCCCTCCGAGATCCGCCGCCGCTGGGGCCGTATCGAGGGCTTCGTCTCGGACAACCCGGCGGGCACGGACGACACCGAGTACGCGATCTTCTCGGGACTGCTGCTGGCCAGGCACGGCTCGGCCCTCACCGCAGCCCATGTGGAGCGGGCCTGGCACCACTGGATCGCGGACCTCGACGAGGGCCCCTTCCGGGGTGCGGGCTTCAGCGAGCGCGGCACCCTGGAGAACCTCCGCCGCGGTCTGGCCGCCCCCATCTCCGCCCAGCACCGGCACGCCTGGAGCGACGGGCTTGCCATGCGGGCGGCCCCCTTCGGGGTCTTCGCGGCGGGCCGGCCCGCGGAGGCCGCCCGGCTGGTCGCCGTCGACGGCTCGGTGAGCCACGACGGCGAGGGCATCTACGGCGGCCAGGCGGTGGCGGCAGGCGTGGCGGCGGCGATGTCGGGCGCGGGCCCGGCAGCCGTGATCGGCGCGGCCCTGTCCGTCGTGCCGATGGACTCCTGGACGGCACGCTCGCTGCGCCGCGCGGTGGTCGCCGCCGATCAGGGAGAGCGGGCGATCCGCTCGGCGGTGGTCATCGGCGGCTACCCCTGGACGGACCTGGCACCGGAGGCGGTCGGCCTGGCCTTCGGGGCGTTCGCGTACGCACGCGGCGACTTCCGCACCTCGGTCCTGACGGCGGTGAACATGGGCCGCGACGCGGACACGACAGCGGCCGTGGCGGGCGCGCTGGCGGGAGCGATGGAGGGAGCCTCGGCAATCCCCGAGGAGTGGTCGACGGCCATCGGCCCGGTACGCGGCAGCTGCCTCCCCGAGATGCGCGGCTACCACGTCCTGGACATCGCGGACCTGCTGACCCCTGACGACGACACATCGGCGGAGACCTCATGACCCGGCAACCGGACAGCGCACCGACCCTGGTGGAGACACCGCGCCCCTGGAGCGCGGACCCCGCCTGCCCCGATCCGTACCGGCGCATCGAGGGGATGCTCATCGGGCTCGCCTGCGGAGACGCCGCAGGGTGGCCCGCGGCCCGCCACCGGGCGGCCCGGATGCCCGAGTGGACCCGGCGTCTCACCCGTGAGCTCGACACCTTCGCCGAGCTGAACGCGACGACCACGCTGCCCGTCCCCATCGCCCTCAACCAGCCGCCCGAGCCGCTCAGGCTCGGCCCGTCGGACGACGCCGAGTGGGCTGCGTACACCCTCAGGACCGTGCTCCTCGCACCGCCCGGCGGGATCAGGGCCGCCGTCGACCGCGCGTGGCGCGCGCTCGCCGCCGAGGTCGCCGCGGCCGCCGACCGGGCCCCCGAGGTGGAGTCCGCGGTGCTCCCGCTGCGCGCCCGCATCTCGGTCCGCGCGGGCCTGGGCAATCTCGCCAACGGGCTGCGTCCGCCCGCCACCGGCCACGACAACCCGCACTACTTCGACGACGCGGCCTGTGTACGGGCCTGTGCGCTGGCCGTCGTCCACCCGGGCGACCCGGAGGCCGCCGCCGCACTCGCCGAGTACGACGCCCGCTACACCCAGGACGGTGACGGTGTGCACGGCGCCCGCGCCATGGCCGCCGCCGTCGCCGCGGCACTCGGCGGCGCGGACCCCGGCGAGGCGGTCGGCGCCGCACTCGCGCAGCTCCCCGAGTGCACCGAGATCGGCCGCAACGCCGCCCACGCGGTGAAGCTGGCCCGCGATGCCGGAAGCGCCTTCGCCCTGATCCCCCGGCTCGAACACGAGATCGTCGATCACATCTACAGCTACGGGATCGCCGCCGCCGAGACGGTGCCCGTCGCCCTGGCCCTCACCCTCGCCGCCCGCGGCCGCATCGCCGAGGCCGTGCCGTCCGCCGCCTGCCTCTCCCGCGTCGCCGACTCCGCACCGGCCCTCGCGGGCGCCCTGACCGGCGCACTCGGCGGAGCCGCCGCACTGCCGGACGCCTGGCGGGAGGCCTGTCGCACCCTGGTCGGCTGTGCGCTGCCGCGGCTCGCGGGCACCGATCTGGTGGAACTCGCCGAACTTCTCGTACAGGCACGGCAATCAGCCGTACCAGATGGACAATTCCGGCATGACGCTCACACTTGAGGACCGGATCACGGGCAGCCTCGTCGGCGCCGCGGTCGGCGACGCGCTCGGCGGCCCGGTCGAGGGCTGGACGCCCGAGCAGATCAGCGAACGGCACGGGGGCCGGGTACGCGGCATCGTCGGCCCCTTCCACGGCGACGACTGGCGTACGGCGAGGCCCATCGCCCCGTACCACAAGGGCGATGGGCACGTCACCGACGACACTCTGATGACGCATGCGCTGATCAGGGTGTACGGCACGGTCCGCGACCATCTCACCGCCTACTCCGTCGCCGACCACCTGGTCCCCGACCTGATCTCGACCCCCCGCTGGATCCCGGAGCTGGAGGCCGAGGCGCTCCCCCTCCAGCGGATCTTCCTGGCCGAGAAGTGGATCGTGGCGCGCATCCACTACGGCCATGTGGACCCCCGCGAGGCGGGTTCGGGCAACATCGTGAACTGCGGCGCGGCGATGTACATGGCGCCGGTGGGCCTGGTCAACGCGGGCAACCCGGCGGGCGCGTACGCGGAGGCGCTCGACGTGGCGGGCGCGCACCAGTCGTCGTACGGAAGGGAGGCGGCCGGGGTCTTCGCGGCCGCCTCCCTTCCGTACG
>NZ_JAFLRJ010000240.1 GCF_017315755.1 Streptomyces beijiangensis
CCGACTCGGCCGAGTCGGAGGAGTTCTTCGCCGTCCCCGAACCCGACGTGCCCTGGGTGACGCTCGTGCACAACGACCCCGTCAATCTCATGAGCTACGTCAGCTATGTGTTCCAGAGCTACTTCGGCTACTCCAAGGGCAAGGCCCACAAACTGATGCTCGACGTGCACCAAAAGGGCAGGGCCGCCGTCTCCAGCGGCAGCCGCGAGGAGATGGAACGCGATGTGCAGGCGATGCACGGGTACGGGCTGTGGGCGACGATGACCCAGGACCGCAACTGATGGCCGGGCAGTTCGAGCCCCTCCCCGGCGGAGGGGCCACCGCCGCGCTCGACGAGGTCGAGATCTCCATCCTGCGCTCCCTCGCCGTCCAGCTCCTCGAACTGGTCGGCCCCGGCGAGACACCGGCCGAGGGCGAGGACCCCCTGGCAGCCCTCTTCGCCGAGGGCCCCAGCGAGCCGCCGTCCGACCCGGCGCTGGCCCGGCTCTTCCCGGATGCGTACGGCGAGGAGAGCCCCGAGCACTCCGCCGAGTTCCGGCGCTTCACCGAGAACGACCTGCGCACCCGCAAGCGCGAGGACGCGCTCGCGATGGTCCGCACCCTGGACGAGGCCAAGCCCTCGGACGTCACCCTCTCCGCCGAGGACTCGCGCCACTGGCTCGGCGCCCTCAACGATCTGCGCCTGACGATCGGGACCCGTCTGGAGGTCACCGACGACGAGGACGACCGCGGGCTCTACCGGCTCCCTGACGAGGATCCGCGCAAGCCGATGGTGATGGCGTACCTCTGGCTCGGGGCGCTCCAGGAGACCTTGATCGAAACGCTGATGCCGTAACGGAGCAGTCAGCCGCGGCAGCCGCGGCACGTCGCTCAGCGGACGCTCAAATCCGGATAACGATCACGTCACTGCTGCAAAGCCCTTTGCTGCCGTAATGCAGATTTGTCCGGTTCTTCCAGTGGTGTACGCCACATCCGGCCAAGATGATCACGTATGAGGCCGTGGTAAATCTTCACGACCGCTCACGGGACGCCACCCCTGTCCCGCGAGGGCGCCAGACCCGGCCGACCGCCGGCGGCACTCCATCCACATCCCTCAAGGATCGTCACAGTCGATCCGAGCCAGTACGGCCGGGTCGGCATGGAGAAAGGCGCATCACCATGACCTCAGTGCAGGTCGATCAGGCACCCGACAGCAGTGAGGCCGCGGGCCCCGGAGGCTCAGCCCCCGGCGAGGGCTACCAGCGAGGCCTCGGCGCCCGCCAGATCCAGATGATCGCGATCGGCGGAGCGATCGGCACCGGGCTCTTCCTCGGCGCCGGCAAGGCCATCGCCAAGGCCGGACCCAGCCTCATCCTGGCGTACGCCATCGCGGGCCTCGTCATCTTCTTCATCATGCGGGCGCTCGGCGAGCTCCTCATGTACCGCTCCGTCTCCGGCTCCTTCTCGGAGTACGCACGCGAGTTCATCGGACCCTTCTGGGGCTTCGTCACCGGATGGACGTACTGGCTCTTCTGGGTCGTCACCGGCATCACCGAAGTCACCGCGGCCGCCCAGTACATGTCCTTCTGGACCCATGACAGCTTCCCGCAGTGGGCCTACGCCCTGATCTTCACGGTCGTCCTCTACGGAGTGAACCTGATCTCCGTGAAACTCTTCGGCGAGCTCGAGTTCTGGTTCTCGATGGTGAAGGTCACCGCGATCGTCGGCATGATCCTGATCTGCGCCGGCATCCTCACCGTCGGCTTCTCCGACGCCGCAGACACCGCGACCGTCTCCAACCTCTGGAACGACGGCGGCTTCTTCCCCAAGGGCATCGGCGGCACGCTGATGACCCTGCAGATCGTGATGTTCGCCTTCCTCGCCGTCGAGCTGGTCGGCGTCACCGCGGGCGAGTCCAAGGACCCGGAGAAGACGCTCCCCAAGGCCATCAACACCGTGCCGTGGCGCATCGCCGTCTTCTACGTCGGCGCGCTCGTCATGATCCTCTCGGTCATCCCCTGGCACGAGTTCCAGCCGGGCGTCAGCCCCTTCGTCCACGCCTTCGAGAAGATGGGCCTGGGCGTCGGCGCCGCGATAGTCAACTTCGTCGTCCTGACCGCGGCGCTCTCCTCCTGCAACTCCGGCATGTACTCCACCGGCCGGATGCTGCGCGACCTCGCCCTCAACGGCCAGGGCCCGAAGGCTTTCACCAAGCTCACCAGGAGCGGCACCCCGCTGATCGGCACCACGGTCTCCGCGGCCCTCATGCTGGTCGGCGTCTGGATCAACTACAAGGCGCCGGGACAGGCCTTCAACTACGTCGTCTCCTTCGCCACGATCTCCGGCATGTGGGCCTGGATCATGATCCTGGTCTGCCAGCTCCGCTTCCGCGCCAAGGCCGACCGCGGCGAGCTCCCGCAGTCGTCCTTCCGCGCCCCCGGCGCCCCCTGGACCAGCTGGTTCTCGCTGGCCTTCATCGCGATGGTGATCGTCATGATGGGCGTCGACAAGGACTCGCGGGTCTCGCTCTACTGCGCCCCGCTCTGGGCGCTGCTGCTCTGCGTCTCGTACGTGGTGCTCAAGCGCCGCAACCCGGCGGGCGCGGCCTTCCAGAAGCGGTAACCCCCCCCCCGCATCTCAGCATCCGGGCCTGTCCGTACCGCACTCCGGTACGGACAGGCCCGGATG
>NZ_JAFLRJ010000241.1 GCF_017315755.1 Streptomyces beijiangensis
CGCCTCACGCGCCCCGGCCCCCGAGCCCGAGCCCTCGCCCTCTGCGCCCTCCCCGTCCTGGCCCTCTTCGGCACGGCCGCCTTCGCGCCCCTGCCCTTCTCCGTCGCGCAGCCGGGCCAGACCACCGACGTGCTCGGCGAGGACCGCGGCAAGCCCGTGATCACCGTCACCGGCGCGCCCGTCCGCACCACCACCGGACAGCTGCGCATGGTCACGATCCTGGCGACGGGCCCGGACGCCGACGTCCTGCTGTCCGACGTCGTCGACAGCTGGTTCCGTACGGACCGAGCCGTGATGCCCCGCGACTCCGTCTACCCGGCGGGCGACAGCAGCGAGGAAGCCAACCAGCACAATCTCGCCGAGATGAAGCAGTCCCAGGACGCCGCCACGGCGGCCGCCCTGAACTTCGTCGGCGACAGCGCGAGCAAAGTCAAGGTCACCCTGAACCTCGCCGACGTCGGCGGCCCCAGCGCCGGCCTCCTCTTCACCCTCGGCATCATCGACAAGCTCGAAGGCAACGGCTCGGGCCGCAACGGATCGGGCGGCGATCTCACGGGCGGCAGGACCATCGCGGGTACGGGCACGATCACCGCGTCCGGCGAGGTCGGAGCCGTCGGGGGAGTGGCCCTGAAGACCCAGGCCGCCGCCCGCGACGGCGCGCACGTCTTCCTCGTACCGAAGGACGAGTGCTCGGACGCGAAGTCCGAACTCCCCGCCGGGATGCGCCTGATCCCGGTCACGGCGCTCAAGGACGCGGTGTCGTCACTGACGGCGCTGGAGAAGGGCGGCAAGGTCCCGAGCTGCTGAGCCCGGGACCACTCACCGCCCCGCCCACCCCTGCTCGCCTTCAGTCGCCCTTCTTGACGAAGCCTTCCTTCACCAGCCAGTCCAGCGCCACATCGTGCGGGTCCTGTCCGTCCACGTCGACCTTGGCGTTGAGCGACTGCGCCACCGTGTTGTTTAGCTTTGCGGTGATCGGCTCGATGACCTTCGCCATCTGCGGGTACTTCTTCAGCGCCTTGCTGTTGATCTCGGGCGCCGCGTTGTAGTTGGGGAAGAAGTTCCGGTCGTCCTCCATCACCGTCAGGTTCATCGCCTGGATCCGGCCGTCGGTGGTGTACACCTCGCCGAAGGTGCAGGCGCCCTTCTCGACCTGGGTGTAGACGATCCCGGTGTCCATCTGCGTGATGTTGGAGGCGGGGATCTTCATCCCGTACGCCTTCTCCATGCCAGGCAGACCGTCCGCCCGGTTGGCGAACTCGCTCTCCACGCACAGCGTCACCGCCGAGGGATTCGACTTCGACAGCGCGGCCACGTCCGAGAGCGTCTTCGCCCCGAACTTCTTCTCGTTGGCCGGATTCGTCGCCAGCGCATAGGTGTTGTTGAGCTGGGACATCGGCAGCCAGGTGATCCCGTTCTTCAGGTCGGCGTCGTGCACCGCCTGCCACTGCTTCTGCGGGTCGGCGATGGGATGGGAGTTGCCGAGGTACGTGATCCAGGCGCTGCCCGTGTACTCGTACATGGCGTCCGCGTCACCGTTCTCGATGGCCGCACGCGCGCCGATCGAGCCCTGGATGCCGGTCCGGTCCAGTACGTCGGCGCCGGCCGCCTTGAACGCGATGCCCATCATCGCGCCGAGGATCAGCTGCTCGGTGAACTCCTTCGACGCCACGGTGATATCGGCGCCCTTGAGCGGCAGGCCCTTGCCGACCGAGCCGGGCACCACATTGTCGACCATCGGCGAACCGCTGGTCAGTCCGCACCCGGCCAGCAGCACTCCGGCCGCGGCGAGAGCGCCCGCAGTCCTCTTCGTACGGCGGAAACGCCTCATGACTTCACCTCCAACCCGCGCGGGGAGAGCAGGATTTCGGCCAGCGAAGCCAGCCAGTCCACGAACAGCGCCAGCGCCACCGTGAGGATCGAGCCGAGCAGCAGCACCGGCATCCGCTGGTTGGTGATCCCGGTGGTGATCAGCACGCCGAGCCCGCCGCCGCCGCCGAAGGTGGCCAGCGTCGCGGTGCCCACGTTCAGCACCAGCGCGGTCCGCACACCCGCGAGGATCAGCGGTACGGCGAGGGGCAGTTCGACCTTCGTCAGTACGCCGACCGACGACATCCCGATGCCTCGGGCGGCCTCCATCAGCGTCGGGTCGTTCGCCTTCAGACCCGCGATGGTGTTGGAGAGCACCGGCAGCACCGCGTAGATGATGATGCCGATCAGGGCCGGCTTCTCGCCGATCCCCATCCAGATCACCAGCAGGGCCAGGAGCCCGATCGCCGGGGTCGCCTGCCCCATGTTGGCGAAGGTCATCGCGATCGGAGCGGCCTTGCGGAACGCCTTGCGGGTCAGCAGGATCCCCAGCGGGATCGCGATGATCAGCACGAAGAAGGTGGAGATCACGGTCAGTTGGACGTGCTGCTTGAAGGCTTTCCACACATTGCCGTTGGACAGCGCGGTCTCGGAGATCGAGTCGAGGTCCGCACGCTGGAACCAGAGCCAGGTGGCGAGCAGCACGACGGCGATCACGGCGGGCAGCAGGACCAGCTTCGGCCAGCCGATCCGCCGCATCATCTTCTCGGGTGGCGGCGCCACGAGCGGCGCCGCCTCCTGTTCTCCCTCGCCCTCGTCCCTGAAGGCGAGGCCCTTGACCTCGTGCTCGCCCTCGGGCCGGTTGTCCGGCGGTGACGGCCTGCGCCCGCTCATACCTCCGCCTCCCCTCCCGGGCCCTCCTGGGCCTGGTGGGTCTGCAGGGAGCGCTGGTCCTCCAGCTCGTGCTGGTGCTCGACGGCGTCCTGCCGGTCGGCCTCCAGGAGCTCATGGACGGAGTTCATCAGCGTCTCCATGTCCACGACGCCCTCGTACACGCCCCGGTGTCCGGTCACCGCGACGCGGCCCGCGTTGTCGGTCAGTACGGCCTCCAGCGCGTCCCTGAGCGTCGCGTCGCGCGTCACGGTGTCGTGCACGAGCGTCCCCGCCCGTGCCAGCGAGCCGCGGGCCCGCATCAGGTCGCCCCGGCGCAGCCACTTGTAGGGCCGCCCGCGCTTGTCGAGCAGCAGCAGCTCGTTCGTCTGGGCGGCCCGCAGCTTGTTGAAGATGTCCTGCAGCGGGTCGTCGACGTTCACCGTCGGGTACTCGGTGATCTCCACATCCCGTACGCGCGTGAGGTTGAGCCGCTTCAGCGCGGCGCCCGCCCCCACGAACCCGGACACGAAGTCGTCGGCGGGGTTGGTGAGGATCGCCTCGGGGGTGTCGAACTGGGCGATGTGCGACCGCTCCCGCAGCACCACGATCCGGTCGCCGAGCTTGATGGCCTCGTCGAAGTCATGGGTGACGAAGACGATGGTCTTGTGCAACTCCCGCTGCAGCCGGATCAGTTCGTCCTGCAGATGGTCGCGGGTGATGGGGTCCACGGCCCCGAAGGGCTCGTCCATCAGCAGTACGGGAGGATCCGCGGCCAGCGCCCGCGCCACGCCCACACGCTGCTGCTGGCCGCCGGAGAGCTGGCGCGGATAGCGTCCGTGGAACTCGGCCGGGTCGAGCCCGACGAGATCCAGCATCTCCTCGACGCGCGCCTTGGTCTTCGACTTCGACCAGCCGATCATCTTCGGCACCAGCGCGATGTTCTGGGCGACGGTCATGTGCGGGAAGAGCCCCGACGACTGGATGGCGTACCCGATCTTCCGGCGCAGCTTCACCGGGTCCATGTCGGTGACGTCCTCGCCGTCGATACGGATCCGCCCGCTGGTCGGCTCGATCAGCCGGTTGATCATCTTCAGCGTGGTGGACTTCCCGCAGCCCGAGGGACCCACGAAGACGACGAGCTCGCCCGCCTTGATCTCCATGTTGACGCTGTCCACGGCCGGGTCGCTGTTGCCCGGATACCGCTTGGTGAGGTTCTCCAGCTCGATGGTCGCGCCGGTCGTGGAGGCCGGCGTTTCCGCTGTCCCCGTCCCGGTCTCGGTGGATGTCTCAGACACGGATCCCCCTCGGGATGGTCAGGCGTCCGACGAGGACGTACACGGCGTCGAAGATCAGGGCCAGGATGATGATGCCGAGGGTGCCCGCGAGCACCTGGTTGAGCGCGTTCTTGCTGCCCAGGGACGCGATGCCGCGGAAGATCTCATTACCGAGGCCGGGGCCCGAGGCGTACGCGGCGATCGCGGCGATGCCCATGAGCATCTGCGTGGAGACCCGGATGCCGGTGAGGATCGGCGGCCACGCCAGCGGCAGCTCCACCTTCACCAGCCGGGCGATCCGTGACATCCCGATGCCCTTGGCCGCGTCGATCAGCGCTGGATCGACGCCGCGCAGCCCGACGATCGAGTTCCGCACGATGGGCAGCAGCCCGTACAGCGTCAGCGCGATCACGGTCGGTGCGACGCCGAGCCCCACGATGGGGATCAGCAGACCGATCATGGCCAGTGCGGGGATGGTCAGAATCGTCGACGTGGTGAGTGTGGCGAGGTTCCCCGCCCACTCACTGCGGTACGAGACGACGCCGATCAGCACCCCCACGAGCGTGGCGACGACCATGCACTGGAACACGGCGCTCGCGTGTTGGTACGCGTCCGCCAGCAGCTGTTGGTGACGGTTGCCGATGTAGTCCCAGAAATTCACCGCCGCACACCTCCCGGTCCCGTTTCGCGGCCGGGTCAGGAATCTCCTGCCGCCTGTTCCACGAGCGGGATGATCCGCAGCGGAACGGGGTTCTCCATGACGATCGCCGTGGAAGCCCGGACGATGCCATCGAATCCCACAACCAGGTCGATCACCCGTTGAAGATCGGCGTTGGACCGGGCCACGAGGCGGCAGAGCATGTCTCCGTGCCCGGTGGTCGTGTGCAGTTCAAGGACCTCGGGCACCCCGCTCAAGTGGGCCCGTACGTCCGCCCCTTGCCCCTGCTTGATCTCCAGCGTGGCGAAGGCCGTGACGGGATATCCGAGGGCGGCCGGATCCACCTCAGGACCGAATCCCCGGATGACTCCATTCGATTGAAGCCGGTCCAGACGCGCTTGTACGGTCCCGCGCGCCACCCCAAGCCGCCGGGACGCCTCCTGCACCCCGATCCGGGGCTCACGGGCCAGCAGCACGATCAGCCTGGCGTCGAGTGCGTCGATCCCCATGGGCACCTCCGGTCGTGGTCATCCTGTACAGATAGCCCGCTCATACTGCCCACTCACTGGGCACTATGCCCACCAAAAACGCAAACTATTGCGCACCCTGCGACCGGGGGAGACGCTGAGTGCATGACTGAGACGACGCAGGAGACGCAGGACCGGGCCACCGCCACCCCCACCACCGCGCGCGAGGCAGATCCCTTCCCGGTCAAGGGGATGGACGCGGTCGTCTTCGCCGTGGGCAATGCCAAGCAGGCGGCGCACTACTACTCCACCGCCTTCGGCATGAAGCTGGTCGCCTACGCGGGCCCCGAGAACGGCACGCGCGAGACCGCCTCCTACGTCCTCACGAACGGCTCGGCCCGTTTCGTGTTCACCTCCGTCATCAGGCCCGCCACCGACCACGGCCGCTTCCTGGCCGACCACGTCACGGCCCACGGCGACGGCGTGGTCGACCTGGCCATCGAGGTCCCGGACGCCAGGGCCGCGTACGCCTACGCCGTCGAGCACGGCGCCACCGGCCTCACCGAGCCCCACGAGCTCAAGGACGAGCACGGCGTGGTGGTCCTCGCGGCCATCGCCACGTACGGCAAGACCCGCCACACCCTGGTCGAGCGCGGCGCGTACACCGGGCCCTACCTGCCCGGCTATGCCGCCGCCTCACCGATGGTCGAGCCCCCGGCCAAGCGCACCTTCCAGGCGATCGACCACTGCGTCGGCAACGTCGAGCTCGGCAAGATGAACGAGTGGGTGGCCTTCTACAACAAGGTCATGGGCTTCACCAATATGAAGGAGTTCGTGGGCGACGACATCGCGACCGAGTACTCCGCACTGATGTCGAAGGTCGTCGCCGACGGCACCCTCAAGGTCAAGTTCCCGATCAACGAGCCGGCGATCGCGAAGAAGAAGTCGCAGATCGACGAGTACCTGGAGTTCTACGGCAGCGCGGGCGTCCAGCACATCGCGCTCGCCACGAACGACATCGTCGCCTCGGTGAAGGCGATGCGGGCGGCCGGCGTCCAGTTCCTGGACACCCCCGACTCGTACTACGACACGCTCGGCGACTGGGCGGGCGAGACCCGCGTCCCCGTGGAGACGCTGCGCGAGCAGAAGATCCTGGTCGACCGCGACGAGGACGGCTACCTCCTGCAGATCTTCACCAAGCCGGTCCAGGACCGGCCGACGGTCTTCTTCGAGATGATCGAGCGCCATGGCTCGATGGGCTTCGGCAAGGGCAACTTCAAGGCGCTCTTCGAGGCGATCGAGCGCGAGCAGGAGAAGCGCGGCAACCTGTAGGTCCCGTGGGCCCGTGGGGAAACCGGCCGCCGCTCCTCCGGTAATCTGACCGCTCGCGTCAGCTGATCACGGGGGAGTACGCGGCATGGCCGAGCACGGAAGTATCAACGTCGAGCCCGCGGAACTGCGGGCCTCAGCAGGGGCGGCCGACGCGATCGGCAGCGCACTGCGCGCGCCCGTCGAGGCGGGCGAGCGCGACATCGCGGCGGCCGCCACCGGCCTCAACGGGTGGGCGATCTCCGGGCAGTTGGAGGCGACCGGCAGTATCTGGGGCGCCGCCCTGCACGATCTGCGCAAGAAGGTCGGCGGTGAGGGCGGCGACAGCGAGGCCGAGCGGCTGCGGCGCACCGCCGACGGCCACGAGTTCAACGAGGACCTGACCGCCCAGTCCTTCAGGGCGCTGTGATGGCCGAGGACTTCGCTTCACTGATGAAGCTGAACTTCACCGACCTGGAAGCCTCCGCGAAATCCTGGCGCAAGCTCGCCGAGAAACTGGAGGACGCCCAGGTCCAGCACCGCCAGAAGGTCACCGGGCCGCTGCACGCCTCCGGCTGGGAGGGCACCGACGCCACGTACGGCTTCATGATGATGGAGGACGACGAGCGCGAACTCGGCCTCGCCGCCTCCCAGATCTCCTCCGTCGCCACCGTCCTCGACGGCACCCACGACCGGATGCAGAAGGCCCAGCTCGACCTCCGCAAGGCGGTCCGCGAGGCCGAGGCCGACCAGTACGCGGTCGACGGCGACGGCTGGGTCAGCGACACGATGTACGCGGACGTCGACCCCGGCACCCGCCGCGACCCGGACTTCCAGGAGGCGCAGCAGCGCCGCGCGGGTCCGCTCGGCGAGTACCGCGCGCGCATCGAACAGGCCGTGCAGGACGCCCAGTCGGCCTCGTACGAGGGCAAGGAGCGCCTCCACCAGATCGACCCCTTCGACCTCGACAAGGTGTACGGCGCCCGCAGCGCCCAGGAGGACGCGCGCGAGGTCGCCGAGGAGTACGGGATGAAGGAGAAGGACATCCCGGACGCCAAGGACCCCAAGGCGAACGCCGCCTGGTGGAAGAGCCTCACCCCCGCCGAGAAGCAGGCGTACATGGACGCCTACCCGCAGAAGATCGGGTGGCTGGACGGCATCCCCACCACCGACCGCGACGAGGCGAACCGCAGGTCCCTGGAGGTCTCGCTCAGCGCGTACCGGGAGAAGGAGGAGGCGGGCTCGCTCGGCATCCACGACGACCGCCAGTACTCCGGACTGCTGAAACTCCAGGACGAGCTGGACAAGGCCGACGGCGCGACGAAGGACAGCGACCGGCTGTACGTCCTGGGCGTCGACGACGACGCCGGGGGTGGGGACGGGCGCGCGCTGGTGGCCAGGGGGAACCCGGACACGGCCGACAACACGGCGATCCAGGTGCCGGGCACGGGCAACGACCTGACGAATGTGGACAGTCAGATCCATCGGGCGGACCGGCTGCAAGGGGCGGCGATGAGTGCCAACCCGCGCGAGTCCACCGCAGTCGTCTCCTGGCTCGGCTACGACGCCCCCGAGGTCGACGGCAGCATGGTCACCCCGGGGCGCACCGAGGGTGGCGCGGGAGACCTGCGCGCCTTCACACACGGTCTGCGCGAGTCCCACCAGGGCGAGCCCACCCATATGACGGTGCTCGGCCACAGCTACGGCTCCACGCTCGTGGGCGCGGCCGCCGCCAACGACGGGGGTATCGGCGCGGACGACGTGGTGGTCGTCGGGAGCCCCGGAATGACCGTCGACCACGCGTCGGACCTGAACATGGACACCGGCCACGTCTGGGCCGGGTACGCGAAGGACGACTTGGTCTCCACAGAAACCTCCGACCTGACGCTCGGCGCGAATCCGACGCGAGAAGGCTTCGGCGGCAAGGTGTTCGACGTGGACACCGAGGGCCACAGCGGCTACTGGGACGAAGGCAGCGAAAGCCTTCGCAATCAAGGCCGGATCATTGCCGGACAACCGCCCAACGAAGGCGACTACTACGTGCCGCCGGGTGAACGCGGCCGCGCCCCCGGCTCGCCCGGACCCGGAGCACGATGACCATGCGTATGCGCGCCGCCCAGTCCGTAGTGACTCTTCTCGCTCTGCTCGCCACCGGAGGATGCATGACCGACAACGGTAAGAACGACCCGCTGCCGGTGCGCAGCCAGGAGAAGGCCAAGTACGACGTGCGTGCCCTGCTCGACCTGTTGGCCGAGGACATCGGTACGACGGTCGACAGCAAGACGGTGGACATGAAATTCCGCGATTGCATGGGCAAGAACGGCGAGATCTCGCACGACGGCCGCTTCGACCTGAGCTACCTGGTCAGCGCGCCGGTGCCGCGAGCGCGGTACAACACGGCCCTGCTCACGCTCAGGAAGAAGCTGGAGGCCGGCGGCTACCGGATCTCCGGATACCGGGAGGGCGAGTGGAGGGAAATCCTCCTGTACGCCAAGGGTGGTACCAGTAACTTCTTCATCTCCGTCAGCGCCTCGAAGCCGCCGTACGACGAACTGAATCTCAGTGTGACCACGCCCTGCTTCATGCCCCCGGGCAAGCACCAGGAGCAGGTCTCCGCCCCCGCCCCCCGGCAGGAACCCGTAGCCG
>NZ_JAFLRJ010000242.1 GCF_017315755.1 Streptomyces beijiangensis
AGGAAGAAGTTGTTCCAGCTGCCGACGATCGCGAGGACGGAGACCGTGCCCAGGGCGGGGCGCGCCATCGGCAGCAGGATCCGCCAGAAGAAGCCGAAGGCGCTGCAGCCGTCCAGGGTCGCGGCCTCCTCGATCTCGCCGGGGATCTCCCGGAAGAAGCCGCGCAGGATGATGATGGTGATCGGCAGGCCGAACGCGGCCTGGGGCAGGATCACGCCCAGCGGGTTGTCGAGGAGATCGAAGGTCCGCAGCAGGATGAAAAGCGGGATGATCGCCACCGTGAAGGGCAGCATCAGTCCCATCGTGAAGACGGCGAAGAGCAACTCCCGTCCCCGGAAGGCAAATCGGGCCAGCGCAAAGGCGGCGAGCGCGGCGAAGGCGACCGTGAGGACGGTGGTGCCGACCGCGATGAGAGTGGAGGAGCCGATGGCCCGCCAGAAGTCCGAGGAGCCCAGGATGTCCGTGTAGTTGGACACGACCCAGGGCGAGGGGAGCCCGAAGGGGTTGGACGAGAGCTGGCTGGTGGATTTGAAGCCGGAGATCAGTCCGTAGAGCAGCGGGGTCACCATGACCACGCCGATCAGCCAGAGTGTGATGTGGACGGGCAGGGTGCGCAGCCGTTTGCGCAGGGCCGGGGACGTCTGACTGCTCATCGCGCCGCACCTCGCATCGTCGTCAGGGCGCCCTCGGTGTCGCGGCGCATCACGAAGCGCTGGTAGAGGAGGGCGAAGGCCAGGCTGATCAGGAAGATCGCCACGCTGATCGCCATGCCGTAGCCGACCTGGTAGCGCTTGAAGCCGTACTGGAACATGGAAATGGCGAGTGTCTCGGAGGCGTGGTCGGGGCCGCCCGCGGTGATGATCCAGACCAGGTCGAAGAGCTGGATGGCGCCGATGACGGCCAGGAAGACGCTGATCCGGACGGTCGGGCCGAGCAGCGGCAGGGTGATGTGGCGGAAGCGCTGCCAGGCGCCCGCGCCGTCGATGCGGGCCGCTTCGTGGAGTTCGGGCGGGATGCCCTGGAGTCCGGCGAGGTAGAGCATCATGTGGAAACCGAAGTACTTCCAGGTCATCACCAGGAAGAGGGTCGGCAGGACGGTGTGCGGGTCCGCGAACCACAGGCCGCCGACGCCGTCCAGGCCGATCTTCCCGAGCAGCCGGTCGGCGAGGCCTTCGTCGGGGGCGAAGATCATCGAGAAGAGGACGCCGGTGATGACCTCGGACAGGACGTACGGGGCGAAGAACAGCATCCGGTAGACGGCCCGGCCGCGCAGCTTCTGGTTGAGCATGACCGCCATCGCCAGGGCGAACGGCAGCTGGACGACAATGGAGAACGCGATCAGCAGGAAGCCGCGCCACAGGTCGCCGAGGAAGACCGGGTCCTTGATGAGCTTGGTGAAGTTGCCGAGCCCGGTGAAGTCGGACGGCATGTTGAAGCCGCCCCAGTTGAACAGGGATGCGTAGAGCGCGAAGAGGATCGGCAGCAGCACCAGGGCGCCGAAGAGCACCAGTGCGGGGACGGTGAACGCGAATGCCGTCAGCCAGTCGCGGATCCGGCGGCCCGCCGGGCGCCCCGGCCCGCCGCCGGTGGGGGCGTGGGGTGCGGCGTCCGCCGGTTCCTCGCGTATGTGCACGGGGGTCGAAGTCATCGCCGCCTACTGGCTCTTCGCGACCTGGGTGATGGACTTCGCCACGGCTTCGGGGGACTTGGTGCCTCCCATGAGGGCGGCGACGCTGTCGTTGATCTCCTGGCCGACGGCGGGTGCGTACGCCTGGTCGAGGTAGAGCTGAAAGCCGGTGGACTCGTTGATCGCGGTCGACACGGCCTTGAGGTTGGGGTCGACGAGGGCGGTCCCGGCGGCCTTGACCACCGGGATCAGCCCGGTTTCCTTGACCAGCTTCTTGTCGAACTCGGTGTCGGCGAAGAACTTCAGGAAGTCCACCGCGGCCTGCGGGGCGCCCTTGCGCACGGCGTGACCGCCGCCTCCGCCGAACACCTCGGTGAGCTTGCCGGCCCCGCCGTCGACGGTGGGGAAGGAGAAGAACCCGAGGTTCTTGCCGAGCCCCTTGCCCGAGCTGGCCTCCACGCTCGGCGCCCACTGGCCCATCAGCTCCATGGCTGCCTTGCCGTTGCCGACGCTGGCGGCCTGGCCGCCCGGGGTGGAGTATCCGGCGCCGAGGAAGCCCGTCTGGAAGGGCTGCAGGCCGACCAGATCCTTGAGGTGCTCACCGGCCTGTACGAAGCCGGGTCCGGTGAAGTCCTTGGAGTCGGCGGCCTTCCGCATGGCGTCGAGGCCGGCGGTGCGCATCGCCAGGTACGCCCAGTAGTACATGCCGGGCCACTTCTCCTTGCCCGCGAGCCCGATGGGTGTGATGCCCGCGGCTTTGAGCTTCTTCACGGCGTCGAGGTAGCCGGCCCAGGTGGTCGGCGGGGTGGTGATGCCCGCCCTGGTGAAGAGCGCCTTGTTGTACCAGAAGCCGACCGCGCCGATGTCGAACGGGACGGCGTAGGTCTTTGACTCGAACTGGTACGCCGACACCGACGCGGGCACGAACCCGCCCGACCAGGGGGCGATCTTCGAGGTGAGGTCCTCCACGAGGCCCGCGTCGATCTGCTGCTCGAGTACCCCGCCGCCCCAGGTGTGGTAGATGTCCGGCAGCTTTCCCGATGCGGTGAGCGCGGTCATCTTGGACTTGTACGCCTCGTTCTCCAGCGTCACGATCTTGACCTTCACGCCGGGGTTCTTCGCCTCGAACTCCCTGGCGCGGGCCGCCCATATCTTCTTGGCGGGCTGGGTGGTGGTGATGTTCCACCACTCGATGGTCGTGCTGCCCGAGCCCTTCCCGTCGTCCGACGAGCCGCAGGCGCTCAGGGCAGCGGCCCCGAGGCCCGCTGCTGAAGCAGCCAGGAAGCGTCGGCGGGTCAGAGAGGTGTCGCCCAGTGGTCGCATCGCGTACCTTCCGGAAGGAGTCCGATAATTATCGGACCGATGTACGCGGAAGTTACGGACGCGGTGGTCCGGTGTCAACGGATCGCGCAGAACCGGTGGTCGGGGTTCAGCCGGAGGCGGCCGGGTTCCTGCCCGGGTACGGGGCAGTGCTCGCCCGCAGTACCAGCTCCGTCGCCAACTCCACGCGAGGGGAGTCCAGTTCCTCGCCACGGGCCAGTCGCAGCACCGTACGGGCGGCGACCTTGCCCATCTCGGTGAGGGGCTGCCGTACGGTCGTCAGAGGCGGCGCCGACCAGCGCACCTCGGGCAGGTCGTCAAAGCCCACCACGCTCAGGTCCTCGGGAACCCGCAGACCGCGGCGGCGCAGCGCCTCGATGGCGCCGAGCGCCATCTGGTCGCTGGAGGCGAAGAGCGCGCTCGGCGGTGCGGCGAGGTCCAACAGCTGTTCCGCGCCCGCGAATCCGGACGCGTGGTAGAAGTCGCCCGCCACGATGAGCGCGTCGTCCACCGCGACTCCGGCGCCCTCCAGCGCCGCCCGGTACCCGTCGAGCCGGGCGCGCGAGCACAGCAGCCGGGGCGGTCCCGCGATGAAGCCGATCCTGCGGTGGCCCAGCGAGAGCAGATGCTCGGTCGCGGCCATCCCGCCCGCCCAGTTGGTGGCGCCGATGGTGGGGGCGTCCAGCGTGGGCGACCCTGCGGGGTCGACCACCACGAGCGGGACGCCGAGCCGGTGCAACTCCTCGTGCAGGCCGGGCTCCAGTACGGATGTCACCAGGATGACCCCGTCCGACGCGCGCGCCCTCAGGTTCTTCATCCACTGCCTGGCGGACCCCGCCCGGTCGTGGATCGCGGAGACCACCGTCCCCATGCCCGCCGCGTGCGCCACTTCCTCGACGCCCCTGATGATCTCGACCGCCCAGGGGCTGTCCAGGTCGTTGAAGACCAGGTCCACGAGGGCCGCCCGGTCGCCGGACGTCTGCGGACGCCTGCGGTAGCCGTGCTCCCGCAGCAGGTCCTCGACCCTCGCCCTGGTCCCCGGCGCCACGTCCGAGCGGCCGTTGACCACCCGGGACACGGTCGGCACCGATACGCCGGCCGCCCGGGCGATCTCGGTGATCGTCACCTTGCCCATATCCCCCACCTTCCCCCACCGCTGGGACGCATTCTCGAAACCTTGCGGAACTTTTCCGGAAGGGGCAATCATGCGGCCTGAGACATTACAGAGCTTACGCAGAGCGGCGAGCGGCGTATCCGGCGCGGTACGCCGCAGAGCCGGTCCGCGCTGGGGGCGCGAACCGGCTCTCCGGGGGCGGTGCGGGGGAGGGGCGACGATCAGAGACGCACGGACTGAGCCTGTTCGGTGACCGTGACCCGGCCCGCCCTGATGGTGGCCAGGCGGGGCGCCTTGGCGGCGAGGGCGGAGTCGTGGGTGACCATGATGAAGGTCAGTCCGTACTCCTGGCACATGGTGTCGAGCAGCGCCATGATGTCGTCGCGGGTGCCCTCGTCGAGGTTGCCGGTCGGCTCGTCGGCGAGAAGCACCTTCGGCTTCTTCACCAGCGCGCGGGCGATGGCCACCCGCTGCTGCTGACCTCCGGAGAGCTCGGTCGGCACATGGTGCATCCGCTCGCCGAGACCCACCGAACGCAGCGCCTCCGCCGCACGCTCACGGCGCTCGGCGGGCTTGACGCCCATCGGGACCAGAGCGGTCTCGACGTTCTCCTGGGCGGTGAGCGTCGGGATGAGGTTGAAGCTCTGGAAGATGATGCCGATGTTCTCGGAGCGGACCTTGGTGAGCTTGGCCTCGCTGAGCTGGGCCAGGTCCGTGCCGTCCAGTTCCACACTGCCCGAGGTCGGACGGTCCAGGCCGCCGATCATCTGCAGCAGGGTGGACTTGCCGCCGCCGGTCGGGCCCTGGATGACGAGCTGGTCGCCGTCCTCGATGACCAGATCGATGGAGCGCAGTGCGTGGACGGTCTCCTTGCCCCGCGAGTACTGCTTGCTGACGCCGGTGAGTTTGTACATGGGTGTTGCTCCTGGTGGGGTGGGGGGTTACGCGACGCTGCGGAGCGCGTCCGCCGGGCGCATCCGGGACGCGCGCCAGCCGCCGAAGCCGCCGGCGATCAGGCCGCCCGCGATCGCGAGACCCGCCGCGAGGGCGATGGTGGTCAGGGAGACCGGGGCGGACAGGGCGACCTCGATCGCCTTGGACGCCGCCTGGCGGCCGGGGCCGCCGCCCATGCCGCCGCCACCGGGGCCGCCCGCACTGGAGGTGGTGGAGCCGAGCTCGGCCGTCATCGTCGGGCTGATCGCCGTCACGACGTACGCCGCCCCGAGACCCAGCGCGATGCCGAGTGCGCCGCCGATCAGGCCGTTGACGAAGGACTCGCCGATCACCTGACGCGTGACCTTGCCGCTCTTCCAGCCGAGCGCCTTGAGCGTGCCGAACTCCCGCACCCGGCGGCTGACCGCCGACGAGGTGAGCAGAGCCGCCACCAGGAACGCGGCGAGCAGCACCGCGACGGACAGCCACTTGCCGACGCTCGTGGCGAGCTTGGTCGCCGTCGAGAGCGAGCCGGAGACCGTCTTCGCCAGGTCGGCGGAGGTGGTGACCGTCGTGCCCGAGATGTTCTTCTGGATCGTCGACTTGACCGCCGAGATCTGCTGCGAATCGGTCGCCTTCACGTAGATCGTGGAGACCTTGTTCGCGGAGGAGGCCAGGGTCTGCGCCTGCTTCAGCGGGATGTAGATGTTGGCGGCCGAATCACCGCTGGTCGCCGTCGAGATACCGATGACCGTGTACTTCACGGACTTGATGGTGACCGTCTTGCCGACGGAGAGGGACTTCGTCTTGGCGTACGCGGAGTCGACCACCGCCACCTTGGCGTTGGACTGCGCGCTGGTGAAGGTGGCGCCCGTGGTGACCTTCGACGAGGAGAGCGGGCCGAGGGTGAGGTTGGCCGTGTCCACGCCGTACACCGTGTAGCTGTTGACGTCGAAGGAGGCGCCGCCGCCCTGGACGCCCGGCTGGCCGCCTCCCTGTCCGCCGCCCTGGCCGCCCTCGCCGGTACCGCCCGACGTGGTGGACTTCGCCTTGCCCTGGGTGAAGGTGCCGTCGACCTTCATCACGTTGAGGCTGAGCGCGCCCACCGCGTTCGAGACACCGGTCTGCTTCGCGACGTCGGCGACCTTGGTGGAGGCCAGCGTCTGCCCGCCCGCGGTCATGACCCGGTCGGAGCTCTGCGAGGTGCTGCTGTCGTCGGACTTCGCGTCGAAGTTGAACTTCGGCCGGGCGCTGCTGCTCGACTGGGCCTCCGCCGCCTTGGTGACGGTCATGTCGGTGCCGATGCCGTACAGCGACTTCAGCACCTGTGTCTGTGCCTGCTTCATGCCGGAGGACACCGAGGTGACGGTGATGACCAGCGCGATGCCCAGTGCCAGGCCCATGGAGATCACCAGAGCGGCCTTCTTGCGCCTGCTCAGCTCACGCCTGAGATAGATCAGAAACATCCGATTCCTCGCCGTTGTAGCCCCATGGGGACGGGGTGGTGAGGCTCAAGCTAGGGACGGACGCTGCGTGGTGCCTGAGTGAAGGTTGTGAGCCGCATATGAATGCGGACACGTCACCCGGACCGGGCGGACCGGGCAGAGCGCTCAGACCGGGACGACCCGGCACGGGAAGACCGGGACCGAGACCTCCTCGTCGTCGAGGCAGGCGCCGGTCTCCAGATCGAAGCGCTGCTTGAGGAGCGGCGACGCGACGAAGGTCCGGCCCTCGTGGGTGCCGATCAGCCCCCGGGAGAGTACGTGCGCCCCGGTGAAGGGGTCGCGGTTTCCGATGGCGTACGGGCGGCGTGCCCGGTCCAGGAAGAGCGCGGCCTGCCGGCCGTCGGGGAGCAGGGCGGCGGCGCCGCGGCCGGGCGTCAGGACGGACTGGTCGCAGACGGTGAACCAGCCGCTTTCCAGCAGGAGTTGGAGTGTCACAGGGTGCGGGTCCCTTCGAGGGTGAGGATCATCAGGTCCGGCTTGATCTGGTCGCGCTCCGCGACGAAGGCGACCGAGGGGTCGGGGGTGTCGGGGGCGTTGACGAAGGAGACGAACCGGCTCAGGCGCTCCGGGTCGTTGATGGTGTCCGACCACTCGTCGCGGTAGCCGGTGACGTGTGCCCGCATCATCGCCTCCAGCTCGTCGCAGAGGCCGAGCGAGTCGTGCACGATCACGTCGCGGAGGTGGGCGAGGCCGCCCTCGATCCGCTCCAGCCAGGTCGCCGTGCGCTCCAGGCGGTCCGCCGTGCGGATGTAGAACATCAGGAAGCGGTCGATCAGCCGGATCAGCTCGGCGTCAGAGAGGTCCTGGGCGAGGAGGTCCGCGTGGCGCGGGGTCGCGCCGCCGTTGCCGCCGACGTAGAGGTTCCAGCCGTTGGCCGTGGCGATGATCCCGAAGTCCTTGGACTGGGCCTCCGCGCATTCGCGGCCGCAGCCCGAGACCGCGGACTTCAGCTTGTGGGGCGCCCGCAGGCCCCGATAGCGCATCTCCAGGTCGATGGCCATACGGACCGAGTCCTGGACCCCGTAACGGCACCAGGTCTGTCCGACGCAGGATTTCACGGTCCGCAGGGACTTCCCGTACGCATGCCCGGATTCGAAGCCCGCGTCCACCAACCGCGTCCAGATCAGCGGGAGTTGCTCGACGCGCGCGCCGAAGAGGTCGATGCGCTGGCCGCCGGTGATCTTCGTGTAGAGGCCGAAGTCGCGTGCCACCTCGCCGATCACGATCAGCTTCTCCGGGGTGATCTCGCCGCCCGGGATGCGCGGCACGATCGAGTACGAGCCGTTGCGCTGCATGTTCGCCAGGAAGTGGTCATTGGTGTCCTGGAGGGCTCCCTGCTCGCCGTCGAGGATGTGGCCGCTCGTTCCCAGGGTCGGGGCGAGGCTCGCGAGGATCGAGCCGACGGTCGGCTTGCAGATCTCGCAGCCGTCACCGCCGCGCGCCTCCTCCCGGCCGTGGCCGTCGAGTGTGGCGGCGAACGAGGTGAGGCCCAGGGTGCGCACGATCTCGTACAACTCGCTGCGTGTGTACGAGAAGCAGCCGCAGAGCCCCTTGTCGCCGGTGGCGGGCAGCAGCTGGCCGATGAGCTTGACGCAACTGCCGCAGCCCGTACCGGCCTTGGTGCACCTCTTCACCTCGGGGAGGGTGGTGCACTGCTGGACGGCGTGCTTGGTGACGTTGTGGCAGGAGCAGATGACCGCGTCGTCGGGGAGGGCTTCGGGGCCGAGCGCGACGGCGCCGCCGCTCGGCGCGATGAGCTGCTCGGGGGCGACCGGCGGGACCGATCCGGTGAGCGGGCGCAGCAGCGCGTACGAGTCCGCGTCACCGACCAGGACCCCGCCGAGCAGGGTGCCTTCGGGCGAGACGACCAGCTTCTTGTAGATGCCGGACCGTGAGTCGGAGTAGACGACGTCCAGGCAGTCGGCGGCCGTGCCGTGCGCGTCGCCGAAGGAGGCGACGTCGACGCCGAGGAGCTTGAGCTTGGTGGAGAGGTCGGCGCCGCTGAAGGCGCTCTCCTTCTCGGCGATGGTGTCGGCGGCCGTCAGGGCCATTTCGTAGCCGGGGGCCACCAGTCCGTAGACCCGGCCGTCCGCCGCGAGGGCGCACTCGCCGATCGCGAAGACGGCGGGGTCGGAGGTACGGCACTGCTCGTCGACCGTGATCCCGCCGCGCTCCCCGACCGCCAGGCCGCAGTCGCGGGCGAGTTGGTCGCGCGGGCGTACCCCCGCCGAGAAGACGACGAGGTCGGCGGCGACCGTGGAGCCGTCCGAGAGTTCCATGCCGGTCACCACGCCGGCGTCGTCGGTGGTGACGGCCTGGGTGCCGACACCGGTGTGGACGCTCAGGCCCATGTTCCTGATCGTACGGAGAAGGGCAGCGCCGCCGCCCTCGTCGATCTGGACGGGCATCAGCCGGGGTGCGAACTCCACGATGTGCGTGTCGAGTCCGAGCCCCTTCAGCGCACCCGCCGCCTCCAGGCCGAGCAGTCCGCCGCCGACCACCGCGCCGGTGCGCGCGGTCAGTGCGTACTCCTCGATGGCGAGGAGGTCCTCGATGGTGCGGTAGACGAAGCAGCCCGTCGCGTCCTTGCCGGGGACCGGCGGCACGAAGGGGTACGAGCCGGTCGCGAGGACGAGCGTGTCGTACGCGAAGACCTGGCCGGAGCGTGCGGTGACGGTGCGGGCCGCGCGGTCGACGGCGGTGGCCGGGTCGCCCAGGTGCATCTCGATGTTGTTGCGCTCCATGAAGTCACCCTCGACGAGGGAGAGTTCGGCGGGAGTGCTGCCCGAGAAGTACGAGGTGAGCTTGACCCGGTCGTAGGCGGGACGCGGCTCCTCGCAGAGCACCACCACCCGGCAGGTGCCGGTCAGCCCGCGCTCGGCGAGCGCCTCCAGGAAGCGCTGGCCGACCATTCCGTGGCCGACGACCACGATCGTAGGTGTGGGCATCGGCATGTCAGGAGCCTCCAAGCAGGTGGAACAGCGGGGTGGAGGGGAGCGGCTCGTCGCCCTCCCAGGTGCGGGCGAGCTCACCGACGGACGTGAGGTCGCCGAGGAGTACGCCGCCGACGAGCCGGTCGCCGCGGACGACGACCTTGCGGTACGCGCCGCGGGTGGCGTCGGCGAGGGCGATCACGTCGTCGCCGGGCAGCGGAGTGGTCTCGCCGAACGCGGCGAGGTCCAGGGGTCCTGGCCCGTTGAGCGTGAGGCGGGTGAGGGAGCGGGTGCCCGTGTAGGCGGCAGGCCTTCCCGAGAGCAACTCGGCCAGTGCGTCGGCCTGTTCGAGGGCGGGACCCGCGAGGCCGTACACCTGCCCGTTGTGCTCGGCGCAGTCGCCGATGGCGTGGATACGGGGGTCGGAGGTGCGCAGTTCGTCGTCGACGACGATGCCGCGCCGCACATCGAGCCCGGCGGCGAGGGCGAGCCCGGTGCGGGGGCGGGCGCCGCACGCCAGGACGGTGAGGTCGGAGGCGAGGATGTACCCGTCGGCGAGCTCGACGTCCGTGCCGCGCAGCCCGCGCACCCGGCACTCCGTGTGCACCTCGACGCCCAGGTCGGTCAGGTGCGTACGGAGCAACGCGGAGGCCTCGGCGTCGAGTTGGCGCTCCATGAGGCGCTCGCCCTGCTGGGCGAGTACCACCTGTGCGCCGCGCAGGGCGAGTGCGCGGGCGGCCGACACACCGAGGAGGCCGCCGCCGATGACGACCGCGCGGGTGCCGGGGCGTACGGCCGCGGAGAGCGCGAGGCAGTCGTCGAGAGTACGGAAAGGGTGGACGCCGTCGGGGAGTTCATGGCCGAGCCCGCGCAGCGGAGGCAGGAACGAGTTCGACCCGGTGGCGAGGACGAGGGTGCCGTACGGGACGGTGCTGCCGTCGTCGCACTGGACGATCCGGTCGGCGCGGTCGATACGCACGGCACGCACTCCGCGCCGTACCGCGGTCCCGGGCTGCGCGATGACGTCCGCCCCGTACCGCCCGGCAAGGACCTCGGCCAGCAGCACCCGGTTGTACGGGGCGGACGTCATC
>NZ_JAFLRJ010000243.1 GCF_017315755.1 Streptomyces beijiangensis
GACTAGTCCTGTCCGGTATTCGACTCCTGCCGACCGGATTCCGACGGAAGCTGAGCCTTCTCGGGCTCGGCGGGAGGGACAGCCGGAGGGGCGGTCGGGGCCGGGGCCGCGACCGGCGCCTGCGGGGCCGCCCGTTCCAGGAACCGCAGCAACTCCACGGGGAAGGGCAGCACCAGCGTGGAGTTCTTCTCCGCAGCCACCGCCACCACCGTCTGCAACAGCCTGAGCTGGAGCGCGGCCGGCTGGTCCGACATCACCTCGGCGGCCTCGGCCAGCTTCTTCGACGCCTGCAGCTCACCGTCCGCGTTGATGATCCGGGCCCGCCGCTCCCGGTCCGCCTCCGCCTGCCGCGCCATCGACCGCTTCATGGTCTCCGGCAGCGAGACGTCCTTGATCTCCACCCGGTCGATCTGCACGCCCCAGCCGATCGCCGGGCTGTCGATCATCAACTCGAGTCCCTGGTTGAGCTTTTCGCGGTTCGAGAGCAGATCGTCGAGGTCGCTCTTGCCGATGATGGAGCGCAGTGAGGTCTGCGCCATCTGGGACACGGCGAAACGGTAGTCCTCCACCTGCACCAGCGCGTCGGACGCGTCCACCACCTTGAAATAGATGACGGCGTCCACCCGGACCGTGACATTGTCGCGGGTGATGCCGTCCTGCGCGGGCACGGGCATGGTCACGATCTGCATGTTCACCTTGCGCAGCCTGTCCACGAACGGCACCACCATCGTGAAGCCCGGACCCCGCACAGAATCCTTGAGCCTTCCCAACCGGAAGACCACACCGCGCTCGTACTGTTTGACCACCCGGGCCGCTGCCATCACATAGACAACACCCGCGGCCCCCACAGCCACTCCCGCCGACACCAGCTCTTCGACCACCACGGCCCCCCAGGGTCCGAATTGGGCGTGTCCATTGACGGTAACCCTGTCCGCCCCGACATGGGAGTCCCGGTCGTGGCCCTATGGGCCTGAGGGCCGTGATGAGCAATCATCTGACCGAAGGGGGAGTGCCAGTGCAGACCATGCAGGCGCACAGCAAGGGGGTTTCGGGGATTCGCGGCAGCGTCCGCACCCCGGACGGACGGGATCTGATGGTGGAGCGGCTCGGTGATCCGCACGGAGCACCGGTGTTCCTGATGCACGGGACACCCGGCAGCAGGCTGGGTCCCGCGCCGCGCGGGATGGTCCTCTACCAGCGGGGAATGCAGATCATCGCGTACGACCGTCCCGGCTACGGCCGCAGCGACCGGCTCCAGGGCCGTACGGTCGCGGACGCCGCGCAGGACGTCGCCGCCATAGCGGACGCCATGGGGCTGGAGAAGTTCGCCGTGGTGGGCCGCTCGGGCGGCGCGCCGCACGCGCTGGCCTGCGCGGCGCTGCTGCCCGAGCGCGTCACGAAGGCCGCCGCGCTGGTGGCGCTGGCGCCCAGGGACGCGGAGGGGCTCGACTGGTTCGAAGGGATGGGGCCGCACAACGTCACCGAGTACACCATCGCATCCGACGACCCCAGGGAGCTCGTCGCGCGGCTGATTCCGCGCTCCGACGAGATCCGCAAGGACCCGATGCGTCTCCTGGACCAGCTGCGCAGGGACCTCACCGCCTCCGACCGCCGGATCGTCTCCGACGCCGGTGTGCGGGCCATGCTGCTGCGCAACTACCAGGAGGCGCTGCGCACTTCGGCGTACGGCTGGATCGACGACGCCCTGGCCTTCTCCAGCCCCTGGGGCTTCGACCCGGCGGACATCCCCGGCCCGGTGATGCTCTGGCACGGAGTGCAGGACGTCTTCTCGCCGGTCGGCCACTCGCGCTGGCTGGCCCGGCGCATCCCCGGTGCGACGGCCGTACTCGAACCGGCCGCCGCGCACTTCGACGCACTGCACGCACTGCCCGGGATCCTCACCTGGCTGGCGGAGTGAAGTGCCCGGGGATCACACGGCGAGCGGCTCCAGGTCACGGTTGACCCGGCGCTGGTCGCGTGCGATCCGTACATACGCGTGGTCGTCGCCGAGCAGGCGCTGCAGCTCGTCGACGACCTCCGAACGGATCTGCTGCGCCTCCTCCTTGCGGCCCAGCGCGTCCAGCGTCACCGACAGGTTGGAGGCACAGGCCAGGGTCTCGGGGTGGTGGGCCCCGAGCACCGTGCGCAGGGTGGTGACCGCCTTTCGTTCGATCTCCAGGGCCGCCTCCAGGTCACCCAGGTCCGCCGTGACATTGGCGAGGTTGACGGTGGCGAAGACCGTGTGCGGATGGGTCTCCCCGAGCACATCCTCCATCCCGAGGATGGTGCCCTGGAACAGCGACTCCGCGGTGTCCAGCGCACCGCAACCCCACTGGTAGATACCGAGGTTGTTGATGGCGGCGAGGGTGTAGGGGTGGTGCTCGCCCGGCACCTTCCTGTACTGGTCGACGACTTCCTGCGCGGTGTCGCGCGCCCCCACCGGATCCCCCGCGGCGAAGAGGTCCGCCGCCAGGTTCAGGTCGCAGGCGATCCAGTCGGGGTTGGCCGCCGTGTACTTGGCCCGGTAGCGGCCCCGGGTGGCGATGGTCAGACGCCGCGCGTCCTCCAGCCTGCCCGCCCTGCGCAGGGAGACGGCCAGGGACTTGGCGGCGGCGAGCGTACCGGGGAAGGACCTGCCGAGCTGGTCCTTGAAGATGTCGTACGTCCGGCTGAGCAGCGCCACGGAGTCCTCGTACCGTCCGACCTCGCGCAGGTCGCGCGCCAGGTTCTGTGCGGAGGACAGGGTGTACGGGTGCTCGGGCCCGAGCACCTCGGTGCGCCGGTCGTACACGTCCTGGTCGATCTCGCGGGCCCGTGCGTACTGCCCGGCCATCCGCAGGTTCAGCGCCAGGTTGTTGGCCGCCGCGAGTGTCCTGGGATGGGACTCGTCGAAGATCTGCCGGAACCCTTCGTGCGCCTCGGTCGCCAGCTCCATCGCCCTGCCGTAGAAGCCGAGCGCGCCGAGGTCCATGGCGAGGGAGCTCGTGGTCATGTACGTGTGCGGATGGGACTCCCCCAGGACGTCCTGCTGCCTGCGCAGCGTCTCCTCGTCCAGCTCCCTCGCCTCCACGTAACGCCCGCGCGAGCGGAGGATGTTGGAGAGGTGGAAGCGCAGATAGAGGTACTGGAGGTCGTCGTCGCCCAGCGTCTCGCGCCAGGTGTCGCGCAACTCGCCGGCCAGGGTCGAAGCGGCGATGAAGTCCCCGCGCTTCCAGAGGTAGCGCACCCGGTCGATCATCAGCCGGCGGGTCTCCGACTCCGTGCAGAGCCTGGCCTCCGAGGGGCCGAGGTGCGGCCAGATGGTGGCGAACCGCGGCCAGGTCTCGGGGTTGTCGATCGGCTCGTCCGCATCGGGCCTGGCGCCGGCGAGGATCCGGTGGACGGCGTGCCGCGCGTCGCGCTGCTCATCCTCGGAGAGCTGGGCGCGGATGACCGCCTGGACGAGGCGGTGCACCTGGATGGAGCCGCCCACCGGATCCACCTTGGCGAGCGCGAAGCGGCCGATCTCCCTGATGACCCGGCCGAGCACCAGCTTCTCCTGAAGGGTGGCGTCGTACGGCTTCAGCGCCTCGATCATCTCCTTGCTGTACAGGAGATTGGCGTGGATCGGCTCGGGCGCGAAGAAGGCGCAGAGTTGCAGCAGCCGTACGGCAGCGGGTGAGCGCTCCTTGAGCCTTTCGATGGAGACGTTCCAGGTCGCGGCGACCGGTTCGGGGTAGCCCGCGGGCTGGTTGAGCGCGAGCACGCCGGTCGCCTTCCGGGTCAGCTGCTCCAGATAGGTGGCGACGGGGGTCGCGGTCTCGGCGATCCAGGCCGCGGCCTGTTCGACGGCGAGAGGCAGGTCACCGACGGCGACGGCCACCTTGTCGGCGTCCTCCACGGAGAGGCCGGGCGCCCTGCGCCTGAGGTGCTCGATGGACTCCTCGCGCAGGAAGACGTCGACGGGCAGCGCGTCCCCGTACTGCGACCAGCTCTGGTTCCTGGAGGTCACCAGGACGTGCCCGGGGCCGCCCGGCGGGAAGAACCGCTTGAGCGTCTCGGGGTCGTCCGCGTTGTCGAAGACGAGCAGCCAGCGCGAGGTGGGCACCCCGCGGCGCAGCAGATCGACGGCCTCCTGGGAGGCGGCCGCCATGTCCTCGCCGCCCTGCGCCCCGATGCGGGCGGCGAGTTCGGCGAGTCCGGCCACCACGTCGTCGGTCTGCTCGGAGGAGATCCACCAGACCAGGTCGTAGTCGGACATGAAGCGGTGTACGTACTCCAGCGCGACCTGTGTCTTGCCGACGCCGCCGAGTCCGTAGAGGGTCTGCGGCTGCGGCAGCACCACGGCCATCCCGCCGCCCAGCTGGTCGCGCATCTTCTCCAGGACCATGGAGCGGCCGGTGAAACCGGAGTTGCGGGCGGGCGCGTTCCAGATCTTCGGCACAGTGCCGGGGAAGCGCGGTCCCGGCGCGACGGGGTCGGCGAGCTGTGCGGGCCGCTCCAGCGCACGTAACAAGGCGTTGGTGGCGTGCACTTCGTCGAGCCGGAACAGGTCGACGGGGTTGCGGTCGATGTACGGCGTGGTCAGCCGTACGTCACCGACGCGCAGCGGCAGCAGCTGGCGACGGGCGCCCGTGGGGTCCTCGGCGGCCGTCCGTTCCCAGACCTCCATGGCGCGGGTGGACTTGAGATAGGCGCTGGAGAGGAGGACGACGGTACGGGTCGCGCTCTCGTGGGGCGTCGGCTCGGTGGCGGACGTGTCCTGTTCGACGGAGACGTCGCGCGCCACGACACGGAAGCCGGCACGGCTGAGCACCGATTCGACCCAGTCGGCCCACATCCGGTTCTCGGCCACGTAGGTGAGCAGCAGATCGGCGGGGAGTGCGGGCCTGCGCCGGGTGAAGGCGTCCCGGATCCGCAGCCGGGCGTCTTCGGGTATCGGTGGCATGGAGGTGACCTGGCGGCCGGTGACCTCGGCGACGAGCCGCTCGAAGGCGGAGAGCAGCGAGTTGGTGAGACCCGCTTCGTCGCCGAAGGTGGCCAGGGTCTCCTCGTAGGCGTAGTAGGGCCGGTACGGGATCTCCACCGCGCCCCAGTACGCCGTCGACTCCTCGGCGGTCAGACCGCGGGGCAGCCGGTCGAACTTCAGCCGGGCCAGGGCCCGTCCGGCGTCCGCCTTCTCCTTCTCGCCCTCGTCGATGCGCATGGGGACGGGGAGGATCTGGATGGAGCGGATGCTGCTGTAGCGCTCGTCGATCTGGCGGGCCACGGAGGCCGCGCCGTCGATGGACTGGTCGCTGAGGGTGAAGCAGTCGACCAGGACGTCGGGGAGGTGGACGGTGCAGATGTCGGCGATGTCGCTGAGGCCGGTGCGGCTGTCGATGAGGACGTAGTCGTAGTTGGCCTTCATGTCGTCGCGCAGGGCGTCGAAGAAGTGGCCGCCGCCGAGCCGGTCGTAGAAGTTGTCCCAGTCGAAGGTGGACACGGTGGCGGAGTACTCGCGGTTCTGCCGTCCCGCCGAGACGAAGTCCAGGGTGCCGCCGTCGGGGAACTCCCAGCCCAGCGCCTCGGGGGTGAGCGAGACGGCGTGCTGCTGGATGCGCGCGTAGTCGCGGTGCCAGTCGTCGGGTCGCGCGACCGGACTGGTCGCGGCCCAGGCGTACTCGGTGATCAGGTCGATGACTCCCGTGGTGGCGCCGAGGGTCGAGGGGTCCAGAAAGGGATGGAAGAAGCGGTGCAGGCCAGGCGCTTCCAGGTCCCAGTCGACGGCGAGGACCCGTTTGCCGTTGGCGGCGAGGATCCAGGCGGTGTTGGCCAGGGCCATCGTCCGGCCCGTACCGCCCTTGTAGGAGTAGAAGGTGACGATGCGCCCCTCGGGATCAGGGCGGGCTGCGTCACGACTGGCTGTCATCCGTGTCCTCCGTGTCGGGCGCGAAATCATGCGTACCTGGGCTGAAGTGGATGGTCCCGTAACCGCCTGCCATCGGCCCTTCGAGCCTGGGCCGTTCGGGGCGTCCGCCTCCGGCGGGTGGCGCGGGCGGGTAGACGGCCGCGTGTTTCAGATACTGCTGGGCAGCCGCCTCGACGACCTGGGGCAGGACCTGCCCGAAGGCCTCCATGCTCGGTACGCCCTTGGTCGCGGCCCGCGAGGTGGCGCGGCCCTCGCGCAGTTTGGCGGGCATGGTGTCCTCGAGCTTCGCCGCGAGGTCGCCCTCGGCGGCTCTGGACTGGCGGTCCTCGCGGTTCCATGGGACGACCACGCTGACCCAGGGCCGGTGTTCGGCGTCGAAGGCCGCGAGCCGTATGCGCCGGTCCTCGTCGTGCAGGGCCCAGCGGTCCACGATCAGGACCTCGGGCCGGGACGGGGGCTGCTTCCCGTCGAGATGGAGCACCTGCTCGTCGAAGGAGACGGTGCTCGCCTGGTAGTTGAGGGCCCGCACCAGGTCCTCGGCCATACTGGCCAGCGGCCGGGCCGATATCGGGTGGTACGGATTCCAGTCCAGCGGGCTGTCCCCGTAGTAGTCGGTGACCCTGCCCTCGGGCAGTTCGTGCCGGGTGGGGGCCGCGATGGTCAGCTGCATGGGGCGCGGTCCCGCGCTCGGCGGGCCGAAGGCGCTGGGGGCTATTCGGTAGTCGACCGGGCGTCCTGGACGCACGGCCGCCTCGTCGGCGACGCTCACGATCCGCTTGGCCAGTTCGTATACGGCGTGCTCGTACTGCTCGTTGAATATCTTGAGTTTGATCAGCCCATAGAGCCCGTCGGTGACGTACCGCTCCCCGAAGTCGCCGTGGTTGAACTGCAACCGCTCGGCAGGGCCCGGGAGTTGGTGGGGCGGTACGGGAACCCAGAGTGCGGGCACGATCGCCTCGGTCGGCCGGTTGGAGCGGGCCTGGTGCTGGATGGCCCGCTGGGCGAAGGCATACCACTCCTTGCCGCACATTTCGCTGGCGAAATAGCGCGGCGAGAAGAGCGGGACGAATACCCGGCAGTTCGCCAGTACGTCTCCGAGCCTCTCCGACCAGCCCTCGCCGGAGCGTATCTCCCGGTCCATGAAGCCCGCTGGGGCTCCGGCCGGGAGGTCGGTCATGGCCATCACATGGCCGCACAGATCACGGAAAAGCCTCTCGACCCACATATCCGGGTCGGGACCGCCTGCCCCGTGCTTCGGTGTGTGCGCATAACTGAGAAAGAAGTACGGCCGATGGTCCGCTGTTCGCGGTTGCGCTGTTCCTGCCACACGCCCCCCGTCCTCCCAATGAAGACATCATTCCGGAGCAGCCCCTGCTCCATCCCCTCAACGTTCGGTCAATCAGGGCCGCTTTTCGGTCAACCTGGAAGCGGCCCCCCATTCCTTCCAGAGGTCCGCGACCAGGCTCTTGCCGCTGACGGTCAGTTCGGGTGCCCGGTCGAGCAACTGCAGGGCCTGCCGGATTTCGACGCTGTACGCACCGAGCACAGCCCTCTCGTGCACCCCGGCCAGCAGCTCCGACACGGTGACCGGCCCTGCCGCCCAGCCCGCCGTATACAACCAGGCGCCGTCCTGCGCATAAAGGTCCGTGACCTCGACCAGCGCCCGGAGCCTGGCCCGCCGCACTCCGCGGGCCAGCCCTTCCACGGTCAGCACGTCGGCAGCGATGCCCAGCGCCCCCGGCCCGTGACGCCCTGCCGCGGGCTCCCCCGCCGCCAGTGGCGTGACGGTGGTCAGCCACGCCTCCGCCTCTTCGGCCACCGCGGGGAGCTCCTGGCGCAGCCGGCCCCAGACTCCGGCGAACCGGCGGCTCCACTCCTCCGCCTCGGCCGTCCCCAGCCGTGCGTGCGGTGGCGCACCGAAGCTGTCGCGGTACGGATCGAGGTCGTCCAGCGCCAGATCGGGCGCCCCGTCGCAGCCGATCCTGCGCAGGGGCTGCCAGTCGGTGCCCGTACCGGCCACGGAGAACTCCTTGCCCGCGACGAGCAGCTCGGCCCGGCCGCTCGTTCCCGGCCCGGCGATCCGCAGCGTGCCGAGCGTCGGCAGATGGAGCATCCCGTCGGTGTACGTGACGGGGACCGCCATCTCGAGCCCGCCCCGTACGGCGGCCGCGGCGACGCAGCTGCCCAGCGTGTCGAGCTCCGGGGGCCGTCCCTCGCGCAGTGCGTCCAGACAGCCGAGCAGCCAGCTGCGGGCGTAGGGATGGCCCAGTACTCCGTCGAGCCCCTCGTCCGAGCGCTCGTCGACGAGGAGCGCCAGCGCCCATGCCTCGTCCCAGCGTTCGCCTCCGCGTCCGGCCAGGTCGGCCTGGAGCCGGGCGAGCAGCGTGCGGGTCAGTTCCTGTTGTGCGTCGGCCAGCTCTCCGTTGTCCGAGGCGGGGAGGGCCGCCGGGGTGCGCGTCTCGATTCCGCGCACGAGGGCTTCGAGGTCCGTGCAGTAGACGGATTCGTGGTCGAAGGAGCCGTCGCGGTAGCGGTGGGTGTAGAGCCCGCCGCCGCAGGAGCGTACGACCGGGCACGCGCGGCATGTCTCGCTCACTCCGGCGAGCCCCAGTTGCCTGGCCCGGACGCCCGGGTGGGCGGCGACCTCGTCGAAGGCGTGATGGAATACGTCGAATCCGGTGGCGGCGGCGCCCTCGTAGGCGGTCTTCAGCGAGTCGACCTGCTCCAGGGTCCCGTCGGTCTCCACGACCACCAGGTCGGTGGGGGCGAGGCCGAGCGATTCGGTCAGGCTCGGGCCGCCGTTCAGCGTGGAGAGCACCGATTCGAAGAGGCGTACCGGAACCGGGCGGCCCTGGTCCTGCCAGCGGTCGTACACCGCCAGGATCCAGTCGGCGTACGCGGTGGGCGATCCGGACGGGCGGTGCGGGGGCTCGTCCCAGGTGGCGTGCGGCAGCAGGAAATCGATGCGCGGCGGGTCGAGGTCGAGCAGGGCGTCGTACACCGCGAGCGGGTCGTTCTCCACGTCGATGGTGCAGAGCAGGCCGAGGTTGAGGTGTGCGTACCGGTCCTGGCGCAGCAGATCGACGGCCCTGAGCACCAGGGGATGGCTGGTGCGGCCGTCGGCGAAGCGGCGGTGGCGGTCGTTGGCCGCCTGGTCGCCGTCGAGCGAGATGCCGACACGGACGTTGAACTCGTCAAAAAGGTCGAGATAGCGGGGGCTGAGCTGCAGGCCGTTGGTGTGGATGCGCAGATCCAGTTCGGCCACGGGCCCCACCGCCTCGGTGAGCTCTTCGCAGACGCGGCGCAGACGCGCGGGGCCGGCGAGGAGTGGCTCCCCTCCGTGCAGGATCACTGACACGGAGGGCAGTGCATGGGTCCCGGCATGCTCCGCCAGTCGCAGAGCAGTCTGGTGAATCGCTTCGTCAGAGATCGTTTTCGGGCGGGTACGCCAGCTCTGATCTGCGGATTCGTAGATATAGCAATGATCGCAGGCGAGATCGCATCTGCTGTGAACTTTCAGAACGATCTCGCGGAATGGGACCAGGGGTCCAGTCATTCCGCCAGTCTAGAGCGCCGAGTTGAAGGTCGAGGCACGCAGGGAGCGGCCGGTTGACGCGGGGAGAATGCGACCGAGTTGCTGGGCGGCCTCGGCACCGCGTACGTCGATCTCGGCCAGCGGCACACGGCTCTTCTTCGCAACGGCGAAGGAGGCGGAATTTACGGAGGTCTTCACGGCCGTCCTTGATGGGTGTTTTCTGGACATGGTCAGGAGTGCCGATACTCGCACCGTTGCAGTGTCGGCGGGTCGACTTTACTCTCATGCACACTGATGGCAACTGAACGCGGGGCCTGAAACACGAGCGTTGCACAAGGTGGGCCCAGGGAATTCGGAGTGGCACGTTCCATCGAAAGAGTGAAGACCAAAATCGCAGACGGGGGTACACGTGGCGGCGTTTCCCGGCCCGGTACAGAGCATGGTCTTCCGGAATGCCGATCTGCCCGCGCTGTTCCACCGTGCGGACACTCTCGCCATCTCCCGGCAACGCGAGGCCGTGACCGCGACCCGTGCCCAGCTCCTGCTGCTGGTGGCGGGTGCCGCGGTGGCCGCACTGCCGTGGCACGGGAAGCTCGGCGGTTCGCTCCAAGTCATCGGCGGGCTCAGCGCGTTGGCGTACGCCGGTGTGCTCCTTCTCACCTTTCTCGCCTCCCGGCGCAGGGCGAAGTCGCACTGGCAACTCAACCGGTCGGCCGCCGACTTCATCAAGTCGATGTGCTGGCGGTACGCCGTCCACGGAGCACCCTTCGACGCCGAATCCCCCGACGTGGACGCGCTGTTCACCACCCGTCTGGAGGAAGGGCTGCGGGAGCTGCGGAAGGTGGGCTGGGAGCTCAGGACGCCGGACAAGGGTCTGATCACCCCTGCCATGCGGGAGTTACGGTCCAGGCCCTTCGACGTACGCAGGGAGACTTACGTCAGGGACCGTCTCATCGAGCAGCGCAACTGGTACAAACGCAAACAGGAGGCCTCCCGGCACGGCACTCTCCTGTGGTCCGCCACCTTCACCCTGCTCACTCTGACCGCACTGGTCTTCGGGACGCTGCGGGCCTTCTCGGTGGCGGAGAGCGCCGGTATCGCCGGGGTGTTCTCTGCGGCGGCCGCCGCCTGTGTCGCCTGGACCGAGTTCCGCCGGCACCAGCCGCTGATCTCCGCCCACGCGCTGGTGGAGGAGGAGCTCAGGGCGATGCACACCTCCCTGGAGAGCCGGATCACGGAGGCGCAGTGGTCCTCCGCGGTGTACGAGACCGAACGGATCGTCTCCCCCCAGCACACCGACTGGCTTGCGCGGCACGGGGGTTGAGCGCCGGTCCTGTTACGTACGACTGATGCCGGCCTGCCAGATCACCGTGACGGGTTTGCCTACGTCGAGCGCGTAGTTGACGATGTCGCCCGTGCCGCCGAGTCCGCGCGCCGGCAGTCCGTCCCAGACCGCGAGCAGACGGTCGCAGTTGTTGGCGATGTAGGCCCCCGCCGCGTAGTACGCCTCGTCGGTCGCATGCGGGTAGTCCAGCCAGATCTCCTGCGAGGCCTGGCCCTTGAGCCGGTGGTAGCCGTCGAGTTCGCCGCTGTCGCCGAAGCCCAGTTCGTAGTCGTCACTGGGGATGACCGCGATGAGTTCGGCACCGCACTCCAGGGCGATGTCGGCGAACAACTGGTCGGCGCCGGTCGCCAGGCTGGAGAGCGCCTGCAGGGAGCCGCCGTTGGCGCAGAGCACGGCGCGCATGCTGTCGCGGACATGCGGAACGGCTTCGGGCGGAATGCTGCGGTGACCGGTCACTCCGATGCGCTTCATACGCCCCCTGCTTCTTCTGGGCACAGCTCCCCTGCCATCGTCTCAGAGGACGCAAGAGCCCTCGCCCGGCGTTCCGGGCGAGGGCTCCTGCCGCTGCCGGCCGCAGTGTCAGTAGACGCTCACGCCATAGGCGTTGAGTGCTTCGACCACCGGCTGGAAGAAGGTGGTCCCTCCGGAGGAGCAGTTGCCGCTGCCGCCCGAGGTGAGACCGAGCGCGGTGGTGCCTGCGTAGAGCGGGCCGCCGCTGTCGCCGGGCTCGGCACAGACCGTGGTCTGGATGAGGCCGTAGACGATGTCGCCGCCGCCGTAGTTGACGGTCGCGTTGAGCGCGGTGACCCGGCCGCTGTGGATGCCGGTGGTGGAGCCGCGCCGGGTGACGGTCTGGCCCACGGTGGGGTTGGCCGCGCTGGTGATGTCCTGGCTGCCGACCGTGCCCGGGTGGGCGAGTGCGGTGTTGGAGTACCTCACGATGCCGTAGTCGTTGCCCGGGAAGCTGGTGCCGGCCGTCGGGCCGATGCTCGTGGTGCGCGATGAGCTGGTGTACCAGGCCGGGGAGCCCTCGGTGCAGTGGCCGGCGGTCACGAAGTAGTAGGTGGAGCCGCTGCGGACGTTGAACCCGGCCGAGCAGCGCCATTGAGAGGTGTAGATGGCGTCGCCGCCGGCGATGAGCTTGTTGATCCGGCCCGAGGTGCGCTCGACGCGTATCGCGCCGGCGTTCGCCCCTGCCTCCTGCTTGATCTGGGAGATCTCCGCCGGGGAGACCGTGGAGTCCGCGGTGACGACCAGCTTCTGGGTCACCGGATCGACGTACCAGGCGGTGCCTGCCACGTCCGCTCCCTGGACGGCTTCGCTCACCGCGGAGAGCTGGTTGGCGCTGTACGACAGGTTCTGGTCGGCGCTGGCGTTCGGCACGGTAAGGGCAACTGCCGCCACCAGGCCGGAGGTTACGGCGATCAGGCGGGCGCGTCTCGCAAGACCGCTGCGGGGGGTGGTGCGCTTGATCCTCACTTCAGTTCCTCCCGAAAGGAATCGAGGGTCCACAAGGTGGGGGGACCCGTGAGGCGCAGCCAAGGGGCATGAGGGATTCCGCTTCCACGTGCTCCTGACAAGCGCTGTTCGGGAGTACAGCGCGGCCCGGCCGTGGGGCGCAAGGGCGCCTTTCGGCCGGGCCTTCGATCAGTACGTACTCAGCTGCGGCTCAGCGGATGCGGACCGATCGCTCGCCCGCTGCGATGTCGAACGGCAGGCTGTTGCCGGGGGGAGGGAAGGGGCACAGGAAGTGCGCCGCGAAGGCGCAGGGCGGCAGCAGCGACCGGTTGAAGTCGACCAGAACCGTCCCGTCGGCAGCAGGCGCCGACGGCCGCAGGAAGCGGAAGCGGTAGCTGGACCTGCCGCTGGTGGTGTCGGCGAAGACGGCCCAGAGCGATCCGTCCTCCTCGACGCCCACCTGGAGGGTGTGCTCGTCGCCGTCCACGGTGAAGGCCAGCTCACCGCCGAGGCCGAGGCCCCGGTCGCGGCCGTCGGCGTTGGGCACCTGGACCGTGCGGCTCTCCCCGTACGGCCGGAAGAGGCCCGGCAGCACCCACTTCTCGTCGTACGGTGTCGCCTCGACTCCCCCGAAGGAACGGCGCGCCTCGGACTTCGGATCCCATACACGGACCGCCCACAGCCCCTCGCGCCGCAGCACGACCAGCCGCCGCCCGCCCTGCGCGAGGCGCGAGGCGGCGACCGGGCCGCCGTCGGCGGTGAGCCGGGCACCGCCGGTGAAGGGCGCGCCGTCAAGGCTGATCCCGTCCTCGGCCGCCGCGGTCAGAACGATCTCGTCGCCGTCGTCGGACCACCGTCCCGGGACGTCCGGAATTCGCCCTTCCACCGCATCGCCGAGCCAGTGCGTACCGGTGAGGGACAGCGGCCCGTAGGGGGCGGAGACCGTCTCGGTGCGCTGTTCGTGCCAGTTCTTCCAGTCCTGCGGTGCGTCGGTGGCGGTGTTTTCACTGGTGCTCATGTCGATCAACCTTTCCATACGGGCTCGGCAAGACCGAGGTGCGAGCGCAGGGTGGTGCCGGTGTATTCCGTACGGAAAGCGCCGCGCTCCTGGAGGAGCGGGACGACCTGGTCCACGAATTCGTCGAGGCCGCCAGGGGTCAGATGCGGTACGAGGATGAAGCCGTCGGCCGCGCCGGTCTGGACGAACTCGTCCAGCTCGTCGGCGACCGCTTGCGGCGTGCCCACGAAGGACTGCCTGGTGGTCGTCTCGATGACCGTCTGCCGGATGGAGAGCCCCTTCGCCTCGGCGAGCGCCCGCCATTTCGCGGCGATGGCGAAGGGATCGGCGATCTTCACCCGGCCCTGGACGAGCTCGGATTCCGGATCGGGGTCGATGTCGGGGAGGGGCCCGTCGGGGTCGTACGCGGAGAGGTCGCGGCCCCAGATCTGTTCCAGGGCGAGGATCGCGTTCTGCGGCGAGACCTGCTGCCTGCGGATCTCCGCGGCCCGCTCCTGGGCGTCGGCAGCGGTGTCCCCCAGGACGAAGGTGACACCGGGCATGATCTTGAGGTCGGACGGCTCACGTCCGTACGCCGCCAGCCGCGCCTTGACGTCGGCGTAGAAGACGCGGCCCGCCTCCAGGGTGCCGTGCCGGGTGAAGATGACATCGGCCGATGCGGCGGCGAACTCGCGGCCTTCGTCGGAGTCCCCGGCCTGGATGACGACCGGGTGGCCCTGCGGGGAGCGCGGGACGGTGAACTCGCCCCTGACGGAGAAGTGCCGGCCGTCGTGGGAAACGGGGCGCGGGGCGCCGTCGGGCGTCCAGGAGTCCCACAACTCCCTTGCCGTATCGACGAATTCGGCCGCTCGCGTATAGCGGTCGGCCCGGTCGAGATAGCCGCCGCGCCGGAAGTTCTCCCCGGTGAAGGCGTCGGACGAGGTGACGACGTTCCAGGCGGCACGGCCGCCGCTGAGATGGTCGAGAGTGGCGAGTCTGCGGGCCAGTTCATAGGGCTCGTTGAAGGTCGCGTTGACCGTGGCGGCCAGACCGAGCCGCTCGGTGACGGCGGCCAGCGCGTTGAGCACGGTGATCGACTCGGGCCTGCCGACCACGTCGAGGTCATGGATCAGCCCCTTGTGCTCGCGCAGCCGCAGCCCTTCGGCGAGGAAGAAGAAGTCGAACTTGCCGCGCTCGGCGGTCCTGGCGAGCTGCTCGAAGGAGGAGAAGTCGATCTGGCTCCTGGAGCGGGGATCGGTCCAGACGGTGGTGCTGTTGACGCCGGGAAAGTGTGCGGCGAGATGGATCTGCTTCTTCTCGGTCATGAGCCTTCCCCCGCGAGTGCGTACTGGTTGACGGGCCGGGCAAGACCCAGATGCTCGCGGAGCGTCGCGCCCGGGTAGAAGCGCCGCAGCAGGCCGCGGTGCTGGAGCAGCGGGACCGTGCCGTCGACGACGAACCCCAGGTCGCGCTCCACATCGGTGGGCAGGAGATGGAGCCCGTCGGCGGCGCCCTCCTCGTACCACTCCCCGATGAGCCCGGCGAGACCCACCGCGTCGGCGGTGGTGTGGAGCTCGACGGGCAGCACGGCCAGGACGCGCAGCCGGTCGGGGTCGCGGCCGTGGGCGCGTGCCCGGTCGCGTATCTCCTCGCGGACCGCGCGGGCGGTGGTCGGGTCGTCGGCCCGTACGAGCGCCACGTCCGCGTGCCTGACCGCTGCCGCGCGTGCGGCGCCGGACGTCGCGTCGATCACCGTGACGGGGTGCCCCTGCGGGGGCCTGGGGACGATCGAGGGGCCGCGTACGGAGAAGGTGCGCCCCTCGAAGTCGACATAGTGGAGCTTGTCCCGGTCGATGAAGCGCCCTGTCGAGGTGTCGCGTATCTCGGCGTCGTCCTCCCAGCTGTCCCACAACTTGGCTGCCACGTCGGCGACTTCGCGCGCCTCGTGCCACAGCTCGTCGCCGGGGGCGGCCGGACGGCGGCCGAAGAGCAGCGCCTCGGCCTCGGTGGTCGATACGTCGACGGCCCAGCCCGCGCGGCCCCGGCTCACCCAGTCCAGGGTGGCGACGGCGGCCGAGACATGGAACGGCTCGGTGTGCGTGGTGGTCACGGTCGGCACCAGGCCGATCCGTTCGGTGGCCGGAGCGACCCGGGAGAGCACGGCGAGTGCGTCGGGTCCCGGCCGGGCGAAGGTGTCGGAGAGCGTGACGAAGTCCAGGGTGCCGCGCTCGGCGAGCCGGGCGAGGGAGACATAGTGCGCGGCGTCGTAGTGCGCGGGCCCGCCGATCTCGGCGGAGAGATGGAGTGGTCGGGTGGCTGACATGGGAGCAGACGGCCTTTCGGTGGTCAGGGGTGCCGGGTGGAGCCCTGCGGGCTCACACCTTGGGCAGGCCGGGCGGGTTGATCTCCGACTTGGTGACTGCCTCGCCGGACAGGCCCCAGCGCTTGAGCACCTTGGCGTAACTGCCGTCCTCGATCACGTGGTTGATCGCGGCCGCGTACGCGTCCACCAGACCGCTGTCCTTCTTCGTCGTGGCGGCGATCTTTCCCTGGATCAGCGAGCCGGCGCCCGACAGGGTCCCGATGGCCTCGCTCTGGCCGGCCGATGCGACGTGGTAGGCGACCGAGGGGTTCGGGCCGAGGTAGGCGTCGATCCGGCCGGACTGGAGTGCCAGGTAGTAGTCGGTGTCCTTCTGGAAGTACTTGATGTCCACGGGCTTGCGGCCCGCCTTCTCGTTCTGCTTGCTCCAGTCGACGAGGATCTTCTCCTGGTTGGTGCCCGAGGCGACCGCGATCGTCTTGCCCGCCACGTCCTCGGGGCCCTTCACCTTCCAGCCGCTGCCCTTCTTCGCCTCGAAGGCGATGTTGTCGAGGCGGTAGGTGGCGAAGTCGTACTTCTCCTTGCGCTCCTCGGTCACGGTGACGTTGGAGAGGACGGCGTCGAACTTCGAGCTGTCCAGGCCGACGAAGAGGTTCTCCCAGGAGACCTCGTCGAACTCGGGCTTCAGCCCGAGCGTGTCGGCGATCAGCGTCGCCAGGTCGATCTCGGAGCCGATGCGGGTCTTGTCGTCGGTGGCGTAGAAGCCCAGTGGCGGGGAGGCGTCCGCGCTGGCGCCGAAGCGGAGGGTGCCGCGCTTGCGGATCGCCTCGGGCACCTGGGCGGCGATCGTGGAGACCTTTTCCTCGTGGATACGGTTCTGGTCGGGGCCGATGTTGATGCCGGTCCCCTTGGCGCCCTTGGGCTTCACCGCGTCGGTGGTGGCATCGGCGCTGGAGCAGCCGGTGAGGAGGGCTGCGGCGACGACGGTGGCGGCGAGGGGACGGATGATCTTCACGTTCGGACTCCTGCGGTAGGTGCGCACGGCGGGTTCAGAGGACCTTGGAGAGGAAGGCGCGGGTGCGTTCGTGCTGCGGGGCGTCGAGTACGTCGGCGGGCGCGCCCTGCTCGACGATCCGGCCCTCGTCCATGAAGACGACGGTGTCGGCCACCTCCCGGGCGAAGCCGATCTCATGGGTGACGACGATCATCGTGGTGCCCTGCAGCGCCAAGTCCTTGATGACGTCGAGCACTTCACCGACCAGCTCGGGGTCGAGCGCCGACGTCGGCTCGTCGAAGAGGAGCAGCTTGGGCTCCAGGGCGAGCGCGCGGGCGATGGCGACGCGCTGCTGCTGACCGCCGGAGAGCTGCTTGGGGTACGCGGTCGCCTTGTCGGCGAGACCGACCCGGTCCAGGAGCTTCTCCGCGGCCGCGAAGGCGTCCTTCTTGGACCGGCCGAGGGCCGCCACGGGGGCCTCGGTGACGTTCTCCAGGACGGTGAGGTGCGGGAAGAGGTTGAAGTTCTGGAAGACGAAGCCGATCTGCGTGCGCTGCTTGAGGACTTCGCGCTCGCGCAGCTCGTAGAGCTTGTCGCCGGAGCGGCGGTAGCCGACCAGCGTGCCGTCGACGCTGATCCAGCCGTTGTCGACCTTCTCCAGATGGTTGATGGTGCGCAGGAGGGTCGACTTGCCGGAGCCGGAGGGGCCGAGGATCACGGTGACCTCTCCCGTACGGACCTCCAGGTCGATGCCCCGCAGGACTTCGAGCGAGCCGAAGCTCTTGTGTACGGACCTGACTTCGACCATGGCGCTCATCGCGCTGCCCCCTTGGCGTAGTGACGTTCGACGTAGTACTGGACGACGGAGAGGGCGGTGGTCAGGAGGATGTACCAGACCGTGGCGACCATCAGCAGCGGGACGACCCGGCCGTTGCGTCCGTAGACGACCTGGACCTGGTAGAAGAGTTCGCCGATCGCCATGACGGAGACGATCGAGGTGCCCTTGAAGAGCGAGATGATCTCGTTGGCCGCGTTGGGGAGGATCGAGCGCATCGCCTGCGGCAGCACGATCCGCCGCAGCTGGCGCAGGCGGGGGATGCCGAGGGCGGCCGCGGCCTCCAACTGGCCGCTGTCCACGGCCAGTACGCCGCCGCGGACGATCTCCGCCGCGTACGCTGCCTGGTGCAGCGCCAGGCCCAGGACGGCCGCGCTCATCGCGCCGACCAGGCCCATCGTGTCGAAGGTGAAGAAGCCGGGACCGAAGGGGATCCCGAACTGCAGCTCCTTGTAGAGATAGGCGAGGTTGAACCAGAAGAGCAGCTGCACGATGAGCGGGATGGAGCGGAAGGCCCAGATGTAGGCGAAGGCGACCGACTTGAGGAAGGGGCTGGCCGAGAGCCGCATGAAGGCCAGCACGATGCCGAGCGCGAAGCCGAGCGCCGTGCCGTAGAAGGTCAGCTGGAGGGTGACCCAGACCGCCTTGAGGATGGTCTCGGCGGTGAAGAAGCGGGCGAAGACGTCCCACTCCCAGCCGGGGTTGGTGAACAGGCCGTGGGCGAACTGGACGAGCAGGACCGCGGTGACGACGACGGCCGCCCAGCGCCAGGGGTGGCGTACGGGCACGACCTTGAGGGTGCTGTAGTCGTCGGCCGCGGGGGTTCTGCCCGGCGGTGGAGTCGCTTTGTCGACGGGTGGATCGCCGGCGCTGATGAGCGTCATGGTGGTCCTCGGGGGTTCAGACGTAACGGTCAGGTGCGTACGAGAGACAGGTCGCGCAGGAAGGCGAGCGCCGTGCGTGCGGCGGCGTCGTTCTGCCGGAAGGCGGGGGCGTTGGTGCCGGGGCGGGCGAAGGCCCCGCCCGAGCGGGCGGTGGTGTGCGGGCCGAGTGCGAAACGGCGCGGGTGGGGGCCTGCCCCGTGTTCGACGATGCGCCCGTCGGCCGGGTCCACGACGAGGAGTCCGGCCGCGGTGGCCTCGGCCCCGTCCTGGTGGAGGGCGAGCAGCAGGGGGCTGCGGGTGCGCTCAAGGGTCGGGTCGGGCAGGCGAGCCTCGACGAGGGCGCGGGCCTCGATCCGTTCCCCGGGCAGGCTCGCACCCGAGGCGCGGAAGACGCCGTCGGCCTCGTCCGCGTCGACGGCGATGTCCGCGCCGAGGAAGCGGACGACTCCGGCCCGGGAGAGCGCGAGGAGCTGGCGCAGCCGGGGTCCCGGCGGCCCCGAGGCGAGGTAGCTGAAGAAGCCGTGCCACCAGGTGCCGATGTCGCCGAGCCGGGTCACCTGCCCGTACACGGAGAGCACGCCGAGGAACACTGCGAGGTCCTGGCTGTGCGCGGGATCGTGGCGGCGGTCGAGATCGGCGGTGATGTAGCCGCGCAGTCCGTCCTGGAGTGCGTCGTACGAGGGGAAGCGGACCCCCTGCAGGGGATGGTCGAAGGCGTCCAGGTCGAGCCGGTCCACGGGGTCGGGGACGGAGGCGGCGACCAGGGCGTCCAGTTCGGGGCTGCCGGGGTCGGCGGCGGCGTACTTCTCCTCGAAATCGGGCCAGTCGACGGCGGTACGGGCGGGGTGGGCGGAGAAGAGCTGGTGGTAGTGGGCGAAGCCCAGCTCCTTCTCGATGAGGGGCCAGATGTCGCGCCGGAAGTCGGGCGGGACGGGCCTGGCGAGGAGCTCGTCGATCTGTTCGGGGCCGAAGAACCGGGGCAGCGGCGGGCGTTCGCCGCGCCAGGTGTAGCCGATCTTGGAGTGGTACGGGACTCCGCGCCGTGAGCCGACGTACAGCACCGGCTCCTGCCCGGAGGGCCGGTACTCGCCGTCCGCGCCGTAGCTTCCCCCACGCCCCTCGGTGAGCAGCACCATCAGGTCGATGAAGGCGAGCCCGAAGCCGCGGAC
>NZ_JAFLRJ010000244.1 GCF_017315755.1 Streptomyces beijiangensis
ACCCGCAACCGGCCCGCGCCCCCCACCCCTACGGAGTGCGCCGCCGCCCGATCTTGTTCCCGAGCCAGACCAGCGGGTCGTACTTCCGGTCCACGGCCCGTTCCTTCAGCGGGATCAGCGCATTGTCGGTGATCTTGATGTTCTCGGGGCAGACCTCCGTGCAGCACTTGGTGATGTTGCAGTACCCGAGCCCGTGCTCCTCCTGCGCGGTCCGCTTCCTGTCGAGTCCGGCCTCGCCCGCCGCGTCCAGCGGATGCATGTCCAGCTCGGCGATGCGCATCAGGAAGCGCGGCCCGGCGAAGGCGGCCTTGTTCTCCTCGTGGTCGCGCACCACATGGCAGGTGTCCTGGCACAGGAAGCACTCGATGCACTTGCGGAACTCCTGCGACCGCTCCACATCCACCTGTTGCATCCGGTACTCACCGGCCGCCACCCCCTCGGGGGGTACGAAGGCGGGGATCTCCCGGGCCTTCGTGTAGTTGAACCCGACGTCCGTCACCAGGTCCCGTACGACCGGAAAGGCCCGCAGCGGCGTGACCGTGATGACGTCGGTCCGCTCGAAGGTGGACATCCGCGTCATGCACATCAGCCGCGGCCGTCCGTTGACCTCCGCACTGCACGAACCGCACTTGCCCGCCTTGCAGTTCCAGCGCACCGCCAGATCGGAGGCCTGGGTCGCCTGCAGCCGGTGGATGATGTCGAGGACGACCTCGCCTTCGTTCACCTCGACTTTGAAGTCCTGCAGATCGCCCCCGTCCGCATCGCCCCGCCACACCCGGAAATCAGCTACGTAGTTATTGGATGCAGTTGAAGTGCTCACTCGTACAGCTCCTCTTCGGCGAGGTACTTGACCAGCTCCTCCTTCTCGAAGAGAGCGAGGAGGTCGGGACGGATGGGCACGGTCGTCTTCCGTACGAGTTCGATCTGCGCGAGCACCGGATCGATGACCGCGAGATCCCCGGCCGGGTCGGCCAGCTGGCAGAGCAGATTGACCGGACGCCAGTCGCGGTCCATCGCGGGGAAGTCCTCGCGGGTGTGGCCGCCCCGGCTCTCGGTCCGCTCCAGCGCGGCCCGCGCGACGCACTCGCTGACCAGCAGCATGTTCCGCAGGTCGAGCGCCAGGTGCCAGCCGGGGTTGAACTGCCGGTGCCCCTCCACGCCCGCCCGCCGGGCCCGTACGCGCAGTTCGGCGAGTTTCTCCAGCGCCTGCCGCATCTCGGCCTCGCGCCGGATGATGCCGACGAGGTCGTTCATCGTCTGCTGGAGTTCCTGGTGAAGGGTGTACGGGTTCTCCGCGACGACCCCCTCGGACGACGCGCCCGCCTCGGGCTCCTCCGCGCTGAAGGGCCGCAGCGCCTCTGCCGCCGCCGCGTCGATCTGCGCCTCGTCCACCGGCGGCCGCAGGCCGTCCCCGGTCAGCGCGGCCGCGTACGTCGCCGCGTGCAGTCCCGCCCGGCGCCCGAACACCAGCAGGTCGGAGAGCGAGTTCCCGCCAAGACGGTTCGAGCCGTGCATCCCGCCCGCGACCTCCCCGGCGGCGTAGAGACCCGGTACGGCGATCGCCGCCGCGGTGTCGGAGTCGACGGCGATGCCCCCCATCACGTAGTGGCAGGTGGGCCCGACCTCCATGGCCTCCGCCGTGATGTCCACGTCCGCCAGTTCCTTGAACTGGTGGTACATGGACGGCAGTCGGCGCCGGATCCGCTCGGCCGGCATCCGTGTGGAGACGTCCAGGAAGACTCCGCCGTGCGGCGATCCGCGGCCCTCCTTCACCTCGGAGTTGATCGCCCGCGCGACCTCGTCCCTGGGCAGCAGCTCAGGGGGGCGCCGGTTGTTGTCCGGGTCGTCGTACCAGCGGTCGCCCTCCTCCTCGGACTCCGCGTACTTCTCCTTGAAGACATCGGGGATGTACTCGAACATGAAGCGCTTGCCCTCGGAGTTGCGCAGCACGCCCCCGTCGCCCCGCACGGACTCCGTGACGAGGATCCCCTTCACCGAGGGCGGCCAGACCATCCCCGTCGGGTGGAACTGCACGAACTCCATGTTGAGCAGCGGGGCGCCCGCGAGGAGCGCCAGCGCATGTCCGTCCCCCGTGTACTCCCACGAGTTGGACGTCACCTTGAAGGATTTTCCGATGCCGCCGGTCGCCAGCACCACACTCGGCGCCTCCAGGACGAAGAACCGCCCCGACTCGCGCTCGTAGCAGAAGGTCCCGGAGACGCGGCCGCCGTCGTCCTTCAACACCCGGGTGACCGTGCACTCCTGAAAGATCTTCAGGCGTGCCTCGTAGTCCCCGAACTCCTTCTTGTCCTCCTGCTGGAGCGCCACGATCTTCTGCTGGAGGGTCCGGATCAGTTCGAGACCGGTGCGGTCGCCGACATGGGCGAGCCGTGGGTACTCGTGCCCCCCGAAGTTGCGCTGGGAGATCCGCCCGTCCGCCGTACGGTCGAAGAGCGCGCCCCAGGTCTCCAGCTCCCAGACCCGGTCGGGCGCTTCCTGCGCGTGCAGCTCCGCCATGCGCCACTGGTTGAGGAACTTTCCGCCGCGCAGGGTGTCTCTGAAGTGCACCTGCCAGCTGTCACGGGAGTTCACATTGCCCATGGACGCGGCGATCCCGCCCTCGGCCATGACGGTGTGCGCCTTGCCGAAGAGCGATTTGCAGATGACGGCGGTACGGGCGCCCTGCTCCCGCGCCTCGATCGCCGCCCGCAGCCCTGCGCCGCCCGCGCCGACCACGACGACGTCCCACTCCTGCCGGTCGAGCTGAGTCATCGAGAAGGCCCCATCTTTAAAAGAAGCGCGGATCGTCGAAAACGCCGGAAGCGACGAGATACACGTAGAAGTCTGCGAGTCCCACACTGATCAACGAAGCCCAGGCGAGCTGCATATGACGGCCGTTCAGCTTGCCCACCCAGCCCCACAGCCGGTATCGCACCGGGTGTTTGGAGAAGTGCCGCAGCCGCCCGCCGATGATGTGCCGGCAGGAGTGGCAGGAGACGGTGTACGCCCAGATCAGCGCGATGTTCACCAGGAACACCAGGCTTCCGAGACCCATGTGCCCCCACCGGTAGTGCTCGTCGCGGAAGGAGAGCACGGTGTCGTACGTGAGGATCCCCGCGACGAGCAGCGCCGCGTAGAAGAAGTACCGGTGCAGGTTCTGCAGGATCAGCGGGAACCGGGTCTCGCCGCTGTACGTCTTGTGCGGCTCGGCGACCGCGCAGGCCGGGGGAGAGGCCCAGAAGCCCCGGTAGTAGGCCTTGCGGTAGTAGTAGCAGGTCAGCCGGAAGCCCAGCGGGAAGACCAGGATCAGCAGCGCGGGGGAGAGGCCCCACCAGCTGCCGAACAGGTCCCAGTTGGGGCCGTGCCGCATGGGGACGCAGTTGTCCGCCAGACAGGGTGAGTAGAACGGCGAGACGTAGGGCGCCGCGTAGTAGTCGCTGTTGGCGAAGGCCCGCCAGGTCGAGTAGACGATGAAGGCGAGCAGCCCGGCCGCGGTGACGGCGGGCGAGAGCCACCAGCGGTCCGTGCGCAGATGGCGGGGGGCGATCGCGGCGCGCGACGGGTCGTGCACGCCGGTGAGCGGTTGGGGTTCCGTACCTGTGGCCAACGAGGACTCCAGAGACGTCAGGGTGCGTGCCGGTCGCGCGCGCCGAGACCCTCGTCGTCCGAGTCCGTCCACAGCGCCGTGTCGTAGGGGGTGTCGCTGATGGTGATGAGCTCGACCCCGTCCCGGGCCCGGTCCCGCGGCACGGAGTCGCGCAGCAGCGCCAGGGACTCGCGGAGATGGGCCGCGTCGGTGCGTACGCGACGGATCTCCAGGCCGCCGCCGACCTGCTGCTCGAGCCGCCCGACCGAACGCGCCAGATCGTCGAGACAGTGCTGGACTGCCGTCAAATCGTCCTGCAGGGACATGACTTGCCTCACTTCCGCGGTGCGGATGGCAACGGTCGCGCGTCGGAGAGTGTCGCGCGTCACATCCCCACTTGTGAAGGGACGTGCACGGATTCCGGTAGCGCGGAACGACGCACGCCCCCTCGGAGCCTCATGGGAACCCCTGGGAAATGCGGGTGGTTGCCGCGCCGGCCGCCAGTCGCAGCGCCATGACGGCGGCGACGGCCTCCAGCCGGCGCGCGCAGCTGTCCTCGACGTCCGGGGTTGCCGGTCAGCTGACGGTGATGGTGTACGTGATGAGGCGGGAGGGCCGGATGCTGCCCGGGGCGGTGCCGGGGGGCGGGGCCGCCGGCGTGCTGCCCTTGCAGGCGTTGACGGGGCAGTGGCGCAGGACGACCTTGGTGGCTCCGGCGGCGACCGCGTGGAAACGGTAGTGGCGCGTCCCGCCAGCTCCCGGCACGGGCGTCCCTCCCGTGTCGGAGACGTAGTCGGTGCCCCGGGCGCGGAGTACGGCGCGGTCCGGCCCGGGGTCCACCACGTACCAGGCCTCGCCGAGCGAGGCGTTGTAGGCGACGGTCAGGGAGAAGTCGTCTCCCGCGGCCACAGCGACGCTGGTCCGGCCGGTGGGGTACGAGGCGGGGGCGGCGTCCTTCGGCGTACCGGAACCGCAGCCGGCGAGGAGCACGGCCAGGGCCGTGGAGGTCAGCGGGGCGGTCAGGCGGCGGGCCGTGGCAGGGGTCATCACGGTGCGTGGGCGCTGTAGGTCGCGCCGCACTCCGTAGCCCTGCCGGCCTGTCATGCGCCCCTCCGCACCGTGACGGTTTCTTACATGGACATGACGCCCGCCGGGGTGGGCCGGTTCCCGCCGGGCGCGCCGCGCTGGGCCGCATGGGTGGGGTCCGCGCGTCCCCACGCCCCGCCTCCCGCCATTTCTCCCGCTGGTCCTCTTCAGTGAATAGGCAATACGTGTGATCAGCTGCAAATGCCACCAAAAGAGCAGAATCCGGTCTATTTCGGTACCCGCCCCTCGGAGGTTCCAGCCATGTCCAGAGCGAAGTGCACCCTCCCTCTAACGCTCCTCACCACCGGTGTACTCGCACTGGCCGGCTGCGGTGCGAGCAACGACGCCGACTCCGTCCCGGCCGCCCCGCAGGACGTCGCCCCCGCCGGCCGCGCCCAGCTGGCCGACGGCGGCACCCTGCGCTGGGCCGTCGACGCGATGCCCGAGACGCTCAACGCGTTCCAGGCCGACGCGGACGCCACCACCACGCGCATCACCGGCGCCGTGCTCCCCAGCCTCTTCACCCTCGACGCGAACGGCCGCCCGCAGGCCAACCCGGACTACCTGGAGTCGGCCAAGACCGTCGCCCGCGAGCCCAAGCAGGTCGTCCTCTACCGCCTCAACCAGAAGGCGGTCTGGAGCGACGGCCGCGAGATCGGCGCCCCCGACTTCGTCGCCCAGTGGCATGCGCTCAGCGGCAAGGACTCCTCGTACTGGACCGCGCGCAACGCGGGCTACGACCGGATCGAGAAGATCGAGCGGGGCGCCGACAACCTCGAGGTCAAGGTGACCTTCAACAAGCCGTACGCGGACTGGCGCTCCCTCTTCTCGCCGCTGTACCCGAAGGAGGTCATGGGCTCCCCGGCCGCCTTCAACGACGCCGCCCGCACGGCACTGAAGTCGACCGCGGGCCCGTTCCGGATCAAGGAGGTCGACCGGTCCGCCGGCACCACCACCCTGGTCCGTAACCCGCGCTGGTGGGGCACGCCCGCCAAGCTCGACGCACTCGTGCTGACTGCGGTCCCGCGCGAGAAGCGGACCGCGGCCCTCGCCGCGGGCAGCCTCGACCTCGCCGACGTGGACACCGCCGCAGCCGACCGGATCACCCGCGCCGTCGAGGACAAGAACGCGGGCGTGACCGGCGGGCCCGCCGCCGCCATCACCCCCGCGAGCGCCCTGCGCTCCTGGGCGCTCGCCCACGGCTCCGAGGGCGAGGAGAAGGCCGACGCCGCACGCACGTCCCGCAAGCGGACGCAGGCGGCGATCAAGGTGTACGACACCGAGCAGACGAACCTCCGCGGGTACGCGGTCCGCAAGTCCCTGGAGCCCGCCTACACCCAGCTCGCGCTGAACGGCAGCGCGGGACCGCTCAGCGACGAGCGGGTGCGCCGGGCCGTAGCCCGCGCCCTGAACCGCAAGGAGCTCGCCGCCGACGTCCTGAAGCCGCTGGGTCTGCCAGCCGAGGCACCCGGCAGCCACCTCGCCCTGGCGGGCCAGGAGGCGTACGCCGACAACAGCGACGCCCTCGGCGACCAGGACACCCACGAGGCCCAGGCCCTGCTGGCGGACGCGGGCTGGAAGGAGGGCGGCGCGGTCGCCACGGCCAAGCCGGAGGGCGCCAAGGCAGGCAGCTCGCCGCAGAAGGAGAGCAAGCAGGACGGCAGCAAGGACGACGGCAAGGACGACGGCACGCACACCGACGGCCAGGGCCGCGGGGTCGCGGGGGCGTACGCACCGACCGGCACCCGGGCCCCGGCCGGCGGGGTCCCTTCGACCGTACTGACCAGGAACGGCAAGCCGCTGACCCTGCGCTTCGTGCTCCCCTCGGGCCCCGGTTCCGAGTCGCTGCGCGCCACCGGTGACCGGATCGCCCAGATGCTGGACGCCGTCGGGATCCGTACCGAGGTCACCAAGGTCGCCGACGACAGCTACTTCAAGGACCACATCGCCTCCGGCGACTACGACCTGGCGCTCTACTCGTGGCCCGCGACCGCCTACCCGGCCACCGACGCCCGCCCGATCTACGCCAAGCCCGAGCCCGCCGCCGACGGCTCGCTCACGGTCGAGCAGAACTACACCCGGGTCGGCACCGACCACATCGACCAGCTCTTCGACCAGGCGGTCGGCGAGCTCGACGAGGGGGCGTCCCGCGACCTGGTGGAGCAGGCGGACGCCCGGATCTGGGCTGCTGCAGGATCGATCCCTCTCTACCAGCGCCCGCAGCTGGTGGCCGCCAGGCAGTCGGTCGCCAACGCGGGGGCCTTCGGCTTCCAGACCCCCCGCTACCAGGACATCGGCTTCACGAAGGGCGCGGCGAAGTCCTAGGGCACAAAGTCCTGGTTCGGCCGCTCCGAAGCTCAGATCGGACTCAAAACCCTTGCCCGCCGGCCACCCCGGCGGGCAAGGTCGTCCCCACCTCTTGACCCGAGGGAATCTCCACCCCGGATCGGCCCCAGACCCGCTCCGGACCGGCTCCAGCGCGCTCGATACGGCCGGTAACGATCGCCCGGGAAGCCCCCGGCGCCAGTGCCCCGTACCATGGGACCTAGCCGTGGCGCGTCCGCCCGGCGGGCGTTCTCAGGAATACGAGGCAACGCCGCATCCCACGATCGAGAGAAGCGCTAGCCAGTATGCCCACGCGCCACGACATCCGTAACGTAGCCATCGTCGCCCACGTCGACCACGGCAAGACCACCCTGGTCGACGCCATGCTCAAGCAGGCCGGTGCTTTCGCCGCGCACGCAGCCGAGCACCTCGACGACCGCATGATGGACTCGAACGACCTGGAGCGTGAGAAGGGCATCACGATCCTGGCCAAGAACACGTCGGTCAAGTACCACCCCAAGGATGGCGGAGACGTCATCAACATCAACATCATCGACACCCCCGGCCACGCCGACTTCGGTGGCGAGGTCGAGCGCGGTCTCTCGATGGTGGACGCGGTCGTCCTCCTCGTCGACGCCTCCGAGGGCCCTCTTCCGCAGACCCGCTTCGTGCTCCGCAAGGCGCTGCAGGCCCGGATGCCCGTCATCCTCTGCATCAACAAGACGGACCGCCCGGACTCCCGGATCGACGAGGTCGTCAACGAGACGTACGACCTGTTCCTGGACCTGGACGCGGACGAGGAGCAGATCGAGTTCCCGATCGTCTACGCCTGCGCGCGTGACGGCGTCGCCTCGCTGACCAAGCCGGCCGACGGCACGGTCCCGGCGGACAGCGAGAACCTGGAGCCGTTCTTCAACACGATCCTCTCGCACGTCCCCGCTCCCGAGTACGACGAGGGCGCCCCGCTCCAGGCCCACGTCACCAACCTCGACGCGGACAACTTCCTCGGCCGTATCGCGCTGTGCCGCGTCGAGCAGGGCGAGCTGCACAAGGGCGACACCGTCGCGTGGATCAAGCGCGACGGCACGATGTCCAACGTGCGCATCACCGAGCTGATGATGACCGAGGCGCTCACCCGCAGGCCGGCCGACAAGGCCGGTCCCGGTGACATCTGCGCGGTCGCCGGATTCCCGGACATCATGATCGGCGAGACCCTGGCCGACCCGGCGAACCCGATCGCGCTGCCGCTGATCACGGTCGACGAGCCCGCCATCTCGATGACCATCGGCACCAACACCTCGCCGCTGGTCGGCAAGGGCGGCAAGGGCCACAAGGTCACCGCCCGCCAGGTGAAGGACCGTCTGGACCGCGAGCTCGTCGGTAACGTCTCGCTCCGCGTCCTGGACACCGAGCGCCCGGACGCCTGGGAGGTCCAGGGCCGCGGTGAGCTCGCGCTGGCCATCCTGGTCGAGCAGATGCGCCGCGAGGGCTTCGAGCTGACCGTGGGCAAGCCCGTCGTCGTCACCAAGCAGGTCGACGGGAAGACGTACGAGCCCATCGAGCGCATGACGGTCGACTCCCCTGAGGAGCACCTGGGCGCCATCACGCAGCTCATGGCGACCCGTAAGGGCCGTATGGAGACCATGACGAACCACGGCTCGGGCTGGATCCGCATGGAGTGGATCGTCCCGGCACGTGGCCTCATCGGCTTCCGTACGGAGTTCCTCACGCAGACCCGTGGCACCGGCATCGCGCACTCGATCTTCGAGGGTCACGAGCCGTGGTTCGGCGAGCTGCGCACGCGCCACAACGGCTCGCTGGTGGCGGACCGTTCGGGTTCGGTGACCCCGTTCGCGATGGTCAACCTGCAGGAGCGCGGTGTCATCTTCCTGGAGGCCGGCACCGAGGTCTACGAGGGCATGATCGTCGGTGAGAACTCGCGTGCCGACGACATGGACGTGAACATCACCAAGGAGAAGAAGCTCACCAACATGCGTGCGGCCGCCGCCGACAACACGGAGAACGTGGTCCCGGCGCGCAAGCTCTCCCTGGAGCAGTCCCTGGAGTTCTGCCGCGACGACGAGTGCATCGAGGTGACCCCGGAGACCGTCCGTATCCGTAAGGTCGTCCTGGACCAGAAGGAGCGCGGCCGCACGGCCTCGCGCGCCAAGCGCTGACGTCTCACGCCGCGCTGAAGGCCCGGACCCCGCCACCGATCGGTGGCGGGGTCCGGGCCTTTCGTCAACCGCTTTTCGTGGGCCAACTGTCCGGTTATCGACCGTCGCTCTCCGAAAGCTGTGTTAACAGTCCGTTTCGTGCGTGTCTGTCTCGGATTACTTTGTCCGGATATCGGGTCTACGCGTGTGACTGATGTTGTCAAACCGAGACCCTTTAAGTGTGGTTTACAGCCCGGTCGTACTTAATAGTTGCCTCATTGAGCTCGGGTCAATGGGTCATCCACTTTTGGGGAGTGTCGACTCACGAGCACACTCGGGGCACTTGAGTTTCTTCGCCGTCAGGGGTGTCGGCGAACTTCAGTGCCCCTCTTGCAGACAAGTGGACTCATGAGGAGGAACCCATGTGCGGTGCCACAAGCGCCAAGTGGGATGTCGCGTTCCCGGTGACAGCCGGACGAGTAGAACCGTCCCGCGCCACGGCCCGCACGCCCGGCCCGCACCACAGACTTCTCTGACCGCCGGTCGGTAGCCCGACTCGCGCTTTCCCGGGGTGAGTTCGCCCCTGTCGTAGCTCAACCGCGCAATTTCGGCCGTGGGCTGCCTCTCCGCACGCCCAGGCCTCTCTGTACGCCTCCGGTTCGCGGAGCGGGCGTACGCGCCGCGCGACGGTCGACGGCTCGGCATTTCCGCCCCTCTGGGGGTCGACTCGCCATCCGCCGCCGACCACCAACACCTGTGAAACGGACGAATCATGACGAGTCCACTCGAGATCGAGAGCGTCGAGGCCTCCTCTGCCGTGGAGAGTGCTCCCGGGGCGACGGACAAGCCGGAGCCGAAGAAGCACGAAGGCCGCTCCCCGGGCCAGCTGATGTGGCGTCGCTTCAAGCGCGACCGCACCGGGGTCGTGTCCGCCGTGATCGTGATCGTGTTCTTCGTGGTGGCCGCGCTGGCCCCGCTGATCGCGAAGGTGTACGGCAAGAACCCGTACACCCTGTACGGGCAGGACAATCCCGATCTGCTGGACATGTTCAACATGCCGTCGGGCGGCAACGGCGGTATCTCGTCGGAGTTCTGGTTCGGCATCGAGCCCAACCTCGGCCGTGACGTGTTCACGCAGCTGCTGTACGGGATGCGCACGTCGCTCTACACCGCGCTCATCGCGACCGTCCTCATGGTCGCCATGGGTGTGGTCATTGGTATCGTCGGCGGCTACTTCGGCGGCCGGGTCGACTACTGGCTGGGCCGTTTCACGGACTTCCTCCTCGCGCTGCCGAGCCAGCTCTTCTTCGTGGCCGCGATGCCCGTCATCACCACGGTCTTCGTCGCTCCGGACCGTGAGACCCCGACGTACATCCGTACGCTCGCGATCATCGGCGTGATGTGGTTCCTCGGCTGGATGGGTCTCTCCCGTCTGCTGCGGGCCGTCACCCTCACTCTGCGCGACCGGGAGTTCGTCGAGGCGGCCAAGGTCGCCGGCGCGTCCCCGTGGCGGATCATCCGCAAGGAGCTCCTGCCCAACCTGGTCACCCCGATCCTGGTCCAGGGCACGTACCTCCTCCCCAGCACCATCCTCAACGTGGCCTTCCTCTCGTACGTGGGTGTCGGTTACGTCGAACCCACCCCCGACTGGGGCCGGATGTTCTCCATCGGCTCAGGGATCTACGAGCAGGACCCGATTTACATGCTCTTCCCGGGTGCCGCCATGGTCATTTTCTTCGTGGCGTTCAACCTCCTCGGTGACTCCGTCCGGGATGCCTTCGACCCCAAGACGGGCCGCTGATCTTCCTTTCGAGGGGGGTAGCTGCCACCCGGGCGCCGGCCTTGACCGGATGCGCCAGGCAGCAAACAAGGATCACTACTCACAGGCAGGTGGATTCCACTCCATGAGCATCATTCGTTCGCGCACGGCGCAGGTCGCGGTCGTCGCCGCTACCGCCGGCGCTCTCGCGCTGACCGGTTGCAGCAGCAACTCGAACAGCAACGCCAAGGAAAAGACCAAGACGAAGCAGGACGCCGCGTCGCAGGCCAAGGCTGTCGTCTTCGGGGACGCCGCAGCGTCCACCGGACCGGCTGCCGCGGTCGCCGGTGCCCGCTCCGGCGGCACGGCCACGGTGTACCAGGAGGACGACTTCTCGCACCTGGACCCGGGTCAGATCTACGTCTCCGACGGCGGCCTGCTCTCCAAGCTCCTCTTCCGTGGGCTCACCACGTACAAGGAGGACGCGAAGGGCAACCAGACGGTCGTCGGTGACGTTGCCACCGACTCCGGCAAGATGTCCGACGGCGGCAAGACCTGGACGTACACGCTGAAGAGCGGCGTCAAGGACGAGACCGGCCACGAGATCAACTCGGCCGACATCCGTCACAGCATCGAGCGCCTGTACGCGCCGTTCATCACGGACGGCCCGGTCTACATCCAGCAGTGGCTGTCGGGCGGCGGTACTGCCTACCGCAAGGCCTACGCCGGCCCCTTCAAGGGCAACAAGCACCTGCCGGACTCGGTCCTCGCGACCCCGGACGACAAGACGGTCGTCTTCCACTTCAAGGACGCGCAGCCCGACCTGCCCCAGGCGCTCGCCATGGCCGGTTACTCCATCGTCCCGGAGAAGACGGACACCCAGGCGAAGTACGACACCAAGCCTGTCGCCATCGGCCCGTACAAGATCGCCGAGTACAAGTCGGGCAAGAGCCTGAAGATCGTCCGCAACACCAACTGGGACGAGAAGACGGACGCGACGCGTCACGCGTATGTCGATGGTTTCAACATCGAGTACAACCACGACAAGGACGACCAGACCAAGACCATCCTCGCGGACCGCGGCGAGGCGAAGAACGCCATCATGTTCACCGGTCAGGTGGCCACCAACGAGCTCAAGGACGTCGTTCAGGACCCGGCGGCCATGAAGCGCACGGTCCAGGGCTACGCCCCGTACGTGTGGCAGCTCAACTTCAACATGGACCGCGTCAAGGACAAGCGCGTCCGTGACGCCATCGCCCTGGCGATGCCGTCCACCGCGGTCTACAAGGCCGACGGCGGCGCCTACGGCGGTGAGCCGGCCAGCAGCCTGCTGTCGCCGACGACTCCGGGCTTCGACGCCAGTATCGACCCGTTCAACCGGGGCAAGAAGCCGAACGGTGACATCGCCGCGGCGAAGAAGCTGATCGACGAGGCCGGCGCCAAGGGCATGAAGCTCGTGTACGCCTACGCCAACACCCCGGTCCGTCAGCAGCAGGCCGTCCTGATCGCGGACGCGCTGAACAAGATCGGTCTCGACATCCAGAAGAAGGAGATCGACTCCGCGACCTGGTACGAGCAGATGGGCAAGGTCAAGAACGGTCTTGACCTCTACATGACCGGCTGGGGCCAGGACTGGCCGTCGGGCAACACCGTCATCCCGCCGTCGTTCGACGGGACGCAGATCCAGGACGGTTCGTCCAACTACTCGCACACCAACGACGCTCACGTGAACTCCGAGATCCTGCGGATCCAGAAGATCACGGACGCTGCCGCGGCTGCCAAGGAGTGGGCGAAGCTCAGCCAGTACATCACCGAGAAGATCAACCCGGCCGCGCCGATCTACTACACCAAGGTGTTCCAGATCGCCGGCTCCAACGTCGGTGGCCTGCGCTACTCGACCGTGACCAGCTACACCGACGTCACGCAGATCTTCCTCAAGAAGTAGTTCCGGATTGCCAGTACCGGGGGGTACGCGCGCGGCGGCTCGCGTACCCCCCGGCACCGGTTCCCGACCCCTCCCATCGCCTCACCGCCGTTCTGAGAGCAGCGTTCTGCCATGCTTAGATTCCTCCTTCGCCGGAGCTCCGGCGCGATCCTCATCCTCGTGCTGATCAGCGCCTTCACGTTCTTCATGTTCTTCGCCATCCCACAGGACCCGGCGATGCTCGCGTGCGGCAAGAACTGCAGCCCGGACGCGCTGGCGATCATCCACAAGAACCTTGGACTCGACAAGCCAGTTCTGGTGCAGTACTGGAACTACATGTACGGCATCTTCGCCGGACGCAACTTCGACGTCGGCCACTGCTCGGCCCCCTGCTTCGGAGTCTCCTTCAACAACCAGCAGATGGTCTGGGACACGATCAAGGACCGTTTCCCGCTGACCCTCTCGCTCACCGCCGGCGGCCTCATCGTCTTCCTCACCGGCGGCCTCAGCGCCGGCCTCATCGCCGCCGCCAAGCGCGGCACCTGGCTCGACAAGGTCTTCAGCGGCGTCTCGCTCGTCATGAGCTCGTTCCAGATCTACTTCCTGGGCCCGGTCGTGCTCGGCATCTTCGTCTACAGCACAGGCTGGCTCTCCAAGCCCAAGTACGTGCCGTTCACGGAAGACCTGGCCAAGTGGTTCATGGGCCTGCTGATCCCCTGGCTCGTCATGGCGACCATCTTCACGGCCAACTACACCCGTATCGCCCGCTCTTCGATGATCGAACAGCTCCAGGAGGAGCATGTGCGGGCGGCCCGTGCGAAGGGCATGGGTGCGAGGTACGTCTTCATGCGGTACGCGTGGCGCGGTTCGCTCATCCCGATCGCGACCCTCGTCGGCATGGACATCGCCGCACTGCTCGGCGGAGGCATGGTCACCGAACTCGTCTTCAGCCTCAACGGAATCGGCCGACTGGCGCGCGACTCGGTGGTCGACAAGGACCTTCCGACGCTCATGGGCGTCATGCTCATCAGTGCCGCCTTCATCCTCATCATGAACGTCCTCGTGGACGCGCTGTACGCCGTCATCGACCCGCGCGTGCGGCTGGCCTAGGAGCAATACCGTGACCACACTCACCCAGACCGAGGACGCCAAGGCTCCTACCGGATCCGACGCATTCCTCTCGGTACGCGACCTGCGGGTGCAGTTCTCCACCGAGGACGGCATCGTCAAGGCCGTCGACGGGCTCTCCTTCGACCTGGAGCGGGGCAAGACCCTCGGCATCGTCGGCGAGTCCGGCTCCGGCAAGTCGGTCACCAACCTCTCCATCCTGGGCCTGCACAACCGCAAGGCGACCTCGGTCGAGGGCTCGATGATGCTGGACGGCCAGGAGCTGAACGGCGCCTCCGAGCGGGATCTCGAGCAGCTCCGCGGCAACAAGATGGCGATGATCTTCCAGGACTCGCTGACCGCTCTTTCGCCGTACTACACAGTGGGTCGCCAGATCTCGGAACCCTTCCGCAAGCACACCGGCGCCTCCAAGGGCGAGTCCCGCGCGCGGGCCATCGAGATGCTCGGCAAGGTCGGCATCCCCGACCCGAAGAACCGGGTGGACGACTACCCGCACCAGTTCTCCGGCGGTATGCGCCAGCGCGCGATGATCGCGATGTCGCTGGTCTGCAACCCCGAGCTGCTGATCGCGGACGAGCCGACCACCGCCCTGGACGTCACCGTCCAGGCGCAGATCCTCGACCTGCTCAAGGACCTCCAGCAGGAGTTCGGCTCCGCGATCATCATGATCACCCACGACCTGGGTGTCGTGGCGAACATGGCCGACGACCTGCTCGTGATGTACGCGGGCCGGGCCGTCGAGCGCGGTTCCGTACGCGAGGTGCTCAAGGCCGGCCAGCATCCCTACACCTGGGGTCTGCTCGGGTCCATGCCCCGGCTCTCGGCCGACGTGAACGAGCCGCTGCGCCCGATCCCCGGCTCCCCGCCGTCGCTGCTGAACCCGCCGTCGGGCTGTGCCTTCCACCCGCGCTGCGAGTTCCCCTCGCTGGTCGCGGGCGACGGCAAGTGCAGCACCCTCCGTCCGGAGCTTCCCACCGGGCGCGCGGCCGCCTGCCACCTGACGGCTGAACAGAAGCAGCAGGTGTTCATCGAGACGATCCAGCCCCGGCTGGTCTGACCTACTGCCGACTGGGGCCCGATCATGAGCGACAACAACACCACGACCAAGGCAGCCTCCGTACCGCAGCAGCGGGACGCGGAGACGGCCACCCCGCTGCTCCAGGTCAAGAACCTGGCGAAGCACTTCCCGATCAAGGGCGGCTTCCCGATCCGCAGGACGGTCGGCGCCGTCCAGGCGGTCGACGGGGTCACCTTCGACGTCAACGCGGGCGAGAGCCTCGGCCTCGTCGGCGAGTCGGGCTGCGGCAAGTCGACCACCGGCCGGCTGCTGACCCGGCTGCTCGAGCCGACCGCCGGTTCGGTCACCTACCGCGGGCAGGACATCAGCCACGCGGGCCGCAAGCAGCTGGCGCCGATCAGGTCCGAGATCCAGATGATCTTCCAGGACCCGTACGCGTCGCTGAACCCACGGCAGACCGTCGGCTCGATCATCGCGAGCCCGATGGAGATCAACGGCATCAACCCGTCCGGCGGCCGTGAGGCGCGCGTGCGGGAGCTGCTGGAGATCGTCGGACTCAACCCGGAGCACTACAACCGCTTCCCGCACGAGTTCTCGGGCGGCCAGCGGCAGCGCATCGGGGTGGCCCGCGCCATCGCGCTGGAGCCGAAGCTGATCATCGCCGACGAGCCGGTATCCGCGCTCGACGTGTCGATCCAGGCGCAGGTCGTCAACCTTCTGCAGAAGGTGCAGAAGGAGATGGGGATCGCCTTCGTCTTCATCGCCCACGACCTCGCGATCGTGCGGCACTTCTCGCAGCGTGTCGCGGTGATGTACCTCGGCAAGATCGTCGAGATCGCGGACCGGGACTCGCTCTACCTGCGGCCCCGCCACCCGTACACGCACGCCCTGATGTCGGCGGTCCCCGAGGCCGACATCGACGTGGTGAAGAAGGAGCGCATCCGCCTCGAAGGCGATGTGCCCTCCCCGATCTCGCCGCCGTCCGGCTGCCGCTTCCGCACCCGCTGCTGGAAGGCACAGGACAAGTGCGCCACGGAGGAGCCGCCGCTGGTGCAGATCTCCGGGAACCTGCCGGGCCACCTGACGGCCTGCCACTTCCCGGAGGACCCCACCACGGAGCGCACCCAGGACATCATCCTGGACCCCGCACTCGTCGCGCTGGAGGACGAGCCGGCCGGGGGCGACAAGGCCTGACGCCCCCGCAGTACCGCGGCCCGCCACCGGAGAAGCCCTCCGGTGGCGGGCCGTTCTGCGTGCTCATGAGCCAAATGGGGTCGATAAAGGTGCATCAAGTCTGTTCTGGGGACATATTTGCCCCTAAGTGAGACTTGGGATCTGAGGAGGCACTCCATGCGCGGAGCCACGCACGCCAAGTGGACCGCATGCGCGGTCGTCGTTGCCCTTGCGGCGACGGCCTGCGGTGGCGGGGGAGACAGCGGCAGCGGTGGCAGCGACGGGGTGGTCAGCTCCTCGTGGGGCGATCCGCAGAACCCGCTGGAACCGGCGAACACCAACGAGGTCCAGGGCGGCAAGGTCCTCGACATGGTCTTCCGCGGGCTGAAGCGGTACGACCCGAAGACCGGCGAGGCGAAGGACATGCTCGCCGAGAAGATCGAGACCACGGACTCGACGAACTTCACCATCACCGTCAAGCCCGGCTGGACCTTCTCCAACGGCGAGAAGGTCACCGCCAAGTCGTTCGTGGACGCCTGGAACTACGGCGCCCTGCTGAAGAACAGCCAGAAGAACGCGTACTTCTTCGAGTACATCGACGGCTACGACAAGGTCCACCCGGTGTCCGGCACGGCCAGCGAGCCTTCCCTGTCCGGGCTCAAGGTCACCGGCGACCTGACGTTCACGGTCAAGCTCAACCAGAAGTTCTCGACCTTCCCCGACACCCTGGGCTACGCGGCCTACGCCCCGCTGCCCAAGGCCTTCTTCGACGACCACGCGGCCTGGCTGGCGAAGCCGATCGGGAACGGGCCGTACACCATCGACTCGTACACCAAGGGCTCGAAGATGAGCCTCCGGAAGTGGGCCGACTACCCGGGCGACGACAAGGCGCAGAACGGCGGTGTGGACCTCAAGGTCTACACCGACAACAACACCGCCTACACCGACCTCATCGCCGGCAACCTCGACCTCGTGGACGATGTGCCCGCCTCCCAGCTCAAGAACGTCAAGAGCGACCTGGGCGACCGGTACCTCAACACCCCCGCAGGCATCATCCAGACCCTCGCCTTCCCGTTCTACGACAGCGACTGGAACACGGCGGGCGCGGTCAAGGTCCGCAAGGGCCTCTCGATGGCGATCAACCGTGAGCAGATCACGGACACGATCTTCCAGAAGACCCGCACCCCGGCCACCGACTGGACCTCCCCGGTCCTCGGCGCCGACGGCGGGTTCAAGGAAGGCCTCTGCGGCGACGGCTGCACCTACAACGCGGCCGAGGCGAAGAAGCTGATCACCGAGGGCGGTGGCATCCCCGGCGGCCAGCTGAAGATCGGGTACAACGCGGACACCGGTTCCCACAAGGAGTGGGTCGACGCGGTCTGCAACAGCATCAACAACGCCCTGGGCAACGACAAGGCATGTGTCGGCGACCCGACCGGCACCTTCGCCGACTTCCGCAACAAGATCGGCCAGAACAAGATGACGGGTCCGTTCCGGGCCGGGTGGCAGATGGACTACCCGCTGATCCAGAACTTCCTGCAGCCGCTGTACTACACCAACGCCTCGTCCAACGACGGCAAGTGGTCCAACGCCGAGTTCGACAAGCTCGTCGACCAGGCCAACGCGGAGACGGACAAGGCCAAGGCCGTCTCCCTCTTCCAGCAGGCCGAGGGTGTGCTGCGGGACCAGATGGGCGCCATTCCGCTCTGGTACCAGAACGGCAGCGCCGGCTACTCGACCAAGGTCTCGAACGTCACGCTGAACCCGTTCAGCGTCCCGGTCTACAACGAGATCAAGGTCAACTGACGCCAGAAGGCTGACGGCCCGGCGCGCACCCCGCGCCGGGCCGCACCCCTTCCCACGACCACGACCCCCGGAGCCCTTCATGGGACGTTATGTGATCCGGCGTCTGCTGCAGATGATCCCCGTCTTCTTCGGCGCCACGCTGCTGATCTTCCTGATGGTGAACGTGATGGGCGACCCCATCGCGGGCCTCTGCGGCGACAAGGCCTGCGATCCCGCGACGGCCGCCCAGCTCAGCAAGGAGTACGGCCTCGACAAGCCGGTGTGGCAGCAATACCTGACCTATATGGGCAATGTCTTCACCGGTGACTTCGGCACCGCCTTCAACGGCCAGAAGGTCACCGAGCTGATGGCCAGCGCCTTCCCGGTCACCATTCGCCTGACGATCGTCGCGATCGTCTTCGAGGTCGTCATCGGTATCAGCCTGGGCGTGGTCACGGGGCTGCGGCGCGGCCGGCCGATCGACACCCTGGTGCTCATCCTGACCCTGGTGGTCATCGCGATCCCGACCTTCGTCACCGGTCTGATGCTCCAGCTGGTGCTCGGCGTCCAGTGGAAGATCATCAGTCCGTCGGTCTCCTCGGAGGCCCCCTTCAACGAACTGATCATCCCGGGGCTCGTGCTCGCCTCGGTCTCTCTCGCGTACGTCACCCGGCTGACCAGGACGTCCATCGCGGAGAACGCCCGCGCCGACTATGTACGCACCGCCGTCGCCAAGGGGCTGCCCAGGTTCCGCATCATCACCCGCCACCTGCTGCGCAACTCGCTCATCCCGGTGGTCACCTTCATCGGTACGGACATCGGCGCCCTGATGGGCGGCGCGATCGTCACCGAACGCATCTTCAACATCCACGGCGTCGGCTTCCAGCTCTACCAGGGCATCCTCCGCCAGAGCACCCAGACGGTCGTCGGCTTCGTGACCATCCTGGTGCTGGTCTTCCTCTTGGCGAACCTCATCGTCGACCTTCTGTACGCCGTACTGGACCCGAGGATCCGATATGCCTGAGCCGCAGCCGTACGACCCTGCCATCGCCGGCACCGGAGCCGGTGGCGCGATGGACCTCGCGATCAGCGAGGGCAGCAGCCTGGACGGGGGGCCGGGCGGCCTTCCCAAGGACCCCTCGGAGAAGGCCCGCAGCCTCTGGTCGGACGCCCTGCGCGACCTGCGGCGCAACCCGGTGTTCATCATCTCCGGTCTGATCATTCTCTTCCTGTTGATCATCTCGCTCTGGCCCTCGCTCATCACGAGCGGCAACCCGCTCAAGGCCGACCTCTCCAAGGCCCAGCAGGGCTCGTCGCCGGGCCATCCCTTCGGCTACGACCCGCAGGGCAGGGACGTCTACACCCGGGTCGTCTACGGCACCCGCACCTCCGTGACCGTGGGCGTCTGCGCGACCCTCGGAGTGGCCATCGTCGGCAGCTTCCTGGGCGCGCTCGCGGGGTTCTTCGGCGGCTGGTGGGACTCGATCCTCTCCCGGATCAGCGACATCTTCTTCGGCATCCCCGTAGTCCTCGGCGGCCTGGTCTTCCTCTCCGTCGTCACCGGCTCCACGGTCTGGCCGGTGATCGGCTTCATGATCCTGCTGGGCTGGCCGCAGATCGCCCGTATCGCCCGCGGTTCGGTGATCACGGTCAAGCAGAACGACTTCGTGCAGGCGGCGCGGGCGCTCGGCGCCAGCAACTCGCGCATGATGCTGCGCCATGTCGCCCCGAACGCCGTCGCCCCCGTGATCGTCGTGGCGACCATCGCGCTCGGTACGTACATCTCGCTGGAGGCGACGCTCTCCTACCTCGGCGTCGGGCTCAAGGAGCCGGCCGTCTCGTGGGGCATCGACATCTCCGCGGCCTCCAACTACATGCGCAACGCGCCGCACATGGTGCTCTATCCGGCCGGCGCCCTGGCGCTCACGGTGCTCGCGTTCATCATGCTCGGCGACGCGGTGCGCGACGCCCTCGACCCCAAACTGCGCTGAGGAGCCCGTAGCGATGTTGCTCGAAGTGCGCGATCTGCACGTGGAGTTCCACACCCGCGACGGTGTGGCCAAGGCGGTCAACGGGGTCAACTACTCGGTGGCCGAGGGCGAGACGCTCGCCGTCCTCGGCGAGTCGGGGTCCGGCAAGTCGGTCACCGCGCAGGCGGTCATGGGCATTCTCGACATGCCGCCCGGCAAGATCAGCAGTGGCGAGATCCTCTTCAAGGACCAGGATCTGCTGAAGCTCAAGGGCGAGGAGCGGCGGAAGATCCGGGGCCAGGAGATGGCCATGATCTTCCAGGACGCGCTGTCCTCCCTCAATCCCGTACTGAGTGTGGGCGAGCAGATCGGTGAACTGTTCACCGTCCACCGGGGGATGTCCCGCAAGGACGCCAAGGCCAAGGCCGTCGAGCTGATGGACCGGGTACGGATCCCGGCCGCCAAGGAGCGCGTCGGGCAGTATCCGCACCAGTTCTCCGGCGGTATGCGCCAGCGCATCATGATCGCCATGGCGCTGGCCCTGGAGCCCTCGCTGATCATCGCCGACGAACCGACCACCGCCCTCGACGTCACCGTCCAGGCCCAGGTGATGGACCTCCTCGCCGAGCTCCAGCGCGAGCTCAACATGGGGCTCATCCTGATCACCCACGACCTCGGTGTCGTCGCGGACGTCGCCGACAAGATCGCGGTGATGTACGCGGGCCGGATCGTCGAGACCTCGCCCGTCCACGAGATCTACAAGGCCCCGGCCCACCCGTACACCAAGGGTCTGCTCCAGTCGATCCCGCGCCTGGACCAGAAGGGCCAGGAGCTGTACGCGATCAAGGGTCTGCCGCCGAACCTGCTGCGCATTCCGCCGGGCTGTGCCTTCAACCCCCGCTGCCCGATGGCACAGGACGTCTGCCGCACCGACGTGCCCCCGCTGGCCCAGGTGTCCGAGACGCGCCAGAGCGCCTGCCACTTCTGGAAGGAGACGCTCGATGCACGCTGACCACACGGGGCGCACGGAGGCCGCGGCGGAGGGCGAGGTGGCACGTGAGCTGCTCACCAAGTCCCGCGCCGAGACGGCGTTCGCCGGGCAGGAGCCCATCCTGGAGGTCCGTGACCTCGTCAAGCACTATCCGCTCACCCAGGGCATCCTCATCAAGAAGCAGGTCGGCGCGGTCAAGGCGGTCGACGGGATCTCCTTCGACCTCAGGGCCGGCGAGACCCTCGGCATCGTCGGGGAGTCGGGCTGCGGGAAGTCCACGGTCGCCAGGATGCTGGTCAATCTGGAGCGGCCCACCGCGGGGCAGATCAAGTACAAGGGCGAGGACATCACCACGATGTCCGGGCGTGCTCTCAAGGCGGTACGACGCAATATCCAGATGGTGTTCCAGGACCCGTACACCTCGCTGAACCCGCGGATGACGGTCGGCGACATCATCGGGGAGCCGTACGAGATCCACCCCGAGGTGGCGCCCAAGGGCGACCGGCGCAAGAAGGTCCAGGACCTGCTGGACGTGGTCGGGCTCAACCCGGAGTACATCAACCGCTATCCGCACCAGTTCAGCGGCGGGCAGCGCCAGCGCATCGGCATCGCGCGCGGGCTCGCGCTGCAGCCGGAGATCATCGTGGCCGACGAACCGGTCTCGGCACTTGACGTGTCGGTGCAGGCGCAGGTGGTGAACCTGCTGGACCGGCTGCAGAGCGAGTTCAACCTGAGTTACGTCTTCATCGCGCACGACCTCTCGATCGTGCGGCACATCTCCGACCGCGTCGGCGTGATGTACCTCGGACGGATGGCGGAGATCGGTACCGACATCCAGATCTACGACCACGCGACACACCCCTACACCCAGGCGCTCCTGTCGGCGGTCCCGGTGCCCGACCCCGAGGCGCGGACGAAACGCGACCGGATCATCCTCGCCGGCGATGTGCCCTCGCCGGCCAACCCGCCGTCGGGCTGCCGCTTCCGCACCCGCTGCTGGAAGGCGCAGGAGCGGTGTGCGCTGGAGGTGCCCGAGCTGGCGGTGCCCGCCGTGTTCCGGCTGGAGAGCGGCCCGGCCCATCACGACTCGGCCTGCCACTTCGCGGAGGAGCGGGTCGTGGTGCCGCCGTCCGACTAGGCGTGCAGAGGCCCGTGTCCGTGGTGATCTGGGGTGTACGGACACGGGCCCCTCCGATCGGAGGTCTACCGGACTCGGGTCAATGGGTGTCCGTAGCCTCCTCGATCGCGGCCAGCGCGGGGTCGAGAATCACATCCTCCACCCGGCCCTCGATCGTCGGTTCCTCGGGGAAATGACAGGCCGTCAGGTGCCCCTGGGCGCTGCCATCGATGCGTACCAGCGGTGGTGTGTCCGTGGCGCACTTGTCCTGCGCCTTCCAGCAGCGCGTACGGAACCGGCAGCCCGACGGAGGCATGACCGGCGAAGGCACGTCTCCGGCCAGCCGGATGCGCTCGCGGCCGGAGCCCTCCTCGCCCTCGTCCTCGACATCGGCGTCGGGCACGGCGGAGAGCAGCGCGTGGGTGTACGGGTGGCGGGGGCGCTGGTAGATGGATTCCCGGTCGCCGATCTCCATGATCCGGCCCAGGTACATGACCGCGACCCGCTGGGAGAAGTGGCGGACGATCGCCAGGTCGTGGGCGATGAAGAGGAATGCGATGCCCATGTCCTCCTGGAGCTGCTGGAGCAGGTTGACCACCTGGGCCTGGATGGAGACGTCCAGGGCCGAGACGGGCTCGTCGGCGACGATCAGCTTGGGCTTGAGGGCCAGCGCCCTTGCCACGCCGATGCGCTGGCGCTGACCGCCGGAGAACTCGTGCGGGAAGCGGTTGTAGTGCTCGGGGTTGAGCCCGACCGTCTCCAGCAGTTCGCGTACGCGCTTCTCCCGGCCGCCGGGCGGGGTGATGCCGTTGACCTCCATGGGGTTGGAGATGATGTCGCCGACGGTCTGGCGCGGGTTGAGCGAGGCGAACGGGTCCTGGAAGATCATCTGGATCTCGGACCTGATCGGGGCCAGCTGTTTGCGGGAGGCGTGGGCGATGTCCATGCCCTCGTAGATGATCTTCCCCGCGGTGGGTTCGGCGAGGCGGGTGATCAGGCGTCCCGTGGTGGACTTCCCGCAGCCCGACTCGCCCACCAGGCCCAGGCTCTCGCCCTCGCCGATGGAGAAGTCCACGCCGTCCACGGCGCGTACGTCGTCGATGTGCCGTTTGAAGATGAAGCCGCCGTTGACCGGGAAGTACTTGGTGAGGCCGGAGACCTCCAGCAGGGGTGACCGGTCCCCTCCGTCTTCGTCGCGGGGGGCCGGGACCTTGGTCAGCGCCACATTTTCCGTCATGGTGTTTTCTCGACTCCTGGTCAGCGCAGCCGCGGCTTGATCTGCTCGGTGAAGAAGGTCTGCTTCTGCTCTGCCGTCAGATGGCAGGCGG
>NZ_JAFLRJ010000245.1 GCF_017315755.1 Streptomyces beijiangensis
GGCCCTGCGGCGGGCCGGGGTGAGGTGCTTCAGCACGGTGGTGAGCGCGGCGCGCAGGGCCTTGCGGGGTGCGGTGTGTGCGACGGCGAGGCGGACCAGGGCGCCGCTGGTGCGGAGGACCGAGGTGCCCACGGGGTGGCGCTCCGACTGGTAGGTGTCGAGGAGGGCTTCGGGGGTTGCCGGGTTGTTCAGTACGCGGGCCAGTTTCCAGGAGAGGTTGGCGGCGTCCTGGAGGCCGGTGTTGAGGCCCTGGCCGCCGGCCGGGGAGTGGACGTGTGCGGCGTCCCCGGCGAGGAAGACGCGGCCTTCGCGGTAGCGGGGGGCCTGGCGTTCGTCGCTGTGGAAGCGGGAGAGCCAGCGGGCGTCGTGTGCACCGTGGTCGGTGCCGTGGGTGCGCTGGAGGAGCGTACGGATCTCGGAGAAGTCGACCGGGTCGCTGTCCGGTACGACGTGGTGGCGGTCCCAGCCGATCACTCGGTAGTAGCCGTCGCCGAACGGGGCGATGAAGGTGAAGGAGTCACCGTCGGGGGCGGTGGCGAGGAGGGGGAGCTCCTTGGGCGGGTCGGTGAGGCGTACGTCGGCGAGCACGATCGACCGGAGGACGGCTTCTCCCGGGAAGGGGATGCCGAGCGCTTCGCGGACCGCGCTGTGGTGGCCGTCGGCGCCCACGGCGTACCGGGCGGTGGTCGTTTCGGCGGCGCCTTCGGGGGTGCGGAGGTGGGCGGTGACGGTGGTGGCCGACTGGGTGAGCGACGTCAGTTCGCGTTCGTAGCGGAAGTCGACCCCGGCCTCGACGGCGCGCTTTTCGAGGAGGCGCTCGACCTCGTACTGCGGGGTGATGAGGAGGAACGGGAAGCGGGTGCGGAGGTGGCTGAAGTCCATGCGGACGCTGCCGAAGACGCGCAGGGCGGGGGTGATGGAGCCGGTTTTGACGAGGTCGTCGGCGAGGCCGCGGGCGTCCAGGGCTTCCAGTGTGCGGGCGTGGATCGCGAAGGCCCGGGTGAGGTTGCTGATCCGGTGGGCGCGGCGTTCCACGAGGGTGACCTTCAGTCCTGCGGTGGCGAGGTCGCCCGCCAGGAGGAGGCCGGTGGGGCCCGCGCCGACGACGAGGACGTCCGTCGTGGTGGATCCGGGCGTGCCGGTCTCGGTGGTGCCAGTTCCGGTGGTGCTGGTGTCGGTGGTGCTGGGCTCTGCGGCCATGGCTGCCTCCTGTGCCAACAACTGTTGGTCAACGCTTGTTGGCAACGGTAGGGCGGGAGGGGTGGCTTGTCAACGACTGTTGGCCTACAGTTGTTGACATGGCAGATCCAGTGGCTCCCGTACGGCGTTCCTCCGAGGTCACCAAGGGCGTGATCCTCGCTGCCGCCCGTGAGCGTTTCGCCGCGGACGGGTATGAGCGCGCGACGATCCGATCCATCGCGCGGGACGCGGAGATCGATCCCTCGATGGTGATGCGGTACTTCGGAAACAAGGAGGGGCTGTTCGTCGCCGCCTCAGCGTTCGAGCTGCGGCTGCCGGAGCTGGGGGCGCTGCCGGGCAAGCACATCGGGGCTGTGCTCGTCTCGCACTTCCTCGACCGGTGGGAGCAGGACGAGGTGCTGACCGCCCTGTTGCGGGTGGGCGTCACCAATGCGGCGGGGGCCGAGCGGATGCAGGAGATCCTGCGCCAGCAGATCGGGCCGGTCGCGGCCGGCGTCTGTCCCTATCCCGAGCAGGCGCCGCAGCGGGCCCTGCTGGTCACCACGCAGATCCTGGGCATGGCGATGGCGCGGTACGTACTGCGGATCCCGGCGGCTGTCGCGATGGACCGGGACGAGGTCGTGGCGTGGCTCGCGCCCACGGTGCAGCGGTATCTGACCGCCGAGCGGCCGTAGGAGGCCGGTTGTCGTTGCAGGTGGGAGGCTTGTGGGGTGATTGTTGAGCGGGCGTACGCGCATGTGGGGGCCCATGACGAGGGCGAGTGGCCCTGGCGGGTGCCGTGCGTACGGCAGCTGCTGGCCGAGGGGCTGCGGTTCACGGCGCCGGTGACCTTTCTCGTCGGGGAGAACGGGTCGGGGAAGTCGACGCTGGTCGAGGCGTTCGCGGAGGGGTTCGGGCTCGATTCGTACGGGGGATCGCACGACTGGAAGTACGCCTCGCACCGGGAGAAGTCCGTGCTCGGTGAGCGCATCCGGTTCGACTCGGCGGCCGGCGGGCGGCGGATGGCGCGGAGCTTCGCGGCGCGGAAGGGGTTCTTCCTGCGGGCGGAGACCGCGCTCGACGCGCTGGGGCGGGAGGGGTTCGAGCCGGACGGGCGCAGCCACGGCGAGGGCTTCCTGGAGGCGTTCCGGGGGAAGTTCCAGGTCGCCGGGCTGTATGTGATGGACGAGCCGGAGGCGGCGCTCTCGTTCACGTCGTGCCTCGAACTGATCGGGCACATGGCCCGGTTGGCCGAGAAAGGCGCCCAGGTCATCTGCGCCACGCACTCGCCGCTGCTGACCGCGCTGCCCGGCGCGGACATCGTGGAGGTCGGGGAGCACGGCATGGAGCGGGTGGAGTGGGGCGATCTGGCGATCGTCGATCACTGGCGGCGCTATCTCGCCGATCCTCGGGCGTATCTGAGGCACGTCCTGGAGTGACTCGGCAGGGGGTGAGTCTGCGCCGTACACTTGCTGCATGACACAGGAGTTGAAGGCATCGGGCAAGCGTGCGCGGCTGATGGCCGAGCTGGGCGCCGAGTCGCGGCGGTACATGGCCTCGTACGCCCTCTTCAACCAGGCGCTCGCCGATCACCTCGGGCTTCATCCGACCGATCTGCAGTGTCTGAACCTGCTGGGTCTCGAGAACGCGCCGGTCACCACGGGTCGGGTGGCCGAGCTGACCGGGCTCACCACCGGGTCGGCCACGCGGCTCGTCGACCGGCTGGAGCGGTCCGGGTACATCACCAGGCAGCGCGACGCCGAGGACCGGCGGAAGGTGCTGGTCGTTCTGGAACCCGGGCGGATGGCCGAGTTCGGGGCGGTCTGGGGGAAGTTGAACGGGGCCTGGTTCGAGATGTTCGATGCGTACGGGGACGACGAGATCGCCCTCATCACCGAACACATGCGGCGGACCGTGGAGTTGAGCGCGGGGCAGATCAGGCGTCTGCGGAGCGGGGAGCTGGACGCGGAAGCGTAGGGCTCGCGGGGCTTGTGGGGCTTGTGGGGCTTGTAGGGCTTGTGGGGCTTGTAGGGCTTGTGGGACCGAAGTCGCGTACCGCCTCCTCGACGATCGCGTTCAGCCGGGCGTGGTGCGCGCCCCGCCAGTAGGGGCGTTCGCAGACCGTGCACTGGGCGAAGACGTCGTACGAACGCTCGGTCCCGCCGTGCAGATGTGCGCTGACCTCGGCCTTGGTGGCCTCCTTGAGGTCGCCGTTGCAGGCGGTGCAGCGCGTCCAGGGAGCGAGGACCGGGGCGAACCTGCCCAGTACGTCACGGAGTTGGATGTCCGGCTGGTCGCTGTAGACGTACGCGCCCGCCCACAGCTCCCTGCGGTGCAGCAGTCCGCGGTCCCGGGAGAGCAGGACGCGCTGCTCGCGGGCGGAGTGTGTGGCGAGGGCCGGGTCGCCGATGTCCTCGCTGAAGTACGCCGCGTCCACGCCGAGGAGCCGCAGCCGGCGGGCCAGCGTGCCGAGGTGGACGTCGAGGAGGAAGCGGAGCGGGGCGCCGGGGATGTGCTGGGGGCGCTCGACCGCGTACACGTCGATCGATTCCCCGGCCCGCGGTACGTGCGAGCGGGGCGTCGGGGTCCCGTCGACGGTGATGCGGCCCGCCTCGGTGAGCGGGACGCCCAGGGATTCGATGACGTGGCCGAGGCTGGACGAGCCGTCGGTGCGGACGGCCGTACGCCCCTGACAGCGCTCCGAGGGGACGAAGAGGCGCAGCTCAGGGGCGAATTGGAGATGGATCTCCGGGCGCGTGGTCACGTCGACAGGGTGGCACGGTGTGGGCGGTGCGGGCCAGGGATTTGCTCCCCGGCCGGCCCTGGGAAATGGCTGTCGGTCAGGAGCGGAAGGCGTCGGCGTTCTCCTTGGCCCACTCGGTGAAGGTGCGCGCCGGGTGGCCGGTCAGGGCTTCGACGTGCTGGGTGAGGGGCGTGGGGGCGCCGTCGGTGGAGGCCCAGTAGCTGAGCAGCGCGTCCGCGAAGGCGGCGGGCATGTACTCGGCCATGGACTCCTTCCAGGCCTTGGGGGTCACCTGGGTGAAGGGGAAGGTGCGGCCCGTCGCGGTCTCCAGGATGGCGATCTGCGCGGTGAAGGTGAGCGATTCGGGGCCGGTGAGCTGGTACGCCCTGCCGCGCAGCGCGGGGTCGTCGAGGATCGCGAGTGCGGCTTCGGCGATGTCGCGCTCGTGGACCGGGTCGCCGTAACTGCCCGGGTAGGGGAGGGCGAGGGGGCGTCCGGACTTCAGGGCCCAGGCCCACTGCAGGGCGTTGCCGGCGAAGGCGCCGGGCTGGAGCGAGGTCGAGGTGATGGGGGAGGCGTCGAGGGCCTGCTCGACGGTGAGGTGGTTGGCCGCGATCAGGTTGTCGGCGGCGTCGGGTGCGAGGACCGAGCTGGAGGAGAGGAGCACGATGTGCTCGACTCCGGCTGCTTCGGCCTGCTCCAGGAAGTCGCCGATGTGCGAGGGCTCGGCGTACAGGAAGACCGAGGTGACCCCGGACAAAGCGGCAGGGAAGGTGGCGGGGTCGCCGAGATCGAGCTTGACGGACTCGACGCCTGCGGGGAGTTCGAGCTTCTCGGGGGCGGCGGATGCGGCCCGGACGGGGGCGCCCCTGCCGTGCAGAAGGTGGATGAGGGCGGTGCCGACCTTGCCGCGGCTGCCGGTGACGAGAGTGGTCATGGTGAAATCCTTAAGTCGAAGTCCGCGTGATGCAGAATCTGTGTCACGCAGATAAATATCCGTGAAGAAGGCCCGCTCGTCAAGCGGGCCTTCTGTTTCGGTTCTCTCAGACGGTGCGGAAGTGCGTCGTGATGGCGTCGCTGCCGTTCTCGCCGAGTACGTGGAAGGCGACCCCGGGAGGCGCGGTCCTGCTGGTCAGGCCCTCGCCGGGCTCCCAGGGGAGGCGGAGTGTGGAGGTCACTCCGGGGGCCGCCAGGAGCGGGAGTCCCGCGAAGGTGGTCGCGGCGGGGGTGTGGGCGTGGCCGGTGAGGATCGCGGGGATATTGCTGCGGCCCGCGAGGGCCTCGGCCAGGCGGCCGGGGTTGGTGAGTGCCGTTGAGTCGACGTACGGGTGGTGCAGGGTGGCCGGCGGGTGGTGGAAGGCGGGCAGCGTGGGGGTGTCGCCGAGGTCGTCGAGGGTGCGGGCGAGCCAGTCGAGGGTCTCGTCGTCGAGGAGGCCGGGGTCCTCGCCGGGGATGCTGGAGTCGAGGAGGAGGAAGGCGTAACCGGCCGCGTGGTGAAGGCGGTTGACGGCGGAGGTGGCCGGGGCCTCCGGCGGGGTCTCCTCGCCGAGCAGGACCTTGCGGTAGGCGGTGCGGTCGTCGTGGTTGCCCGGGCAGGTGAAGACCGGGGCGTCGAGGCGGGCGAGGAGCGCGGCGGCCTCGGCGTACTCGGCGGGGGTGCCGTGGTCGGCGATGTCCCCGGTGACCAGGACGGCGTCGGGCTGCCGGGTCAGGGACCGCAGGTAGTCGACGACGCGGGTGGCCCGCTCCGTGGCGCGGGCTTCTCCGTCGAGGTGCAGATCGCTGATCTGGGCCAGCAGCATGCGGCGTCCCCTTAATGGCTGTAATGGATTAAACCATTAAAGCCATTAGGTGGCGCGGGGTTCAAGGGGTGGGGACCGCAGCCTTGCTGTCGTGCTCCGCGCGGGCTGCCAGAACGTCGTCCATGTGTGTCTCCGCCCAGTCCTTCACGGCGGTCATCAGGCAGGCCAGGTTGTAGCCGAGCGGCGTGAGTTCGTAGTCCACGCGCACCGGCACCGAGGCGGTGACCGTACGGCTCACCAGCCCGTCGCGCTCCAGGGAGCGCAGCGTCTGGGTCAGCATCTTCTGGCTCACGCCGGGGATCTTGCGGGTGAGACCGCTGTAGCGCAGGGGGCCGCCGCGCTCGCCGAGCGCGGCGACGATCAGAGAGACCCACTTGTCGCTGATGCGGGCGAGGAGCTGATTGGTCGGGCACTCCTTGAGGAAGGCGTCGTAGGCGTGACGGGCCTCGCTGCGGCGCTGGATCGCGGTGGTCGTGGGTGCCATGCCCCTGCTCCTACCTCTGGGTGGGTTACGCACTCTCAGGTGCCTACTTACCAAAAGAGAGTAGCTCTCCTTAGGTTTGTGTCCAGAGGCGGGAAGCGAGCCGCCCAAATGAACCGACCGAACTGGGGAGTTGTCATGCGTGCAGTTGTCTTTGAGTCCTTCGGTGGGCCCGAGGTGCTGGAGACCGTCGAGGTCGGGACGCCGGTGCCCGGTCCCGCGC
>NZ_JAFLRJ010000246.1 GCF_017315755.1 Streptomyces beijiangensis
CGCCGGGCGGCGTGCGGCGGCCGGCTGGTAGGTCAGCCCTGGGCGAGTGCCCAGATGCCCACCGCGAAACAGAGCAGTGCCACGAGCAGGACCCCGGCGGTCACCCTCGGGGGTGGTCCCGGACGTCTGCGGGCGATCGGTGCGGGCCGAGTGGGAACCTGCGCGGGCTGGGCGGTGTACGGATAAGTGAAGGGCTGTTCGTACGGCGTCGGTTGGGGAGGTGGGGCCGGATGGTGACTGCCGGTCTGAGGAGGCATGGGGGGCGGCTGTGGCTGTGGCTGCGCCTGCAGTTGCATCTGCTGGGGCTGGAGCTGCTGCACTACGGGCGATTGGGCGTACGGCGTCGGTCCCGTGAGGGTGAAGCCGGGCGGCAGCGGGCCGATCTGGTCGAATACTTCGAGGTCCTCCTCGTCGGGGCCAGGGCCGGGCAGCAGAGCGGCGGCTGCGGTCAGAGCACTACGCGCTCCGGCGGCCGTACGGAAACGGGCCTGCGGGTCCGGCTGGAGGAGTCCGGCGAGGACCTGCCAGAGCGGCTCGGGGATGCCCTGCGGCGGTCCCGGTGTGCCGTGGGTGACGAAGTGTCCGACGAGGGCCCTGGAGTCGGGTCTGACGCCCTCCAGCAGATAAAGCGCCACCAGGCCGACGGCGAACAGGTCGGCGGTGAAGTCCGGTTCGGCTCCCATCATCTGCTCGGGTGCGAAATAGCCCGGTGTGCCGACCACGAGACCGGTGCCGGTGAGACGGGGCTCGTCCTTGCGCATCGCGATGCCGAAATCGGACAGCCGCAGATGCGGCCGCCCTCGTCCGGTCGCCTCCATCAGGATGTTGGCCGGTTTGATGTCGCGGTGCACGACCCCCTCGGCGTGCACCGCGGCAAGCCCCGCCAGCAGCTGGTCGATCAGGGTGCAGACGAACCGGGGCGGCAGCGGGCCGTAGTCGCCGATGACATGGGCGAGCGAGCCGCCGCTCACCAGGTCCATGGTGAAGAGCACCTTGTCGTCGTCCGCGGCCCAGCTGGCGGGGGCGAGCACATGGGGGTGATCGATTCGCAGCGCCTGCTCGCGGACGAAGCGCAGCAGCGCATGAGCGTCGCTCTGCCGCAGGACCTTGGCCGCCACATAACGGCGACGGCGGTGGTCCCAGGCACGCCAGACGGCGCCGGCGCCACCGCGGCCGATCGGATCGACCAGTTCGTACCGGCCGGCGAATACCTCACCCATGGTGCCGTGCCCGCCCCTCCCGACGACGGCCCGGACGGAGGCCCCGGGCTCAGTTCTGGTGCGACTCGTAGTGGGCGACCGCCTCCGCGGTGCGCCCCGCGCCGTACACCCGCAGGAACTCTGCCAGTTCCGGGTGGTCCGCGGCGAGGGTGTCGGCGGCATCGATGATGTCGCCCGCGGCCGCCACCGAGCGCAGCAGCGACTGGATCTCACGCACCACGCGGCGCACGGTCGGAGCCCCCGAACCGGTCGTGCTCTGGCCGGTGTTGGACAGGACCGAGCCACCCTGGGACTTCTTGATCTCCTCCATGCGGTCGGTGGCCTCGGCGGCGCTGACACTGCCGTCGGCCACCAGGCTGGAGAGCTCCTGCAGAGCCTGGACGCGCTGCACCACGGCAGGGTTTCCGATCTTGGCGCGCTGGCCGCTCATCAGCTGGGACAGCATGGGTGCGGACAGACCGAGCACGCCGGCCAGCCGGGCCTGGTTGAGCCCCAGATCGTCGATGAGCTTACGGAAGAGCGCCCCCAGCGGCTCTCCGTACCACGTGCGCTGAAGGTCTCTCGCTCTCGCGGTCGCTTCCTGCTGTGCTGCATCCATTGCGTCTCCCCATCGCTACCCCATTAAGGTGGCTTCGCTGCTGCGAACCCCGTCGTGCATCTTACGGAGAGTGGTCGCTCACGGGGAGCCCCAATCTTTGTGTGAGATCCCCGGGGTGACCCGGTACTCTGTTCACACGTCACCTCGTTTCGGGGCCTTAGCTCAGTTGGTAGAGCGCTGCCTTTGCAAGGCAGATGTCAGGAGTTCGAATCTCCTAGGCTCCACAATCAGATGCCCTCTGACCTGCGGAAACGCAGTTTCGGAGGGCATTTTTGTGCCCCTGGTGGGCACATCGGTGCCCACCAGGGGCGGCGCGACTGTTGCAGTTTCGGGGTGGTGAACCCCTGTCGCTCTCCTGCGGATCTTCTAGGCCCAGAGATGGAGCCTGTGGTTCGGCGGGCTGGGCAGCCCCGCGCAGGGATCGCCCCTGTGGGCGCGGCCTGCGGCGCTCCGCTCTTGTTGCCGCTTCAGGGTGAGGGCGGTGGTACACGGCCGCAGATCATCGACGCCTGAAACTCGTTACTGACCTCAGCGACCGTGCTCGCTGCCGCCCGGTATGACCCGCGGGCCCGGTGGTTCACCCGGTCACGGTTGTCCGGCTCAGGTTCCGATGGGCTGAATGCTGGTGCTGTTGTGGAGTGTGGTGCGGGAGCGTTGGGCGATGCGGTTCTGTGTCAGTGTCACACGCGCTGGTGGGGGTGTGGCTTTGGCGAGGTGGGCATAGACGACGATGTTCGCGCTGTAGCTGCTGGCCTTGGAATAGGCTCCGGCGCAGGTGATCAGGCGTAGTTCGGGGCGGTTGGCCCGGCCGTAGACCTTCTTGCTGGGGAAGTCGCTCTTTTCGTACTGCTCGACGGCGTCGATGGTGAAGGTCATGGTGCGCCCGTCCTTGCGCAGGATGTTGATGGTTCCCTTCTTGTGGAGTTGGCCGATGCGGTAGAAGACGGCGGGGCCGGTGTGGGTGTCGAGGTGTCCGGCGATGACAGCGGTGCCGGTGCTGCCGGGGGCCGTGCCTTCCTGGTACCAGCCTGCGAGGTTCTTGTCGTCGGGCGGAGGGGGCTGCAGGGTGTGGTCGTCGTCCGTGGTCAGCCCGGTAAGGGGTGCGTCGACCCCGATGGCGGGGATGGTGATGCGCGTCGGCGGCGAGTAGGGCAGCGGGTGCACCGTGGGGGCCGGGGCGGCGGGGCGTATCGGCCCGGTGAAGGCGTCGGCGGCCGATGGCCTGGGCGGGGTGTTGCCGGTGTCGGCAGAGCTGTCGACTATCAGGAACCCGCCGGTGGCCAGGCCGGCGAGTATGAGTGCCAGACCAGCCCGGCGACGGCGGAGGACGCCGAGGGAATGCTGCGCGGCGGGCATGGCGGCACGACCTTTCCGAGTGGGGGGGGCGACACCTCGCGTCCCTGCCGCGGGTTGCCTTGATGCGGACGTGAAACGCCCCTTGGTGCGCCCCCCCGAGGGTGGAGGGCGCACCAAGGGGCGTTGGAGCGGGCGAGGTCAGTTCTCGCTGGAGCGGCGGCGCATCATGACGACGCCGCCGGCCGCGGCGGTGGCGATCAGGGCCGCACCGGCGGTCATCTCGGTGGTGCTCAGCCCGCCCTGGGTGCCGCCCGCACCGGTGTGGACCGGGCCGGAGATGGTCGCACACGCCTCGTGCTCGGCGACCTGGGCCTGCTCCAGGATCTCCGTGGCAGCGTCGATCTTGTCCTTCGAGGCACCGGACTTCTTCAGTGCGTCGAGGCTCTTCTGCGCCTCGTTCGACCCCACCTGGGCCTGCTCGCACTGCTCGGAGTTGGGGCCAGTGGCGGCGGACGCGGCCGGGGCGGACAGCGCCAGGGCGCCGCCGGCGAGAGCGACACTGGAGATGGCGAGGCTGGTGAGAACACGAACGGAACGCATGGGACTCCTCCGAGCGGGCACGGCCCTCGGGTCCTTCTGACCCGAGTAGAGAGGTGAGGCGCGGCCTACACGCCCATAGATATGACTAACGGTCCGATTTCATGTGAAACCGGAATATATTCACTCGTCTAGACCCGGAAATACGGCGTGTCATTCCCCGAGTGGCGGCCTCGCGCATGCAAGCGCGGGTGAGGCCGAGCCTGACTCGGGCGGGCTGGTCTCGCGCGGGAGTGAACGTGCCGTTCGCGATCACGGAAACCCACCACTTCACTCGCGGGGGTTCGAGCATCGCTGGCTGCATCCCGAGAGCCAGCGGAAACCGGATGCCGCGGAGCACCGTCCGGTCCGGCAACGGCTTGCAGCCCGGGTGCCGGAGGGGCGAAGTCTCCCAGCGCATGGGCCTGCCGAGGCTCGCAGTTCCGACTCCTACAAGAGTGCTGCGCAGCGGAGCGGATGCCGATACACAGCCGCTCGGGTCCTGATGCCTTTCCCGCGCACTCTTCGACTGTGCGACAGCCCGGCAGGGGCGAGATACGCGAAGGGCGGTCCTGCCGCCGGCTCAGACCCAAGGAGCAAATCCGTGGGTCGTCGGCATGCTGGCCCGAGTCGTCATACGGAATGCGACGTGCCCATGAGTTCGCGGTGCCTGCGGGCTTCGTGAGTGAAGACGTACGCGATGGCGACCGCCGGCGCGTGGCCCAACGCCACTCCCCCATCCCGGCACGGAATGCGCCCGGTGTCCGCCGCTTTCATCTACTCCAGCAGCCCGCGTCGGCGACGTGATCCCCATCGCGGACGTTCCTTGCTCGCCAGATGTCGGCACCCCGTGTTCCGGGCGACTTGCATGGGTTCAGCGGCGCTCTCCGCAGTGCCGGTGCGAGATTTGTATACGGGAGGTATCAGGGGACGCTCGGGCGTTCATCGGTTCAGTGCGCCGGGCCGGTGCGAACTGTGGTTCGCGGGCCGCTCCCATATCGTTTCTTTCAGGTCGCACCATGCCCGAACTGTCCGAACAGGAGTGATTCACCCGTGCCCCCGTCCGATCCGGCTGCACCCGATCCGCAGCCTGTCCGCGTGCTGCTGGTGGAGGACGATGATCTGATGCGCCGGTCGTTCACCGTCGCCCTGGAGCGCTACGGCTACCGGATGAAGGCCGTGGCCGATGGGCTGACGGGGCTGGAGCTCTTCCGCGACGAACGTTTCGACCTGCTGATTCTGGATGTGATGCTGCCGGGTCTGGACGGGATCGGCCTGTGCCGCAGAGTCCGGGAGACCAGCCTGGTGCCCGTGCTGATGATGTCCGCCCGTGGTGACGGGCTCGACGTCGTCGCCGGTCTCGAGGCCGGGGCGGACGACTATGTGGTCAAACCCGTTGATACCTATGTGCTCGTGGCGCGTATCCGTTCGCTGTTGAGGCGGGCGACCTACGCACCCGCCGCGGGACCCGGGCGGACCACAGACGACGGGGAGCCGACGTCCGAGGGGAGGCTGCTGGTTTTCGGCGATCTGACGATCGACACCGGTGGCCTGGAGGTGTGCGTGTCCGGGAGCCCGGTGGCGCTGACCCCCACCGAACTCAAGCTGCTGCTGGAATTCGCCGCGCACCCGGGCATCGTGCTGGAACGGCACACGCTGCTGCGCAATGTCTGGGAGTACGGCTGGGACGGCGACAGCCGGGTCGTGGACCTGTGCGTGCAGCGGCTGCGCGGCAAGTTGGGCCGCGACCGGATCGAGACGGTCCGCGGTTTCGGCTACAAGCTCAGGCGCTGAGTCCGGATGCACCCGTTCCACCGGTCGCGGCCGGTCCGGATCCCCCTGCGCTGGAAGATCGCCGCGCTGGCAGCGGCCACTGCCTGCCTGGTAGCGGCGGCAGTGGGCGTGCTGGTGCACGTGTGGACCGCGCACGACATCCGGCAACGCGCCGAGGCAGAGGCCTTCAACACGATGTACTCGGCCATGGACGTCTACCGGCGTACCGGAACCCTCCTGGACGGCGCAGAGCTCGATCCGCCCGGGCTGCCCGCCGCACTGCGCAGCCCCGCGGACAGCGACCGGCATACGGCCTACGACGCACGTGAGGATGACTATGGTGAGGGCCCGACCGTCTGGGCCGCGCAGCGAACCGGGGGGCCGGGCAGCCGGGTTCTGGTCTATCGCGTCAACATGGCCCCGCGGCTCCACGATCTGGACCAACTCGACGTGACCATGGCAGTGGCGTCACTGATCGCGCTCGCTGTGGCCACCCCCCTGGCGATCTACGGGGCCGGGCTGCTCGGCCGTCGTCTGGGGCGGGTCTCCGAAACCGCGGGCCGGATCTCCGGCGGGGATCTGGATGCCCGGACCGGGCCCACCAAGGGCCGTGACGAGGTGTCCGAGATCGCCGCCACCGTCGACCTCATGGCGGACAGTCTCGGCCAACGGCTGCGCACCGAGCGTCAGTTCACCGCGGACGTGGCCCATGAGCTGCGCACCCCCGTCGGGGGTCTGCTGGCCGCCGCCGATCTGCTGCCGCCCGGTGAGACGGAGGATCTGCTCCGGGCCCGGGTACGCGATCTGCGCGGCCTGGTCGAGGATCTGCTGGAGATCTCCCGTCTCGATGCCGGTGCTGAACTGCCGGCCCGCGCCCGGGTCCCGCTCGGCGCGGTCGTCTCCGAAGCGGTGGTGCGCACCGGTCTCGACACCGAGGTCGTCGTCGCCCAGGGCGCGGGCACCGTGGAGACCGACCCGCGCCGCCTTGAACGGATCGTCTGCAACCTCGTCCTCAACGCCCACCGGCACGGGGACGCCCCGGTCCAGGTCACCGTCGAGGGCCGTACCGTCGTCGTGCGCGACCACGGCCCCGGATTCCCGCAGGCCCTGCTGCTGCGCGGCCCGCGCCGCTTCCAGACCGGCGCGACCGAGCGCGGCTCGGGCCATGGCCTGGGCCTGACCATCGCCCTGGGCCAGGCCTGGCTCCTGGGCGGCGAACTGCACCTGGCCAACGCCCCGGACGGTGGCGCCGTCGCCACCCTGCGCCTGCCGGTCTGACCGACAGGCCGCTGCACAACTGCTACGAAATGGCGCGGGCGCCCATACACGCCGGCCGAGATCCCGATACGTCTCCCCGACACCCTTCGACGTACACCCTTCCGTACCCGAAGAGGAGTCACCCCCATGACCGCGGAACCGCTTGCCCCGCACGTGCTGTACCCGATGACCGGGGGGATCGCGGCCGCCACCACCGACCTCTCCAAGGTCTACGGCAGTGGCGACACGCGCGTCGTCGCCTTGGACCGGGTCGGCATCTCCTTCCGGGAAGGCGAGTTCACCGCGATCATGGGCCCCTCCGGCTCGGGCAAGTCGACGTTGATGCACTGCGCCGCCGGGCTCGACTCGTTCGACTCGGGGTCCGTCCGCATCGGTACGACCGAACTGAGCACGCTCAACGACCGGCAGCTCACTCACCTGCGCCGCGACCGGGTCGGCTTCATCTTCCAGGCGTTCAATCTGCTGCCGACACTGACCGCCCTGGAGAACATCACGCTGCCGATGGCCATCGCGGGCCGCCGCCCCGACCGGCAGTGGCTGGACCGCGTGGTCTGCATGGCCGGCCTGAAGGATCGCCTCGGTCACCGCCCCGGACAGCTTTCCGGTGGGCAGCAGCAGCGCGTCGCGGTGGCCCGCGCTCTGGCCTCCCGGCCCGCGATCGTCTTCGCCGACGAGCCCACCGGC
>NZ_JAFLRJ010000247.1 GCF_017315755.1 Streptomyces beijiangensis
GACAAGCGGCCGCAGGCCGCGTGCGGCCGTCTTGCGCTCGGCTGGACAATGGACGGTGGCCAGAACTGTCCCACCCAGGAGGAACCGCGCATGCCGGACCCCGGCCCCGACCAGAGCGAGCACCTGCGGCGCATGCGCCCCGCGCCCCTCATCTTCGAGCCCTCGGAGGCGGCCACCGACCCCGAGCACTTCTTCGACCTGGAGTCGATCGACGATCCCGCGGCCCTGCTCAGCCGCGCCACCGAGCTCACCCTGGCGTTCCGCGCCGCCGGCGACCGCGCCACCGAGTTCCAGGCCGTCGCCGCGGCCCAGCTCGCCGACCCCCGCCGTTTCGACCGCCTCACCGCGGCCGACATCGCGGAGCGCGCCCAGTGGACGGAGGACTACGCGAAGAAAATGATCGACTTCGGCCGGGACCTTCTGAGGAACGGAACCTCTGGCCACTAATAGCTGATTGGCATATGCCGGTTCGCAAGATACTCCCCGCCGTCCCGCCCTGTCCCGGTTTCCGCCAACCCTCAGAAACGGAACCGTCACAGCCGGTAGATCTAGTTCCATGAGCGACGTCTTCTCCCTCCTCCGCGACCGCAACCACGACAGCGCCCGGCACCAGGCCGGCGAAGTGACCCCGGCCGGTGCCGCCTGGCTCGCCTCCGCCGCCACCTACCCGCGCTCCACGCTCTCGCTCTGGGAGTCGCGCCCTGTCGCCCCGGTCGTGCTGCCCTGCGGCTCCGCCTTCGACGTGGTCAATGTGCCGTCCATGTTCGGGCGCCGGATGCTGGACGCCTTATGGGCGGAAGGACCCGGCTGCGGCCCTGTCGCCACCCACCGGGGCCGGATGCTGCTCTTCACCGCCCCTGGGACGGCCCAGCGCCTGCCCTCGCTCCTGGAGTGGGAGGAATGGGGGACCACGGGGCGCGACGGACGGGAGACCGCGGTGCCGCCGCTGCTCTGTCACGGCACCGGTGACGCCGTGACCGTACCCTCGCCGACCAGCACGGACGGCCCCTCGGGAGCGCGCTGGGTGGTCGCCCCCGACACCCGCCACCCCTGGCTCCCCGGCCCCGAGGTGATGCTCTGGGCGTGTGTGCGCGCAGCCCGTGCCAGCGCGTCGCCTGCGGTGCGGATATCGATTTTTCCTCACGCCGATCAGGATGCTAAGGTCTACGACGTCACCAGGCGCCGTTAGCTCAGTTGGTTAGAGCAGCTGACTCTTAATCAGCGGGTCCGGGGTTCGAGTCCCTGACGGCGCACAGACAGAAGAAGCCCCTCGCAGGTTCACCTGCGAGGGGCTTCTTCGTACGCTCATGAACACGGACACGGGCTACAGCGCGCCTGGCGTGATCCTGACCGTCCAGGCCCCCGACAGCGTCCGGTCCGTCACCTGCACCTTCGTCCCGTCGTCCGGCACCGTGAAGGTCTCCCCGACCTGCAGCGGCGCATCGGCCAGCGGCGGATAGACCGACTGGTCCCAGCAGGCCGCGGTCCGCGGATGCGTGTCGATCACCTCGACGGGCCCGCCGCCCGATTCCGTCCCGGCCCGCACCCGGTACAGGAGCACGCCCTCGGTGCAGGTCGACCGGTCGTTGCCGGTGGACGACCTGGCCTCGATGGCGATGGCGCTGTCGTCCCCGGTACGTACGACCGCGAGCCGCGTCCCTCCCGCGCCCCCGCCGTGTGCGGGCAGCTCCTCCAGGGACTCCAGGGTCAGCCGTCCGCCGCCGCCCCGCTGTACGCACGCCACCTGGCGCGGGTCCAGCCAGCCCAGCTTCCACTTGTGCCAGCCGAAGAAGTCGGGGGCAAGACCGAACTGGCTGCCCATGACGTCCCAGTCGCCGACGTAGGTGTCCCAGTCGCCCTTGCCGTCCGTCGGGCGGTGGTAGAGGTCCGGCAGGTCGAAGACGTGACCGGTCTCGTGGGCCAGCACATTGCGGTCCGGCGGGTGCTGTTCGAAGACGGTGACCAGGCGCTTGAGGTCGTGGCCGTCGGCGCGCATCGGGGAGTCGAAGTTGACGACCTTCGTGGCGTCGGAGTCGACGCCGGGGGCGTCGGGGTCGGCGACCAGATAGACGACGTCGTACTGGCCGAAGTCGACCGAAGGGTCGGCTGCGGCCACCGCGTCCCGCAGATAGGCCGTGCGCCGGGCGGCGTCCCAGTCGCGCTGTATGTCGTACGACTCTGCGGACTTCGGCATCCGGATCCACTTCTTCAGCGGATGCGGGCGCAGCGTGAACTTCCCGTACGAGGCGCGCTCGAAGAAGCGGCTGGTGGCGGGGAAGTAGTCGGCCGCGAGCTCCGCCGGGGTGGACAGGGGCTCCGAGTCCGGGAAGGACAGGAAGATCATGACCGCGTCGAGGGTCTTGTCAGGGCGCGCGTAGGACGGATTCCAGCTGTCCACGCCCAGCGAGTGGTGCGCGCCGGTGCGTGGCAGCGCGCAGGGTCCTGCCGCGGCCGACGAGGCCACGGCGGGGCCCGCCGCCAGGGTCGTGGCAGCGAGCGCCAGCAGGGAAGTGAGGACGGCCGCCGTACTGCGCAGGCGACGGTCCACTCCCCCGGGTGTCGGGTGACGCTCCACGTCGACCTCCGGGTAACGGATGCGGAACACCCCACCCACACTGTGGTGATTTGCGGCATTTCGCACTGTTCCGATGCCCCAGTCGGGTGACTGGCCGAACATCACGGCCCTTCACGGAAAGTCACAAACGAACACAGGGGGGAGCAGCCTCGACCAGACCCGTGCAGAAACGATCGACCGCGAGCACAGGGTGCTCCGCATCACGGCGGGAGTACGGTGGCGGAGCTGGAACGGCCCGTGTGCCAGCCTCTATGATCGGCACACTTTCCTCGCTGGATTCCATCTGTACGAGAACAACTGCCCTGCGGGAGCGAGCGGTGAGCGGAACCTCCGACGTACCGAGCCCGGCGACCGGTACGCCCCGTGCACCCCGGCTTTCGGTTACGGAGCGCGACTATCGCGCCGCCTTCCACGCCGCCCAGCTCGCGATGGCCGTCGTCGACCACGAGGGCCTGCTCGTCGCCGCCAACGACGCCCTCGCCGCGCTGCTCGGCACCGACGCCGCCGCACTGGCCGGGACGCCCGCCGCCGACCTCGTGGACCTGGCCGCGGACGCCCGCACCTGGCACGCCTACCGCGAGGTGCTGCGCGGCCGGCGCTCCCGCTTCCGCTGCACCCGGCGCCTCAAGCACCCCGACGGGCACTCGCTCTGGGCCGAGATCAGCGTCGCCCCCGTACCCGACAGCTCCAGCGTGCTGGTCTCGGTCGCCGACATCAGCGACCGGCGCGAGCTCCAGGCGCGCCTGCGCCATCTGCAGATGCACGACCCGGTGACCCGGCTGCCCAACCGCACCCTGTTCTTCGAGCGCCTCTCGGCCGCCCTCGACCCCGCCGGCTACGGGCACAGCGGCACCGGCAGGATCGGTCTCTGCTATCTGGACCTCGACGGCTTCAAGGCGGTCAACGACACCCTCGGCCACGGCACCGGCGACCGGCTGCTCAGCGCCGTCGCCGCCCGTCTCACCGCCTGCGCCGACCAGGCGGGGAACGTCCGGGGCGGCGGCCATCTGGTCGCCCGGCTCGGCGGCGACGAATTCGCGCTGCTCGTCGAGGACTCCACGGGTACGGAACAGCTCGCCGACCTCGCCCGCTCGGTGCTCGTCACCCTCCAGGAGCCCTTCGACCTGGCCGGCCAGCGGCTCTCCGTGTCCGCGTCGATCGGGGTGGTGGAGCGGGTCACCGCCGGAACCACCGCGACCGGCCTGATGCAGGCCGCGGACACGACGCTCTACTGGGCGAAGGCGGACGGCAAGGCCCGCTGGACGCTCTTCGACCCCGAGCGCAACGCCCACCGGATGACCCGCCAGGCGCTCACCTCCACGCTGCGGCCCGCCGTCGAGCGGGGCGAATTCGCCCTGGAGTACCAGCCGTTGGTCAGCATGGAGGACGGAGCGGTGCGGGGCGTGGAGGCGCTGGTGCGCTGGATGCACCCGCAGTTCGGCATGCTCGCGCCGAATCGGTTCATCGGAATTGCCGAAGAGGACGGCTCTATCGTCCAGTTGGGCCGCTGGGTGCTGCGGACCGCCTGCCGCCAGGCCAGACAGTGGCAGCTCGGCCACCCGGACGACCCGCCGCTGTTCGTGAGCGTCAACGTCGCGGTGCGCCAGGTGTGGGACTCGGATCTGGTGGCCGATGTGGCCGGCATCCTCAGGGAGACCGGACTCGCCCCGGAACTGCTCCAGTTGGAGCTGACGGAGTCCGCCGTGATGGGCTCGGCGGGACGCCCCTTGCAGGCCCTGCAGGCGCTCAGCGACATGGGCGTGCAGATCGCCATCGACGACTTCGGGACGGGTTACTCGAACCTGGCCTACCTCAGCCGCCTGCCCGTCTCCGTACTGAAGCTGGACGGGTCCTTCGTGCGCGGCTTCCAGTACGACGAGGGCGGCGCGCACCCCAACCCGGCCGACGAGGTGATCGTCGAGACGCTGGTCCAGCTGGCGCACCGGCTGGGGCTGACCGTCACGGCCGAGTGCGTGGAGACGCCGGAGCAGGCCGCGCGGCTGCGGCGGATCGGCTGCGACACCGGGCAGGGGTGGCTGTACTCGCGTGCGGTCGCGCCGGACAAGATCGACACGATGATCGGGGTCAGTCCGCTTCCGGTCTGACCCCGGATCACCGTGCCCCTGTGGGGGGAATCAGGTGGTCAGGTCAGCAGGCGCCGAGGTCGGTCCAGACACCCCACTGGCCCGTGGTGCCGGGGATTTCGCCCTGGGTCCACCACTGGGCCTTCCAGGTGTGACCGCCGTACGAGACCTGCGCACCGCCCGTGTACGCCACCGTCGAGTTCCAGGCGGCCGCCGTGCAGCCGGCCGGAGGGGTCACCGTCGCCGTGGGGCTCGGGGACGCCGTGGCGGTGGGGGTC
>NZ_JAFLRJ010000248.1 GCF_017315755.1 Streptomyces beijiangensis
TGGCGCCAGTTGTGTGCCATGATGGGGCCACGGAAACGGAGCGGCGCCGGTTACGGCGTCCGGCGTAAAGGAGCCCCCCACCATGTCTGTCATCCTCAGCGACCAGGACAAGCTGACCCTGCGGACCGCCGCCTACGGTGCGGTCACGCTGCTGGCCACGGCCGATGCCGGCGGTTCGCCGGGCAAGGTGGCCGCCCAGGGCAGCATCGCGCTGAACGCCGCGACCGGCCTCGTGGGCCACGTCCTGGCGGAGAAGGCCTCGGCCGGACACCTCACCGGCAAGTCCACCGCCGAACTCGCCGACCAGGTGCTGCCCGCCCTCACCGACGCCGTACAGCTGCTCAAGAAGCAGGCACCCGACGAGGCCGCCAACTTCCGCAGCACCGTCCTGGCCGCCCTCGAAACCGGCCTCCAGGCCCGCAAGAACACCCCCGGCCCCACCCTCACCACCATCGTCGACAAGATCACCCAAGCCCTCGACGCCGCCTGACCGACACCCAGACAAGGCCAGGTGGAACACATGACGAAGAAGAACAGCACCTCCCCGGCCCCTGAGCAGTGGACCGGCAAGGTGCCCGTCGACGACACGGCTCTGGCCGTCACCGACACCGGAGGCCCCGGCCTCCCCCTGATCTACCTCAACGGCCAGTTCGCCACGCAGGGGTACTGGCGGCGGGTCATCGCCGAACTGGGGCCAGGATGGCGCCACATCACCTACGACGAGCGGGCCCGCGGCAAGTCGGACCGCTCGGCGGACTACTCCTTCGAGGCGGCCGTCCGGGATGTCGACGCCGTCCTCGCCGCCAGAAAGGTGGACCGGGCCCTGCTGGTGGGCTGGTCCTACGGAGCGTTCGTCGCGGCGCACTGGGCCGGCCGGAATCCGGACCGCACCCTGGGCACGGTCCTGGTCGACGGCGCGCAGCCGTACGACTGGCTCGACGAGGCCATGGAGCAGCGCATCCGCAAGCTGTTCCGGCGGCTGGGCTGGTTCATGCCGCTGCTGCGCCCGACGGGCCTGACCCCGCGGATGTCCCCCGCGCAGCAGGCGGAGTGCAACATCGAGCTGGGCAGGCTCTCCCGCGAGCGCGCACTGGGACCTGTGCTGGACGGCATCACCGTCCCGGTGCGGTACGTGCTCGCTTCGGGAACGTCCTTCGGGAGCAAGGGGGATGAGCAGGAGCGCATTCGCGCGGGGCTCGACCAGGTGTTCGCGCGCAACGCGAACATCCGGCTCAGCGCGAAGGTCGCCAGCAACCACGGTGCGATCCTGAAGAAGGAGTTCGCGGCCGTCGCCGAGGCCGTACGCGAGGTCGCCGCCCTCGACGGCGCGTAGTTCAGGGCGTGTTGCCCGGCGCGGCCCCGGGCTTCGTGTGGAGTATTTCCCGGGCCTGTTCCGCGGCGCGGGCGATGTTCTCCGAGACGAAGTCGAGGAAACGGGCGATGTTTTCGAGGCGGACGCCGGCGGGCGTGCCGGGACCCAGAATGCCGACGCCCTGGCGTGAGGTCTCGACGAGCCGGGCGGTGGAGCGGGCGCTGGCCATCATGGACTGGTACCAGATGTCGTCGTCGACGACATAGCGCTCGCGGCGGCGTTCGTCGCGCTCGCGCCGTACCAGGCCCTGGTTCTCCAGGTACGCGATCGCTTTGGAGACGGACGCCGGACTGATCTGGAGGCGCTGGACGAGTTCGGCGGCGGTGAGGCTGCCGGAGTCGGTGAGGGTGAGGCAGGCCAGCACCCGCGACATCATGGCGGGCGCGCCCGAGGCCATGATGACGGTGGTGAACACCTGCTCGTAGTCACGCACCGCTTCGACGTCGCGTCCGTGGAGCGGCGGGGAGGATTCCCCTCCCCGGGGCGCGGACTGCCTGCGCCGGTGGGCGCGGTGCTCGGTGGCGCGATGGGCGATGTCGGCACGGTAGGCGACGGGGCCGCCGTTGCGCGTCACCTCCCGCGTGATCGTGGAGGTCGGGCGGTCCAGACGCCGGGCCATTTCCGCGTAAGGGAGATTGTCGGCCAGTCCCAGCGCGATCTGCTGACGGTCCTGCTGGGTGAGCCTGCCTCCCGGCATCACGGTCTCCTTCGAGGTCTGCGATGTCGGCACTATAGCTTTCGTGCTCCGGACGCAACGCAGCGCTTCCTTCACGGGAAACAGTGGCCGGTTCCTCGGGCCCCGCAGGGTCAGGACGCGCCCCAGTCGCGCAGCCGGCGGGCGATCCGGGCGACGCCGAGCGACCCGGAGGCGGCGTCGCGCACCAGTGCAACGGCCGCCTTGGACGGGTAGTCCAGCCGGTGGTCGTTGAGGGCGAGATACGCCTCGGTGGAGTGCCAGGCGAAGGCCTCGCCGGAGTGCTCCAGGCAGGGCAGCTTCGCCAGGGTCTGCAGCAGCGCGGCCGCCTTCAGGTGTACGGAGCCGTACACATCACGCCCCATGGCCCGGGCGTTGACCCGGGCGACTGTGGCGTAAAGCGTCCCGAGGTCGTCGACTTGCGGGTCCCCGTCGAGCAATTCGGCGGCGTGCAGCAGAAACGTGATGTCGAGCGGGTGCAGCGGTTCCGGCTGGGTCACGCGGCGTGCCCCTGCTCCATGAGCTCACGAAGCGCCTGCTGCTCGGCCGCCCGCTGGTCGGCGGAGGGATGCACCGGCTCGGCCGCGAAGGCCGCGCCGCTGCGGTCCATCGAGACCTTGAACCCGTCGAGGAACCGCTGCTCGACGGCGGTCGCACGGTCGTACGCGGCGGAGAGGATGTACGCCTGGAGGCTGACCCCCTCCTGCTTGGCGGCAGCCGCGATGGCGGCCCGCTGTCCGGGGTCGGGGAAACGCAGATTCATGGCCTTGGGATCCGACATGGCACCCACGGTACCAGCGGTACCACGCCGGGTGTCGTGCGGTGCGGTGCCGTGACGCGGCAGTCAGCCGTGACGCACCATCGGTACGGGCGCGGCCGTCAGCCGGTTCCTGCCGGCGGTCCACCGCACCGCGGGACGGACCGCCGCCGTACCGGCGAGGAAGACCAGGCACATGGCGAGCCAGCCGAAGGAGCCGTGGTGGATCACGAGGAACGAGACCAGGGCCGGCCCGACGGTGGCCTGCACCACCACGTGCAGATGGAACGCACCCAGATACTCGCCCTTCGCCGACTCGGGGGCGAGTCCGAAGCCGAGGCCGAACACGCTGGAGGACTGCCACAGTTCGGCGAACGTGAAGAGCAGGACCGCCGTCAGGGCGAAGACGCCCGCGACCCAAGCCGTGGTGATGCTCCCGACCACGAGGGCGAGGCACCCCGCCGCACTGATCAGACCCGCCCTGCGGGCCGCGCCGACGGCCCCCTCCAGGGTCTCCGACCCCTTGGCGCACTTCACCTGGAGCAGCACGACCAGGACGGTGTTCAGCACGAAGACGACAGGAATGAGGCTGCGGGGAAGCTTGCCGCTGGTGGCGAGCCAGAGCGGAATCCCGACGAGGAGGACCGCGCTGTGGAGCGCCAGCAGACTCGATGCGCCGATCACGCTCAGGAAGGACGTGTCCCTCAGCGCCCGGAACCGGGACACACGTTCCGCCTTGGGCGGGGCCACGTGCCCGGCGGGAAGCCGCAGTACGAGTCCCGCTGCCAACAGGAAGGAGAGGGCGTTGCCCAGAGGCAGCGCCCGCATGGCGGAGCCGCCGGCCCCGATGAGCGCGGCAGCCGCCAGCGCACCGACCGAGAAGCCGACGTTGAACAGTGAACGCAGGGCCGCGCGTGCACTGACCCGGTCGTCCTCCGGCACCAGCTCCATGATCAAGGTGTGGAACAGCGGGCCGCTGCCCCATTCGAGCGCCCCGATCAGGCCCACCACCGGGAAGAACGCCGGCAGTGAACCGACCGCGGGATAAAGGCAGTAGGCCCCCGCGATCGCCAGCAGGGTGACGAAGAGAAGACGCCGGGGGCCGACGCGATCGGCGGCCATGCCCATGAGGACGCTGGACACGAACCCGGTGAGGCCCGCGAGGGAAAGACCGAGCCCGACCTGCGCGGGGGGAAGTCCGGCGACCACGACGAAGTAGACCGTCGAACCGGAGATGAACATGCCGCCGCCGAGACTGTCGACGAAGTGCAGGACGGCGAGCGTCCTGGCCGGGCCGTGCAGCGACGCGTAGTTGTTGCGTACGAACGACAACAGGACCGACATCACGCGCTCCTCGCCGCTTCGCCCCTACTCACGGGAGCCTCGGGAAGTCGTCGTCCGGGAAGACGGTGCCCGCGGTGGTGCCGTCCGGCTCGGGGAGCGGCCCGGCGGCGGGGCGGGGCCGCGGGTCGTAGCGGGTGTCGGCGTCCATGTAGACGACCACATGGGCGATGCGCGGGTCGTCGGTGAGGTTCGGCGAAGCGGTGTGGGCGGTGAGCGAGTGGTGGAAGGTGCAGTCGCCGGCCCGGAGGGGGACGGTGACGCGGGGTTCCCAGCGCAGGTGCGGAAAGACCCGCATCAGATTGTCGGCGTCGCGCAGGTCCTGGGGGTGCAGGTCGTCGAGGCGGTGGGTGCCCGGTATGAAGCTCATGCAGCCACGGCTGACGGGTACGTCGACGAGGGCGATCCAGGCGGAGAGGGAGTGCCGGGAACCGAGGTGCGGCCAGTAGGGCTGGTCCTGGTGGAACTCGGTGGCGGCGCCGTTGTGCGGTTCCTTGATCAGAAGATGGTCGTGGTAGAGCCGCAGCGGGACACCGGCCAGGGCGGTGGCCGCGGCGGCCACGACGGGACTGAGGGTGAGTTCGCGCAGCGTCTCGTCGTGCTTCCAGAGCTGCATCACGTGCGTGAAGGCCGGATCGGCGGGAAGGTCGCTGACACGGTCCCGGGCGGCCAGTGCCGCTTTGGCGTACCGGGCGGCGTCTTCCTTGTCGATGATCTCCGGGATGCGGACGAAACCGTCACGGTGGTAGGCGGCTGCCTGGTCTTCGGTCACGGAGTGAGCCATGGGTTCTTCCTGCCGGAATCCGTAGAGGTGGAGAGGGGATGGGCTGCCTCAGGACGACAGCGCCGCCTGGACGGCTTCGAGCGCGTCGAGTCTCTTGCGGTCCCAGCCGTCGAGGCGCTCAGCACCGAAATCTGCTTCCACGGCCGCCACCGCGCTCCCGGGAAGCGCGCGTTTCCACTGCTTCAGCAGAACGGAGTGCCGTCTGTCCCGGAAGTTCAGGTCCTGCGCGACGTCCAGCGCACTGCTCGCCTCCGCGAGGGAGAGTGCCCCCTCCCGCACTCTCTCGGCCAGCAGCCAGCGGACGTTCACCAGGGGGACGGTGACGGGCGTGTAGTCCTCCGGGTCGTACAGGAGGGCCACATCGCCGTCGGAATCGATCGAGCCGTTCAGGTACTGGGTGTAGACCCAGCCGCTGCCGGTCATCCCGATGGTCCGGCATTCCACGGCCCGCAGGGCGCCCATCGAGGACGCGCCGGAAAGCGGCTGCCCCGCGTACAGAAGGGCGCGCACCTCGGTCACGCTCACCGCGAGGCTCTGCCCGAACTCCCCGTCCAGCATGACGATCTTCCGGGGGGAGTCCGCGCCGATGAGAGCCAGCAGGTCGTGCCGGCGGACCGGGGGGCGCAGATCGAGCGTCCGTTTCCGTTCGGCGGCGAGAGCCTGCAGCCGGGTGAGGTCGGCGGGGCGCAGCGAAGGGCCCGTGAACACGGTGAGTGTGGGGTTCCCGGTCATGACAGCGGCTGCGCAAGTCCGGCCCGCACCATGGCGCGGTGCAGGCGTGTTCCCAGTCTGGCGGTGTCGTTGTGGTAGACCTCGAGGCCGGGAACGATCACCTTGGTGACCGAGAAGGGAAGGTCGTCGGGGGCCAGTTCGGTGGCCAGGACCAGCGGGAGACCGGCGCGTTCCAGCCCGGCCAGGACCGCGTCGAGGTCACCGTCGGTCGTGCCGGTGCTCACGCTCTCGATGACGTCGAAATCCGCGGTGGGCCGCCCGCTGCTCCAGATCTGGTACATCTCCTGGAGGGCCTCGTAGGACGAGTGCCTGCGATAGGCCTGCCCCGCGAAGTCCTCCCGTGCGCCCGCGATCACCGCGAGTCTCGACTGGGCGGCCTCCGTCAGCGCGCGGGTCACCGCGACGGTGGGATCGAGGTGGCAGCCCGCGCCGCCGTTGAAGAGCATGCCGTCCCCGGCCTGGGTGTCGTCGGTCGTCGCGAAGAACGTCGGTACGCCGATGTCGTTGACGTACGCGAAGACCTGGACGTTGACCCCCATCCTCTCGAAGCGCCCGACCAGTTCCGCGGCGGCTTCCGGCAGCGAGGAGAGCCGGATGTTCCAGCCGCTCTTGAGGGTTTCGCCGAAGGCCGTGCAGTCGTGCTCGATGGTCTCGAGCAGTCCGTGCAGCAGGGCTTCCTGGGGGCTGTTCCCCACGGCGAGACCGATGGTGTTCGACCGGAACATCCCGCATTCGTTCGGGAAAGGGACGAAGACCGCGAGGGCGGGGATGAGGATCTCGGTGTCCGAGGCGAGTTCCCGCACGGGCCACCAGCCGATGGAGGCGTTCTCGTCCCAGGTGTGGCCCCGCTTGAGGATCAGCCGCCGGGGGTCGAGCGCCAGGACGCCCGCGCCGCACAGTTCGGCGTACGAGGCCCGGAGCGGGGGCTCGCCCGCCCGCTGCTCGCACCAGGTCCGCTCGATCGCCTCCATCATGGCCGATACGCGGGCCGCGGCCGCGGTCGTACCCTTTCCGCTGGTCACCGTATTGAGTCCGGGTGCCGCGGCGGGACGGAAGCTGTTGAAGACCGGGATGCCGAGGACATCGAGTTCGGTGACGTCGGCGACCCGGGTGATGCCGCACCGGGTGAAGCTGGCCCGGGCCAGCGCCTCCGTCGCCTCCAGCGTGCGCGTCCGCAGGGACGTACCGCAGGCCGTGGCGGGTGCGTCTCCCGCCGGCGGGAACCAATGGGTCCGGTCGAGGCTCGCGGGAGCACTCGTCTGAATGACCGTCATATCGCGCTGAACTCCTTTCTGGCTGGTCGGCTGCCGAGCGTCTCGCGACATGCCTGGGAGACCCACCGGTGCCAGGCGCCGGCGTTCGCGGGTCTGAGGATGCTGTGTCTCTCGTCCGGGACGAGCATGAGTTCGACATCCACGCCCCGGGTGTCCAGCGCCCGGTACATGGCGCGTGATTCGCCGACCGGCACATGGCCGTCCTCGCACCCGTGGGACAGGAGCACTCTCGTACGCGGCGGGATGGCGTCCAGCGAGAGGCTCTCCGAGCGGTACGACGGCGAGCGGTCCACCGCTCCGTACTCGCGCAGCCAGTGCCAGTGCAGATCGCAGGCCCGTGCCACCGCGGGGAAGTCGGCCCAGCCGCAGTGACTGACGATCAGGCGCGGTTCGTGCAGGAGGGTCCCCAGCGCCAGCGACAGGAAACCGCCGAAGCTCGCCCCCATCACCGCCACGCGCCCGGCGTCCAGACGCGGATCGAGGAGCGCGTCCGTGATCTGTGCGGCGGCCACGGCGGCCACCTCGGAGGTCCATTTCCCCCATCCCCGCTCGATGGCGTCCTGGCCGTATCCGACCGACAGCGGCGGGTCGGGCATGAGCACCGCGTATCCGTCGGCGACGAACGGCCAGGGGTTCCACCGCCAGGACCAGTCGGTCCAGCTCAGCATCGGTCCGCCGTGGCACCAGACGAGGACCGGCAGTTCCCCGCCGGCGTTCTCCTCGGGCAGACAGAGCCAGCTGCTCCACCGGGATCCGTCGGGCGCCTCGTAGGTGAGGCGTTCCATCCTTCCCCGGGGGGTGGCCGCGGCGGCCGGGGCGAAGATCTCCCGCCGGGTGAGGTCCGGCGAGGAGAGCGCGAGGGCGACCACCGAAGGGGGCGACTTGATGGAGGAGCGTACGACCAGGGCCTCGCCCGCGCGGCCCGTGACGGAGAGCGCCGAGCCGCCGGTCTCGATCCGCGTGATGCCGCCCGTGTCGATGGCGATCTGCCAGAGGTGGCGCTGTCCGTCCTCCTCGCCCGTACAGAGGACGGTCTCCGGGTCCTGCCAGCAGCGGGGCTGCAGCCAGTCGCGGTGGTCCGGGGCGACCTTGCGCACGTCGAGTCCGTCGCTCGACACCAGGGCGGCTTCCTGACGGGGCGCCGTCCCGGGGGCCGCGATCCGTTCCGCGGTGCAGGCGAACCAGGCGCCGTCGGGGGAGGGGACCGGGTCGCTCAGATCGTCATCTGCCCATACCTGTACGGCATGTGATGGTTCGTCCGGAGAGAAGAGGAGCAGCCCGTAGCGGCGGTGTCCGCCGGGAAGGAAGCGGACGAGACCGGCGGCGCAGCGGCGGCCGCCGGGGGTGAGGGAGACCTGCCCGGAGAGCCGGGTACGCCGGCCGAGGGGCAGCTCCAGCAGTTCGGGACCGGCCGGATCATCCTCCAGGGACAGCCCGACCAGCTTGAGGACCTCGGTGCCGTACTGCTGGCTCGATCGCGGCCAGAGGTCGCCGTCGACCGTCACCGCGGTCAGACCTTCCCGGGCCGACTTCTCGCGGAGGGCCCGGTCCGAGGCGAAGGAGTCGGCCCCGGCGTGGACCCAGACGGCGGCGACGGCCGTTCGCCCGGCGGCCGCGTAGCAGACCACGTCGCGAGCGGTGCTGAGCAGCGCCTGCGGTTCCCGCTCGTCGCGGTGGCGCCACAGCGACCGGCCGCCGACGGAGTCCTGCCCCTGCGGGCGCCGGTCCGAGAGAAAGAGGTACTCGTCGTCGCCGAGAACGGTCACCGACGAGGCGCCCGCGTGCGCGTGCCGAAGGGCCGGTCCGTCATCGTCGCAGGAGTAGCCCAGCACGAACGGGACGAGGTCGGGACGGTTCTCCCGCTCGATGTCGGATTCGACGAGCAATCCGCTGCCGAACCGGTGCGCCGTCCTGATCCGCTGCTGTGCTCTGAGGAGGTCGAACAGAGCGGCCCCGGCGGCGCCTTCGGCGGTGGGCTCACTCACGGCCCTGCGCCCTGCCTTCGCGCTGCCGGAGCTGCACGGCCCTTTTCGCCAGCGCTCCGTGCGGGTGGCCGGCCAGATGTGCTCGCAGCTCGGTCCTCAGCCAGGCGGTCTTCTCTTCCAGAGAGAGGAAATGGTGCGTTCCCGCGATGTCCTGCGCGGCGGAGGAATGGAGGAAATCCGCCAGAGCCAGCTCGGCGAGGTCCCGGGCAGTGGGCTGCTGAAGGGAGATCACCAGAAGGAGCGCATCGGTGCCGCACGGGACTGCCTGCCGTACCCGCGCGGCGGGTACGTAGAAGACCTCGCCGGCTTCGACCACGGTCTCGGACGCGTGCACGCCCTCTCCGACGGTCCAGCGCATCCGGCCTGCCAGCTGCACGGTGAGGGTATGAGCGCTGTCGGCGTGGGCGGGCACGCCGCCGGATCCGGCGGCACAGAAGTACGCGGCGGCGCCGGCCTGGGCACGGCACTCGGCACGGAGCGAATCGACCAGTGCGCCCACCCGGCCGTTCCAGTCCTCCAGTTGACTCAGCACGAAGACGTGGCCGGCGGCGATCTTCTCGCGTACGGCAGAGGGCTTCGCGTACCCCGGCCTCGGCTTCGTCTGGACGATCCGCGTCTCGGCGATGCCCGCGACCGTGGTGGCGGTGCCCTCCTGGAGGATGCCGAAGTAGGGGGCGATCAGCGAACCGCAGTCCAGCTCGCGCCAGACGTCCGCCACGGTGAGCAGCGCCTTCGCGCGCCCGCAGCTGAACCTGGCCGTACGGGTGCCCCAGACTTCGCCCAGGAACGACCCGGCGTCACCGACGAGGTCGGCGAGGTGCGCAGGTGTCCGCGTGGTCTCTTCCGACCGCGGGGAAATACTGGTCGTCATCGGTTCAGGCTCTCCTGTTCCGCATGCGCATCACGGCCCGGTCCACGAGCACGCCCGGATCCAGCCGGTCCAGGTGGTCGAGCAGCGCGCCGGTCACCATCGCGGCCTTCTCCTCGGGGGAGATGCCGGGCGCGGTGGAGTCGAGACGGTCCGCCTCTTCGCCGAAACCTTCCATCAGGGACTCGGCGAGCTCCAGGGGAGCCGGCTCCGTGAGGGTCAGGGTCAGATGCAGCGAGGTGCCCGTCCGGGCCGTCGCGACATGGGGAATGCCGTGCGGCAGGTAGAGGACGTCGCCGGGCTCCATGACGAAGGAGTGCGAGTGGCTGTCCGCGTCCAGGCCGGGCAGGAGCCCGCCACGGGAGTCGACCTTGTCCGGAGCGTCGTAGATGCGCCATTCCTTGGCGCCGGCGATCTGCAGGGCGAGCACATGGGAAGGGTCCCGGTGCGGAAGCATGCCGGTGTTGTCGCACGGGGTGTAGAAGACGTACGCCTTGAGCTCGGCGGGGAGCCTGCTCTCGATCTCGTCCATGAGCCGGCGCGTCGGCAGATGCCAGTCCTCGAGCTGGCTCAGCTTCATCGTGGCACCGCCGGCCAGCTGGGCCCGGACCTTGCCCGCGTCGGCGAAGCCGCTCACGCTCCGCCCGCCGACATTCCTGGTCCGGGTGAAGTCGGTGAGTGCGGGCTGGATCCCCTCCTTCAGGAGCATGAAGTACGGCCAGCGGAGCAGGCCGACGTCGAGTACTTCCTGAATGGCACTCTCATCCAGCATCCCCGCGACAGGAGAGGCGTTCTTAAACAAGCCGTGCTTCTTGTTCCAGAAGGTGCCCAGGAGATCGAATTCATCAATGAGGCGGGTCAGTGGATGCAGAGTTTCCACGAGAATCCTTATCGGTCAGATAAAAGCTATTCGGAGACGGCCCTGAGGCCGTCTCCGAATGTCAGACTCTAAGCCTCGTTGATGACACCGATAACCATCGGACGCGCGTGGTCCGAAAGCTCCGTGACCTCGGTCTCGGCCTCGGCGAGGAGGGCCTCGTCGGCGCTGGCAGCAAGCTTGTCGTTAAGAGACATCGAATACTCCTTTTCCTTGCGGGTAATTGACTTTCCGTTTCTCAACGGGCTGGAACTATTAAACGATGAGGCGGATCACGCGTCAAGAGGAAAAGCGTCAGGAGGAAAGGAATGAAGAGATCCTCAGACGCAATCCAGCCGGACCCAAGCCATGCGCGATCGCATGCTGGCGCGGCGATCCGTAGTTCCTCAGCTCTTCTTTCCCCACTCCGAGAGAAAGAATTCTGTGGGGCCTGTCCACCAGCGCGTCGGCGACTTCGGCCGTTGATGTCCCCGAGAGATACGGCTCGACCAGGACGACGGAGGGCGCCGCCTGATCACGCACCACCGCGCGCAGTCCGCCCGCGTCGAAGGGGCGGATGGTGGCGGCGTAGAGGACGGTCACGTCGAGCTGCTCCGTGGCCTGGAGCACGGCGTCGGCCACGGGTCCCACCGCGATGACCGTGGCCTGTGTTCCCCGGCGCAGGACCCGGAAGCCCTGCCCGGAGTCCAGACCGTACGGCTCGGAGTTCGACTGGTTGGACAGCCGTACGTAGACGAGTCCGTCGCCCGTCGCGGCCTCGCGCAGTTGCGCCTCGGCCTCGTCCGGGTGGCCCGGCACATGGATGGTCCAGTCGGGCAGTGTCGCCAGCAGCGCGACATCGCCGGGTGACTGATGGGACCGGCCGCTGCTCGCCATGTCGTAGGAGGCGCCGGCGCTGACCAGGATCGCGCCCACGTCCTGATGGTTCAGATCGATCTTGATCTGCTCGAAGGGCCGCTCGACGAGGAAGGGGGCGAAGCTGTGGGCGATCGGCCGCATTCCTGCGAGGGAGAGGCCGCCCGCCACGCTCACCAGCAGCTGTTCCCTGATTCCCAGGTTGACGACCCGGTCGGGGTGGCTCTCCCTGGCCGACCGGAACAGCCCCGCGGTGAGGTCGGCGGTGACCAGTGCGAGGTTCTCGTGAACGTCGAGCAGTTCTGTCGTGACACCGACGAAGCGCTCGCGCATGATGCCGGCCAAGGACACTCCTCCACATAGCTCTGATAGCTCTGATGTACGGACGTCAGCGGTCGCCCGGCGCGCCCACATCGGCGACGACCAGAGCGGGCCGGCCGGGATGCGGGGCGGTGAACGCCCTCTCCAGTGCGTCGTGATCACGGCCGTCGACCCGCCGGGTCGCCCAGCCCTCGGCCGCGAACCGCGACTCCAGACCGCCGGGCCAGCCCTGCGTCGCCGAGTGGTTGTCGATCACCACCGCGTTCAGCCGGTCCAGACCGGCCCGCGCGGCGTAGGCGACCGCTTCGTGATTGGAACCCTCGTCGAACTCGCCGTCGCCGAGCATGACCCAGAGCCGGGAGCCGTCGAGACCGCGTGCCCGCAGGCCCAGCGCCGTCCCCACCGCGAGCGGCAGTCCGTGTCCCAGCGATCCGCTGGAAATCTCCACACCGGGAACGAGCGCACGGTCGGGGTGATAGCCGAGCGGTGATCTGAACGCACCGAACATATCGAACAGTTCAGGTGCGAAGAAGCCTTTGGCGCAGAGCACCGCGTAGAAAGCCTGCGGACCGTGGCCCTTCGAAAGATAGAACCGGTCGCGGTCCTCGCGCAAGGAGGAATCGACGTTCAGAACCCGGTCGTAGAGAACCCAGAGCGCGTCCATCGTCGATGTCGCGGCTTCGGAGTGCTTCTCGTCCCCGGTCATTCTCGACATCAGTCCTGCGAGGTCATCGAACCCGTAAGGGGCCGAATCCACCACCCGTTCCCGGGTCTGGTTTTCTTGCATGGTCATCCTCTCGAAAGCCAAGCGGGAACGTACAACCAGTTCTCATCAATGTCGACTGTCAGGCAGAGAGTTGGGCGTACACTCCCGGCCCATGAAGCATCGAATACTAGGACGTAGCGGCCTGAAAATCAGTGAGATCTCCTATGGAAGCTGGATCAGCTATACAGAGGGATCCGCCGAAAAGATCGCACGAGAAGCGCTCGATCAGGGAATCACCACCTTCGATACCGCCGATGTCTATGGCGGAACCCGGGCGGAAGCCGTTCTCGGCCGCGCTCTGGAGAACGTGCGCCGGGAATCCGTCGTGATCTCGACGAAGGTCTTCTCCCCGGTCGGTCCTGGCCCCAACGACCGGGGCCTGTCGCGCAAGCACATCATGGAGGCGGCCCACGGCTCGCTCCGCCGGCTCAAGACCGACTACATCGACCTCTACCAGGCGCACCGCTTCGACGAGCAGACCCCGCTCGCCGAGACCCTGCGTGCCTTCGACGACCTCGTCCGGCAGGGGAAGGTTCTCTATGTAGGGGTGTCGGAATGGACCGCGGCCCAGATCTCCGAGGCTCTGGAACTGGCCGACCGGATGGGGTTCGACCGGATCATCTCCAACCAGCCCCAGTACAACCTCGTGTGGCGGGTCATCGAGGAGGAGGTCGTCCCCCTGTGCGCACGCGAGGGGATCGGCCAGATGGTCTGGTCACCGCTGGCCCAGGGCCTGCTGACCGGCAAGTACCTGCCCGGCCAGGCGCTCCCCGCCGGATCGCGCGCCGCAGGGGCGGCCGCCTCCCAGTTCTCCTCGGCGGCGCTGACCGACGATGTGCTCAAGCGCGTCGCCGAGCTCGGCGAAGTCGCCGCGGACCTCGGCCTGTCCATGCCCCAGCTGGCCATCGCCTGGGTGCTGCGCAACCCGAACGTCGCGACCGCGATCGTCGGCGCGACCAGGCCCGAGCAGATCGCGCAGAGCGCCACGGCCTCCGGGATCGAACTGGACGACGAGGCCGTCGAGCGCATCGACCGCATCCTGGAGCCGATCATCGAGCGGGACCCCCGCAGGACTCCCGCCCAGCCGACCGACTACCGAAGCTGACCGGACGAAGATCACCCGTGCGTTCCACGCCGGTCCCCGCCTCATGACGGCCGCTCCGGGCCGTGTCCCGTCGACGGGACACGGCCCGGAGCGGGCGATTCCGGACAACAGAAACGGAGCAACTACCTCCG
>NZ_JAFLRJ010000249.1 GCF_017315755.1 Streptomyces beijiangensis
CACCCTACGATCGCAGGGATCCGACCCGTAGCCCCGCCCTCGCTCCCCCTCCCACCCCAGGGACGCAGTCATGAGCATGGCCTACCTCGCGCAGTCCGATCAGCAGCAGCAGCTCGAATGGCTCGACGGCGGAGTCCTCGCCGTGCTCCTCGACAGCGCGGCCACCGACGGGCAGCTCACCGTCGGCAGGTTCTCCCTCGCCAGGGGCGCGGCGTCGCCGTACCACCTGCACACCCGGGAGGACGAAGTCTTCCTCCTCCTCAAGGGAAGCGCCCTCGTGTGGGCCGGCGACACGCAGACCGAACTGTCCGAGGGCGGCATCGTCTTTCTGCCCAAGAAGATCCCGCACAGCTACCGGATCACCTCCGACTCCGCCGACATGCTGATGATCTGCACCCCTGCCGGTATCGAGGGCATGTTCCGCCACGCCGGGCGCGACCGGTCGACGCCCCGCCCCGAAGGGTTCCGGATCTCCCCCGAGCTGCTGGCCGAGGCCGCCGACACGTACGGACAGATCGTCGTCGGCCCGCCCCGCTGACGACCCCACCGGCTGGACATCAGCGCAGGCCGGGCTATCCTGACGGCCGAACCGGACACGGGGTGCCCCGCACGAGGGCTGAGATCAGACCCGTTGAACCTGAACCAGTTAGAACTGGCGGAGGGATGTCTTCATGTCGTTGCCGTATGCCCAGGGTGAGTTCACCGTCACCGATCCGCAGCCCGCTTTCGACGGGCGCATGCCCGCGGCCCCCGGCGATCTCCGTGTCGAGTCGCACGGCATAGCCCCCGTCCCCGAGAATCGCCGCTACGGCGGCCCCGGCCGGCTCTTCACGGTCTGGTTCGCCCCGAACCTGACCATGACCGGCGTGTTCACCGGCACCGTCGGCATCGCGCTGGGCCTGGACTTCGCGACGGCGCTCGCCGCCGTTGTGCTCGGCACTCTCGTCGGCGCTGTGCCGACCGCGTATCTGGGCACCTGGGGAAGCCAGACCGGGGCCGGGCAACTCCCGCTCGCCCGGCTGGCGTTCGGCCGGGGCGTCGTACTGCCGGGCGCACTGCAGTGGCTGTCGTCCATCGCCTGGGACGCGCTGATCGGACTGTTCGGCGGGGAGGCGCTGGCCCAGTTGTGCGGCTGGCCCTTCTGGCTGGGTGTGCTGGTCATGATGGCCGGGCAGGGCGCGCTCGGTGTGCTGGGTTACGAGGCGATCCACCGGCTCCAGACGGTGATGACGTTCGGCCTGGCCGCCGCCTTCGCGGTGCTCTCCACGAAGCTCCTGGATGGCGTCCACCCGGCTGCCACCGGCACCGCGCACGGCGCGGACCGGGCGGGCGCGTTCGTCCTGACCTTCACCATCGCGCTGAGCCTGGCGCTGTCCTGGGCGCCGTACGCCAGCGACTTCAGCCGCTATCTGCCGCGCAGCGCGTCCCGGCCACGCATGTTCCTCTTCACCCTGCTCGGCGTCAGCGTGTCCTTCGTGGCGGTCCAGGCCCTCGGCCTGTGGGGCGCGTCCGTCTTCACCGACCAGACCGCCCGCGGCATCGACACGCTCCTCGGCGGCGGGGCGCTCGGTGCGTTCGGCCTGCTCGCCGTGGCGCTCGCCGCCCTGTGCAGCAATGCCATGAACGACTACAGCGGATCACTGGCACTGCAGACCATGGGCGTCCGCGTGCCGCGCCCGCTGGCCGCCGCGCTCGCCGCCGCACTCGGTTTCCCGCTCGTGCTGTGGATGCACGCGGCGGACACCACCGCACGTTTCCAGAACGTGCTGCTCCTCGTCGGCTACTGGATCCCCGGGTTCGTCGCCATCGTGGCCGTCGACTGGACCGTCCGCGCGAGGGCCCGCGGCGGCGCCCCGGTCGACCTGGCCGCCGAGAGTGCGCGCAAGCAGCCCTGGTGGCCCGCGCTCACCGCGTTCGCCGTCGCGTTCGCCGCCGCGGTGCCGTTCATGAGCACCGGTCTGTACGTGGGCCCGGTGGCCGAGGCTCTGCACGGCGCCGACCTCGCGTACGGCGTGGCATTCCTCGTGGCTCTCGCCGTCTACACCCCGCTGCGGCTGCTGCGCCGCTGATCCGCGCCGTCCTCCAGGGTCGGGGACGTCGCGGCCAGCACGGCGTCGAGGAGTCCGGGGAAGCGGGTGCCGAGGTCGTCGCGGCGCAGTTCGACGGCCTTGTAGCGGCCCGCCTTGTGCTCGCGCGTGATGCCGGACTCGCGCAGGACCCGCCAGTGAAAGGTGGCGGTGGCCTTGGTGACCTCCAGGGGAAGGCTGCCGCAGGTCCGCTCGCCGGGGGACGCGGCGAGTTCGCGGACGATGTGCAGCCGTACGGGATGACCGAGGGCGGCGAGCACATCCTCGACGAGCAGCTGGTCGCGGTGCGGGTGGTACATGGCCATACCTCGATGGTACGACGAACCACATACTGACATGGTTTGTCCGTTTCGAGACCCTCACTGTACGATGAATGCCATACCGTCGTACCGACGAATTCCCCCGCCCCAGCAGGAGCACCACCGTGAGCACCCCCACAGCCCCGGCCGCCCCCGTCGCCATCGTCACCGCCGCCGGATCCGGAATCGGTCGCGGCATGGCGGGCGAACTCGCGAAGTCCGGCTACCGCCTCTCCCTCCTGGACGTCAACGACACCGTCCAGGACTTCGCCGATGAGCTCGGCGGGATCGCGACGGTCGGCTCGCTCACCGAACCGTCCGATCTGAAGCGCCTGGTGGACACCACCATGGACCACTACGGCCGGATCGACGCCGTCGTCAACGGCGCGGGTCACGCCAGGAACGACGAGCTGCTGAAGGTCACCGACCAGGAGTGGCACGACGGCCTCGACATGCTGCTGCTCAGCGTGGTGCGGATGGCCCGGCTCGTGACCCCGCACATGGAGAGGGCGGGGCGCGGCGCCTTCGTCAATCTCTCCTCGTACACGGCGTTCGAACCAATGGGCCTCATCCCGGTCAACTCCAGCCTGCGCGCCGCCCTCACCAGCTTCACCAAGCTGTACGCCGACGCCCATGCGGCCAAGGGGATCCGGATGAACAGCCTCATGCCGGGATACGTCGACAGCTGGCCCGAGGACCCGGAGTTCCTGGCGAAGATCCCGGCCGGTCGCTACGCCACCACCGAGGAGATCGGAAAGCTCGCCCGCTTCCTCGTCTCCGAGGACGCCGCCTACATCAACGGCGAGTCCATCCGCATCGACGGCGGCGCCGCCCGCTCCCTCTGACGGACACGCCGCCAGGACCAACGGCCCGCGGATACGGACCATCGGCGGCCATCAAGGCGTTCCACGCGTGTCAGCCTGATTGAAGTGTCGTACGCAGTCGGTAGCGGTCGCCGCTGTATTCGACGGTCGACAGCAGAACGGGACGCCGGCCGCGCCCGAAAACGGTCTGGTCGAGCACCAGCACGGGCGAGCCGGGCTCGATCCCGAGGTGCTCCGCCAGTGTGTCGTCCGCGCTGCGCGCCTCGATCGTCGTCTCGGAACGGTCGAGCTCCACGCCCCGTTGGCGGAGTTCGTCGAAGAGGGAGGTGTCGGAGCCGAAGTCGACATCCTCGATGCCCGGCGCGAGAGCGACGTCGACGAGGGTGCGGTCGACGGCGATGCGGACATCGTTGAGGAGCCGTACGCGCTCAAGACGGAGCAGGGGCGTACCCGCCGGAACGTCGAGCCGGTCCGCCTCGTCGAGCGAGGCGACGCCCATGTCCTGGCGGAGCACCAGCGAGCCGGCCTTCATGTGCTTGCGCCGGGCCGTGGCAGTGAAGGACTCCAGGTCCTTGGGCCACTCGCGCGTCGGCACCGACGCGGCCACGAACCAGCCTCGCCCGTGCGAAGCGGTCACCACGCCCAGCTCCACGAGATGGGTGAGCGCCTTGCGCAGCGTGACCCGGGAGATGCCGAGCTGTGTGCACAGCTCGCGCTCGGGCGGCAGTTTGGCCCCGGGCTGCAGGCCCCGGCGGGTGATCTCGGCCTGGATGAGGTCGGCGGCCTGGGACCACAGCGGGTCCGCGCCGTTCTGGCGCTCGGGCAGGCGCGCGGGCGTGGCGTCGTCGGGCATCGATGAACCTCCGGAGATCGACACCGAGAATACCACTGCCTACCACTGGTCGGATCCAGTAGGCGCAGAATGGGACTTCCGGCGGCGTCCGGCAGCCTTCCAGCCCTAATTCGACCCCCAAAGGTCAGACCACTAAAGACCAGTGTTGACCAATTGCTTACCACTACGTACCTTTACTGGCGTAGCGACCCGCCGGAACCCCGCCGGGGCCGCTCCCCGGTGGCCATGTCCCCCTGTGCTGCCGCCGGATCCCCCTGCGTGATGGAGGAAGACGGATGAGTACGGCCACCGGAAAGAAGCGTGGCGGCAGCGGCGTCATGGCTGTCATGCAGCGCATCGGCCGCAGCCTGATGCTGCCGGTCGCAACACTGCCCGCCGCAGCGCTCCTGGTCCGCCTCGGCGGAACGGATCTGCTGGGCCACAAGTCGCTCCCGGACTTCATCCAGAAGTTCGGCATCATCCTGAACGCGGGCGGCCAGACGGTCTTCGACAATCTGCCGCTGCTGTTCGCGATCGGCGTGGCCATCGGCTTCGCCAAGAAGGCCGACGGCTCCACAGCTCTCTCGGCCGCGGTCGGCTACCTCGTCTTCAAGGCCGTCCTGGCCAGCGCCGCCTTCCCCAAGGGCGCGGACGGCGAACCGCTGGACGCCAAGGTCCTGGGCGGCATCGTCATGGGCCTGGTGGCCGCCCTGCTCTACCAGCGCTTCAGCCGCACCAAGCTCCCCGAGTGGCTGGGCTTCTTCGGCGGCCGGCGCCTCGTCCCCATCCTCAGCGCCTTCGCCGGCGTCGGCATGGGCACACTCTTCGGCCTGATCTGGCCGCAGGTGGGCGGCTGGTTCTTCCACTTCGGTGAGTGGCTGATCGGCACGGGAGCCTGGGGCGCGGGCATCTTCGGTGTGGTGGTCCGTGCGCTCATCCCGATCGGGATGCACCACTTCTTCTCGTTCTTCCCCTGGTTCGAAGCCGGTACGTACGTCAACCCGGCCACCGGCGCCGAGGTCCACGGCGACATCGCACGCTTCCTCGCGGGCGACCCGAGCGCCGGACAGTTCATGACCGGCGGCTTCCCGATCTATATGTTCGCCCTCCCCGCCGCGGCCCTGGCCATCGCGCACACCGCCCGCCCCGAGAACCGCAAGATGGTCAAGGGCATGATGATCTCGGTCGCGCTGACCGCGTTCGTCACGGGCGTCACCGAACCCATCGAGTTCAGCTTCATGTTCGTCGCGCCACTCCTGTACGCGATCCACTCACTGCTGTTCGGTGTCTCGATGGCCGTCTGTTACGCCCTCGGCATCCGGGACGGCTTCGGCTTCTCGTCCGGTGCGATCGACTACGTCGTCAACTACGGCATCGCCACCAAACCCTGGATGCTCATACCCATCGGTCTGGTATTCGCCGCCCTCTACTACGTGATCTTCCGGTTCGCCATTCTCAAGTTCAACCTCCCCACACCGGGCCGTGAACCGGTGGAGGACGACGAGGGAACTGCCGTGACCGAAAAGGCCGTTGAGATCCCGGCAGCCGCGACCCCGGCGGACGACACCACCGCGTCCAGGACTTGACCGGTCCGGGCCGCCGCAGCCGCCACCGCACCACTTCTCGCTCGCCCGCTTCCCCCGCACCCTGGAAGCGCACGAAAGGAACGACCACGATGTCCGGATCCCGCATCACCTTCACCGAGGGACAGACCGACCAGCCGCAGGCGCTCGAACGCGTCATCACCCACGTACAGCAGCAGCTCACCGGTGCCGGCCTCGACCGGCTGCGCGAGGCGAAGCGCCCCCTCTTCGCAGGGATCGGCGCCTCGTACGCCGCACTGGCCGTCCCTGTCGACGTACTGCGCACCCATGGCATCGACGGCCGGCGCGTGCTGTCCAGCGAGATCGAGGAAGGCACGCACGGCTTCGAGACCGACCTGCTGATCGGGATATCGCAGGGCGGCCGCAGCTCGGAGACCATCGCCGCGTTCAAGGAGGCGGGAGACGTACCGAACGTCGCCGTGCTCAATGTGCTGGAGTCCCCGCTCGGCAGGCTCGCGGACATGACCGTCGACCTCGGGAACGAGCCCGACTCGTACGCCTCGACCATCGGGTTCACCGGCACGATCGCCGCCCTCGACCTGATCGCGGGCGCCATCGCGGGCCGCGATGCCTCCGACGACCCCTGGCACGGCATCGGCGCGCGGATGACGGCGGTACGCGAACAGGCGGCGGACGTGATCGGCGGACTCCAGGCACGCGCCGCGCGGTGTGTCGCCGCGGACGTGGTCGCCGCAGGGGCCTCGCGGGCCTCCGCCGAGGAGGGTGCGCTGCTGCTGCGCGAGGTCGTACGGATGCCGGCCGCCGCCTCCGTCACCCGCAACTATCTGCACGGTGAGATGGAGTCGGCGGGCAACACCCTGCATATCGTCTTCGGCGACGGCCGGGAGATCGAGCTGGCCCGCTCGCTGTCCGGCGCGGGCCACTGCACCCTGCTCGTCACCGCCCGGCAGGTCGCACCGTCCGACAGCCTCGGCGTGGTCCGGCTGCCGGACGCGGCGCCGGGTGCCCGCGTCGTACTGGAGACCGTCGTGCTGCAGGAGCTGTCGGCGGCCCTCAGCACCGAGCGCAACATTCCCATCGAGTCGTTCGTCTTCGCCAACGACGACACCAAGGAGGGCGGCGTGAACCCGGCGGACTTCGCCATCGCCTCCCCGGTCGCGGCAGCTCCGTAACAACGCCCGGCGGATCCTGCTCAGTGCGCGGCGGCCGCCTTGCGCAGGGCGGCGATGCAGGTGTCCAGCGCCTTCTGGAGGTCTTCGAGGCGCTGGACCATGTCGTCCTCGTAGATGTCGTCGGCGTCGTCCAGGGTCAGCTCCTCGAACACCCGGGTCGCCTTCTGCAGGCTGCTGTAGAACTTCGTACGGCGTTCCTGGACGCGCAGTTCGGGGTCGGCCTCCACGGCCTGGGCGACCAGGTCCTTGACGGTGTCGTACGCCTCGCTGGCCCACTCACCGGCCTCTTCGCCCTCTTCCAGCTCGTCGATGAGGGAGAGGTGCCGCTCGGCCTCGGCACGCAGCTCGGCCGGGGCGTCGACCGTCTGCCCGGCCGCGGTCCTGATCTGCCCGTTGTCGACGATCTGGCGTACGTAACCGATCCGGTCGGCCGCCCTGCTCTCGCTGGCCACCGCCTTCTTCAGCCCGTCCGTACGCGCGATGTCGCGGGCCAGCTCGGTCTGCAGCGCCGGGTCCTCCTTGATCCGGTCCAGGAGCGCGGCCCTGGCGGCCTGGGCGGTGGAGGGATCGGCGAGGATCGCGGCCCGCAGCGCGGTGGGGTTCTCGGCGACCTCCAGGGCCTTGGTCGGCCTGATCCCCTCGGCCTCGGCCGCCGCGGTGATCGCGGTGCCGCGCACGGAGGTGGCTCCGGAGCGTGAGGAGTAGTACGCGTGCCACACATCGGAGTCCGGCAGCTCGATGTCCTCCCCCGGGACCAGCACCTCGAACTGGGGCACCAGGCCGTCGTCGGCGGCCAGGTCCCAGGCCTTGCAGTAGCGCAGGACCCGCTCGGCCGAGCATCCGGCGAGCTCGCCGAACTCCTTCGCGGAGACCTTCGGCGAATCACCGGCGGGCTGTCCACCGGGCCGTACGCTGCGGGCCACCTTCAGGGCGAAAGCCCAGCCGCCGGTCCGCGCATAGGCTCCGAACTCACGGGCGTCCCGTACCACCAGGTCCTGGCCCTCGGCGGACAGGGCGGCGGTTTCGGACGGAGCGAGGGCTACTGACACAAGGACTCTCCTGGCACTTGCAGAGGACAAAGAGACGAAGCACGCATCCTATATGGGCCAGTTGATACTGGTATTGGGTGCGCGGCCGAGCCTACGCCGTTGACTTGGACCGCGGTCGAGCATCTAGCTTCTCGTCCATGACGACACCTCAGCACAAGATCGGATCGGGCTTCGGCGCCCGGAGCACCGCGGACGACGTCCTGGCGGGGATCGACCTGTCGGGAAGGACCGCCGTCGTGACCGGCGGCAGTTCCGGCCTGGGTCTGGAGACAACCCGGGCCCTGGCCCGGGCAGGAGCGCGTGTGATCGTCCTCGCCCGGCGACGGGCGGCCGCGCAGGAGGCCGTCGGGGGAATCGACGGCGTCGAGACCGACGAGCTCGACCTGGCCGACCTCGACAGCGTCAGCGGATTCGCCGGGCGCTTCCTCGCCTCGGGCCGGGACATCGACATCATGATCAACAGCGCCGGGGTCATGGCATGCCCCGAGACCCGGGTCGGACCGGGCTGGGAGGCGCAGTTCGCCGTCAACCATCTCGGCCACTACGCACTGGTCAACCAGCTCTGGCCGGCACTCGCACGCGGTGGCGCGCGCGTGGTCGCCGTGTCGTCGGGCGGCCACGGTAACTCGGGCATCCGCTGGGACGACGTGCACTTCGAGCACGGCTACGACAGGTGGCAGGCGTACGGCCAGGCGAAGACGGCGAACGCCCTGTTCGCCGTACAGCTCGACGCGCTCGGCCGCGACCACGGCGTACGGGCGTTCTCCCTGCATCCCGGCAGCATCCTCACCCCGCTCCAGCGTCACCTGGCGAAGGAGGAGATGGTCGCCGCCGGCTGGATCGACGAGAGCGGCAGCCCGACCGACCCCACCTTCAAGACTCCCGCGCAGGGCGCGGCGACCCAGGTCTGGGCAGCGACGTCGCCCCAACTGGCAGGCCTGGGCGGCGTGTACTGCGAGGACTGCGACATCGCCGGACCGGCACCCGCCGACGGCTCGGGCGACGGCGTGCGCCCGCACGCGACCGATCCCGAACAGGCCGCACGGCTCTGGGAGTTGTCGGCCTCCCTCACCGGCGTCGACGCGTTCTCGGCCACGCACTGACGTCTTGCGTGCCGGACGGGTGTTGACAGGCCCACGGAGACCGCGCGAGTCTCTCGGATCATGCAGCCCCTCCGTGACCTGACGGTCACCCTTGTGGAGCGCCGCCACGTCGACCTGGTCCGTGTCGCGAGCGCCATCTGTCGCTGCTCCTCCTGATCCCCGGTAACTCCCCTCTCCCACCCGGCCGTTCCCGGCCTTCTTTCCGCATGGGTACGTGACGCCCTCGCGCACGTACCCATGCTCAGGAGCGCACGCATGCCTCAGCACGACGATCACACGTCCCGTATGTCCCGGCGCGCCTTCGGCGGTGCCGTCGGAGCCGGTGCGGCGGCAGCCGCGGTCGGCCTGCCCGCCGCCGACGCCGCCGCGAGCACACCCGGTGCACCCGTACCGCAGGAGCGGCAGTTCCGGTCCGCGCACGGCCGGAAGTCACGACGTCCCAACATCCTGTTCATCCTCGGGGACGACCTCGGCTGGGCCGACCTGTCCTCCTACGGATCGCCGCACATCAAGACCCCGAACCTGGACCGCCTCGCACGACAGGGCGTCAGATTCACCAACTCCTACTCGGGTTCTGCCACTTGCTCGCCCACGCGCTTCAGCCTGTACACGGGGCGCTATCCCGGGCGTACGGAGGGCGGACTCGCCGAGCCCATCGCCGACCGGACGGTGGGACTCGACCCGACGCATCCGACACTCGCGTCGCAGCTGCGCGGCGCCGGGTACGCGACCGCGCTGATCGGCAAGTGGCACTGCGGCTATCTGCCGGACTACTCCCCCACCAAGTCGGGCTGGGACGAGTTCTTCGGGAACTTCGGCGGCGCCCTGGAGTACTACTCGAAGCTGGGCCTCGGCGGCGAGTACGACCTCTACGAGGGGGATGCCGAGCACAAGGACCTGCGCTACTACACACGGATCCTCACCGAGCGCGCGCGTGACTACATAGACCGCGAGCACGAGAAGCCGTGGCTGCTGAACCTCAACTTCACCACCCCGCACTGGCCTTGGATCGCGGACGGGGACACCGAGGTGAGCGACGAGATCGTGCGGCGGATCAAGGCCGGGGACAAGAGCGCGCTGTGGCACCAGGACGGCGGATCGGTCGCGAAGTACACGGAGATGGTCGAGGACCTCGACCGGTCGGTCGGCGAGGTACTGCGCACCCTGAAGGAGTCGGGACAGGAGCGGGACACCCTCGTCTTCTTCGCCTCCGACAACGGCGGTGAGCGGTGGTCCTACCAGTGGCCGCTGTCCGGCGAGAAGGCCTCGCTCCAGGAGGGCGGGATCCGCGTTCCCGCGATCGTACGGTGGCCCGCACGCCTCGACGGCGGCCAGGTCAGCGACGAGCCGAACTTCAGCCCGGACTGGACGGCGACGCTCCTGGAGATCGGCGGGGCCAGGCCGCACCCGGCGTATCCGCTGGACGGCACCAGCCTGGCCGGATATCTGCTGAGGGGCGAGGAGTTGAGCGAGCGCGACCTGTTCTGGCGGGTACGCGGAGAGCGGGCGCTGCGGCGCGGCGACTGGAAGTACTACCAGGGCAAGAGCGGCCAGGACCAGCTGTTCAATCTGGCGGAGGACCAGCGGGAACTCGCCGACAAGGCGCGCGCCGAGCCGGAGCGGGTGAGCGCTCTGCGCGCGGCCTGGGAGCGTACGGACAAAACCCTGCTGCCGTACCGGAAGTGACGTGTACGCGGCCCGCACCGGATGCACTCCGCCGGTGCGGGCCGTTGGCGATGTCTGTTCGCCCCATGGACAACACCCCTGCCCCCTCGCTAACTTCACTCTCCATTGACAACGATGTCAGGCCTTCTTGATCAAGGAGTAGTGATCACTGATGGTGTCCCGGCGAACCTTTCTGCTCACCCACGGCACAGCGCTCACGGCAGCCGGGCTCGGCTTCTCGCTGCCCGGCTCCGCCGCGGCGTCGGCGCCGGCCTCCCCGGCTGCGCTGCTGCCGTCCTTCGGCCGCCCCACCCGGCTGGACACGGCCGACGTGTCCGCCCTGACCGGGGACGACCAACTGCTGCTGACCACCCTCCAGGGCGTCGTCAACCGCAAGCAGCCGCGCCTCTACTTCTCCTTCGACAGCGGGACCGCGGACGCCCGCTGGCTCGAGGGGACCGGTGCCGCCGTCACCCGGCACGACAACGCCCTGGACCTGGTGGACCGCTATCGCGGGGAGATCCGCGGCGCCGTACTGCACGACCCCGCCGTTCCCGACACGGTGAACGTCGCCACCACGCTGGCCGGCCTGGAGAACGCGGTTGCCGCCACCGCCGAGCAGGCCCGCGTACACGATCTCAAGGTCGTCGCCGACCTGCGCGGCCGATTCGATGACGACCCGGCGGCCGTCTACCGCTGGCAGCTCGACAACCTCTTCCCGCGCTGCTCGCACGCCCTGCTGGCCGGGCTCGCCCCCACCAGGACCGTGACGGTCTCCGGGGTGAAGTGGCGGGAGATCGCCCGGGAGGCCGTCCGCGTCCGCGACTCCTCCAACCGCGCGGTCCGCGCGCTCGACCTCAGCCCCGAACTCACCGGCACGGACGGCGCCTTCCTGCGCTTCCAGGATGCGTACGGGGACGACGGCTGGGGCGCCTCGGTCGGCCAGGTCACGGTGAAGGCGGACGGTGAGGTGATCGCCTCCTTCACACCCGGCACGGACGCCGAGGCCCCGTACCTCTTCGACGGTCTCAACTCCTCCGTCGGCGGCCAGGCCAACCGCTTCGCGGACGGCGGCGGCTACTTCGTCTACCGCTTCGCGGCTCCGGCAGGGACCCGGCAGCTGCTCGTCGAAGTCGACCTGTGGAACCAGTACTTGATCACGGCCACGACCACCGCGCCCACCCGCGTGGAGCCGTTCCCGTACTTCCGCGACTACGCGGTCGCCGCACGGGCGATGGTCCTCTGGCTGCCGCCGGCGGGCGCGACCGGCGAACTCCTCGACGAGGTCTTCGGGCGCCTCGCGCCCACCACTCCGTACTGTGGCTGGTTCTCCAACGATGTGGCCGGTGAGTGGGGCGGCGTCGACCGCGCCTCGCAGCACGGCATCGAGGTGGTGGCAGCGGACTTCTACATGAACGGCACCGTGCACGCGGGAGTCCCGGCGAAGATCTCCGCCAAGGTCCGCCCACGGCCCAAAGTCGCGCTCCGCAACCGGGTGTACCTCACGCTCACCGTCGGCGAGGGCGACAATGTGCAGTACTGCCAGCGGCGCATGCGCGATCTGTGGGACAACCCGGCTCGGGGCCGCGTTCCCGTCAACTGGACGGTCAGTCCGCTCCTCGCCGACATCGGCCCGGCCCTGCTCGCGTACTACCAGCAGACCGCGACCGGGAACGACCTGCTGATCGCGGGCCCCTCCGGCGCCGGATACACCTACCCCGGCTCCTGGCCCGCGGAGGCCCTGGACGCGTACACGGAACTCTCGGGCCGGTTCCTGCGCCGTACCGGAATGGACCTGGTGTACGCCTACAACCAGCGCACGGCGGACGGCGACGGGTGGGTGCCCCTCGACGACCGTGTCGTCCGTTCCTACCGGCGCAACACCCCGCTGCGCGGCATCGTCCAGTCCTGGGAGACGGGCGATCTGGAGATCCGCCCGGCGGGGGTGCCGGTGATCGGCAACTTCTCGCCGCAGGGCGATGCCGCCGAGTACCACGCGGCGCTGCTGAAGCACATCGAGGGCTGGGACGGCGCCGGGCCGCTGTTCATCGCCGGGGCGGTCAACGCCTGGAACTGGACACCGGGCGATATCGCCGCGCTCGGCCAGCTCGTCGGGGACCCCTTCGAGATCGTCCGCGGCGACACCTTCTTCGACCTTCTGGACCGCTCTGCCCAGTAGCCACCGGCCCGCATCGCCGGAGGGACAGCAGTGCCCTTGTGGGGCGTATGCGATGCACCTAGGGTGAACTACCTCTCGAAGTACGGGTGTTCGAGGTTGTCGAGCAAGGGAGAGACCGTGGAGATCAAAAAAGTAGTGATCCGCGAGGAAGAGCGCACCAACCGCAAACCTGCCGTCATGGAGAAGCGCCCGCCGAGCCGCTGACACGGCGGAAGTCGCGGGCAGATGTCCATGGAGACGGAGAGGACCGTATGCGTGTTCAGCTGGTGACCATGCCCTGGCACCCGATCGATCTGCCGTCTCTCCAGGTGGGCCTGTTGCACCAGTTGCTGCGACAGGTCCGCCCGGACGACGAGGTGCGCGAGTTCCACGGCTCGCTGCGCTGGGCCGAATTCCTCCTGGAGAGATCCGGCGGGCGGCTCCGGCCCGGTGACTACGAGGCGATCGGCAGCGACTCGATCTTCGACGGCCTCGGCGACTGGGTCTTCTCGGGCGCCCTTTACCAGGACGAGAACTGGGGCGTCGCACGCCTCACGGATTACGCGACACGTCGCGGCCTCGACATCGGCACCGCATCCGCCATGCGGCCGCACGCCACCGAATTCATCGCCGAGTGCGCGACGGAAGTACTGGCCCAGGATCCCGACATCGTCGGGTTCACCAGCACATTCATGCAGAACGTGCCGTCACTCGCACTGGCCGCCGAGCTCAAGCGCCGCCGCCCTGGACTGACCGTCGTCTTCGGCGGCAGCAACTGCGACGGCCCGATGGGGCACGCCCTGCACCGCAACCATCCCTTCGTCGACCATGTGGTGCGCGGCGAGGGCGAGTACGCCTTCCCCGCCCTGCTGCGCCACCTGGACGCGGGCACACCGCCCGCCGACGTACCCGGCCTGTGCTGGTGGGACGACGGGGTGTCGCGCGCGAACACCGAGTCCCGGCGCACCGTGGCGCCCACGGACATCCCCGCGCCCGACTACGACCAGTGGCGGACCGCCCTGGACGCGTCCCCGGTCCTCGAGTACGTGTACCCGAAGCTCGTCGTCGAGGGAGCGCGCGGCTGCTGGTGGGGCGAGAAGCACCACTGCACCTTCTGCGGCCTCAACGGCTCCTCCATGGCCTTCCGCGCCAAGACCGGTGCCCAGCTGTGGAGCGAGATCGACCACCTCGTACGGCGGCACCAGATCCTCGACATCGTCACCGTCGACAACATCATCGACATGGCGTACTTCAAGGACTTCCTGCCGCTCGCCGAAGAGAGCGGCTGGGACCTGCGGATGCACTACGAGGTCAAGTCCAACCTCAACCGCGACCAGATCGCCCAGCTGGGCCGGGCCGGGGCGGTGCTCATCCAGCCCGGCATCGAGAGTCTCAGCAACCGGGTACTCGACCTGATGGACAAGGGTGTCAGCGGTGCCCGCAATGTGCGCACGCTCCGCGAGTTCGAGAACCACTCGCTGACCTGCACCTGGAATTATTTGTACGGCTTCCCGGGCGAGCTCGCCGAGGACTACGCGCCCGTGGTCGACCAACTGCCCGCGCTCGTCCATCTGCAGCCGCCGGGCGGTGCGCACCGCATCCAGCTGGAGCGGTTCAGCCCGAACTTCACCGACCCCGGATTCGGCTTCGGCAAACGGCGTCCGGCCGAGATGTACCAGCACGTCTATGAACTGCCCGAGGCCGAACTGTCCGACCTTGTCTATCTGTTCGACACGGAGGACGCGGGCATCGGCGGCGAGGTCGAGTCGCAGCTCAAGCGGGCCGTCGCGGTATGGCGCGCCGGCCATGGCGGTTCGACTCTGGTGATGGAGGAAGCCGGGCAGCAGGAGGGCGTGGACGTACTGCTCGTACACGACCGGCGTCAGGGCTGGCCCCTTCGCACCCACCGGATGACCGGCTGGCAGGCGGTCGCGCTGCGCCTGCTGGAGGACGGGCGGACCGAGCCCGCACTGCACCGCAAGCTGACGGGCGACGGGCTCGAAGTGTCGGCGGGGGAAGTGGGCGAATGGCTCCAGGACGCCCTGGCGGCGGGGCTGTTGTTCCGGGACGGGCGGACCTATGTGTCCCTGCCCACACGGGAGGTGCCGGTCCGGCTGGACCGCGACCTGGCGGCGGACGACGCTGCGGACCTTCAGGCGGTGGCCGGATGACCGCGCTGCCCACGACCGTCGCCCACCGGGTCTCCGGGCGGCAGGTCCAGGTGGACGAACCACTGTGTCTGGACGGCGCGGGGCGCGAAACGGCGGTGGCGGTCCAGTTCCTGCGCGAGTGCCAGAGCCATGGGCTGCGTACGCACTGGGAGATGGCGTGCGAAAGGACGCAGGGCGGTGACGCGTACGCCTCACGAATGCTGCACCACCTCCCGCCGCCCGCCGAACAGTCCGGAGAACCGGGCGAGTTGGGCGCATGGCGCACCTCGTACGCCGCTTACCCCGCCGGGATGCTCTACCACCGGCGCGGTCCGGATTTCATCACCGTCATGGACCGCAGGGAACGGCCCTCCTCGGCGCGGTTCACCCTCGACCACCCGGATCTGCTCGCCGCCTTCGCGACCGTGCAGGAGGCCACGCCGCTCAGTGGGCTGAGCGCCGTGCAGCGGGAGGCCGTCGGCCTGCTCGCGGCCGAGCGGCTCGCCCTGGTCGCCGACGGGTGGGCGGTGGCGCTGCCGCCGCGGCTGCGCCGCTGGCCCGTACCCTGTACGGCGATCTGACGGTTGGGTGCGACACCGGCCGAAGGGCCGATCTCCCTCCATCGGTACCGGCCCTTCGTTCTGCTCTGCGGCGAGCAGATCGCCAGCTCCGTCGGGCGGCAGATCACCGCGCTCGCGCTGACGCTGCTGGCCGTGACCGGTCTCGGCGCGGGGCCGTTCGCGGCGGCCGCGCTGCTGGCACTGACCTATCTGCCCGGGGCCGTGCTGAGCCCGCTGGCCGGAGCGCTCGTCGACCGGGTCCGGCTGCGCCGTCTGCTCGTGTGGGTGACTTGCCTGCAGGTACTGGCGGTCGGCTCGGTGCCGTTCGCCGGGGCCACGGGGCACATCACCCTGGCGCACCTGTACGTGGTCGCCGCGGTCTCCGGCACCCTGACCTTCACACTCTCGATCGCGCTCCAGGCGGCACTCCCCCGCGTCGTCGGACCGGAACGGCTGCTCGCCGCCAACTCCGCTCTGACCGCGGCCCGTACGAGCGGGCAGATCGGCGGTCCTGCCCTCGGCGGTGTCCTGGTCGGGCTCCTCGGGGCTGATGCCGCGCTCGTCGCGGGCACGGCCGCCTATGCCGTCGAGACCCTGTTCCTGCTCGCCCTGCCCACCACTCTGAACGCCCTGGCGGGCTCCCGGGAGCCGGCGTCCGCGAAGTCACCGGCAGGCCTGCTGCGTACCGGACTCATGATGGCCCGCGCGGAGCCCCAGCTGCGCCGCATGGTCCTTGCGGGCGCGGGACTCAACCTCGGCAGCGGCGCCGCGGCGGCACTCTACGTGTTCTACGCGACCCGTGATCTGGCGCTCCCCGCCTGGCAGTTGGGGACCACGTACGCCGCCTACAGCGCGGCCACCCTGGTGGGTGCGCTGCTCGCCGGACGGTTCGCCAGGACCAGGGGGCTGTGGCGGGCCACGCAGCTCTGCGGGCTCGCGGCGGGTGCGGCGGTGTTCCTGATCCCGGCCGCCTCACTGGGTCTCGCCTTCCCTGTGCTGCTCGTGTACCAGGTCTGCTACGGGCTGTCCGGCACCGTGTGGCTGATCTCCATGACCACCACGCAGCAACTGGTCACTCCGGACGGCATGCAGGGGCGCGTCGCCGGTTTCGTACAGGCGGTGCTCCTCACGACGGTGCCGGTGGGTGCGCTGGCGGGCGGCGCGCTGGCCGGGCGGCTCGGGAGCGTACCCGTCCTCGTGGGATCGGCAGCCGTGGCCCTGCTCTCCGCGGCAACCCTCTGGGCGCCCACGGGGACGGGCACCGCCGTGGCGGAGCGGTCCCCGGAGGCGGAGAGCCGCCGCTGAGCCGGCGCGATCGGCTCAGCCATCGGCTCAGCAGTCCCTGAGGCCCGCGAGTGCCGTCCCGCGCTCCCGTGGATGGTCCTCGGCCCCGGTCAGTCGGAGTGCGGCCAGGAATTGCCGCCGCGCCTCGGCACGGCGGCCCGTCGTCGCGTAGGTGGTGCCCAGCCGGCTGCGGATCTCCATCTCCAGCGGGGTGCTGGTGTGTTCGGTGAGGGTGGCCAGCGCCTCAAGGTGCAGGGCGACGGCCAGGTCCGGGTCGCCCCGGCCGTGTTCCGCGGCGCCGAGCATCGACAGGCTCGCCGCCCGAAGCGGCAGGTCCCCGACCTCGTGGGCCAGATCGGCCGCCCGCCGCGACCGGCTTGCGGCCGTGGCGTAATGACCGAGCGCGAGATGGGCCTCGGCGATGAAGCACAGCGTCTTGCTGATCATCCTGGGCCTGCCGATCTTCTCGGCGAGGGCGAGGGCGGTGTCGTAGTGCTCCAGCGCCTCCTCGTGGCGTCCTTCGTGGTGAAGGATGGCGCCGAGGTTGCAGGTCGACATCCCGGCCAGCCAGTCGTCGTCGAGCCGGCCAGCGAGCTCCCGCACTTCGCGCAGGTGGACGACCGCCTCGTCGGTACGGCCCAGGGCCCGTTCCGCGCCGCCCAACCCGGCCCGGGCGCGGGCCTGTTCGCGCAGGTCGTGGCGGGCGATGCGCAGGGCGTCGGTGAACCAGGTGTGCGCCTGCCTCGGGCGCCCCTGATAGAGGTCGACGATGCCCATGCAGTTCCGCAGGGACGAGGGCATCCGCCGGTCGGCGGCGGTTTCCGCGAGGGACAGGGCGAGCTCCAGGGCCGCCCGGCTCTCGTGGTAGCGGCCCTGGCGTACCAAGTGGTCGACCAGGCTCTCGGCGATCCAGCAGGCGTGGTCGCTCTCCCCGGCGGCGACCGCGCAGGCGACCACGTCGACCAGCTCGCCGCCCGCGGCGTCCAGCCAGGTGGCGGCGTCCAGCCAGCCGGAGAAGGGTGAGCCGGTGACGTCCGGTCCTGTCGGGAAGCCCTCGGGGCCCCAGTCGCTGGCGATCCGTCCGGCGGCCGTGTAGAGGTGCAGCGCGGATCCTCGGTCGGAGGCCGCCTGTTGCGGCACCTCGGCGGCCAGACGGCCGGCGTGGACCCGTACGAGATCGTGCAGTCGGTAGCGGCCCGGCTGCGGCTGCTCCAGCAGACTCGCGTCGACCAGGGACTCGAGGAGGTCCTCGGCGTCGTGGTGGGAGCGGCCCAGCATGACGGCGGGGGTGAGTGCGTCGAAGGCGGGTGTCGGTGCCTGGCCCAACGCCCGGAACGTGCGCCGCAGTTCGGGCGCAAGCTGGTCGTAGGACAGCCGGAAGGCCGCTTCCACACTGCGGTCCTCGGCCTTCAGCTCGCCGAGGCCGCGCTCGTCGTCCGCCATCCTGGCCGCCAGGTGCGCCAGGCTCCAGGCCGGGCGGTTCTGGAGCCGGGCGCCGGTGATCCGCAGCGCGAGTGGCAGGCCGCCGCAGCGCAGAGCGAGTTCCTGCGCGGCCCCGGGCTCCCGCCCGGCGCGCGCCTCTCCCAGCAGGTGGGTGAGCAGGGTGACCGCTTCGCCCGCGCCGAGGGGCGCCACGGTGAGCCGCAGGTCTGCGTCGAGTCCCGACAGGCGCTGACGGCCGGCCACGAGCACCCTGCTGCCCGGTCCTGCGGGCAGCAGCGGGCGCACCTGTTCCACGCTGCGGGCGTCGTCCACGACGAGGAGCAGACTCAGTGCGCTGGTGGCCGCGCGCCAGGCCGTGACCAGTTCGTCCAGGTCGTCGGGCAGGTCGCCGTTGGCGCACCCGATCGCCCGCAGCAGCCGGTGCAGTGCCCGTCGCGGATCCAGGCTCTCGTGCGCGGCGCCGTGCGCGTGCAGGTCCACGTAGAGGCAGCCGTCCGGGTAACGCCCGCGGAGCGTCCAGGCCGCGCGTACCACCAGGGCGGTCTTCCCGACGCCGGCCGTGCCTGACACGGCCGCCACGGAGACGGCTCCGGTGGGCACCGGGGCGGTGAGCAGGGCGAGTTCGGCTTCACGTCCGACGAGGCACGCGATGTCACCGGGGAGTTCGTTCCTGGGAAGGCGAGGACCCGGGCGCTCGGCCACCGCTACGGACGGTGACACGGATGCGGTGGTACGCGCCCGTCCGAGCAGCACCAGGTCGTCCCGGCGCAGCACGGCCCTGTGCACCCGGCGCAGTTCGTCGCCGGGCTCCACCCCCAGCTCGCCGATCAGCAGGTCCCGTGTCTCCTGGTAGGCGGTGAGCGCCTCGGCCTGGCGGTCGCTGCCGTACAGGGCGCGCATCCGCAGAGCGGTACGGGGTTCGTCGTACGCCTGGGGGGCCAGGGGCGCGGCCATCAGACCGTCCAGGGCGTCCGCGTACCTGCCGAGCAGTACGAGGCACTCCGCACGCTGGTGATGAAGCGTGCGCCGCTGCTCGGCGAGCCGTTGCCGCTCGGCGTCGGCGAACGGTCCCGGCAGGCCGGGCAGCGGCTCGCCACGGAACAGCAGCAGCGCCCGGCCGGCGTGGTCGAGCGCACCGGCGAGATCGCCCGCGGCCTTCGACCGCTGGGCACCGGCGGTCAGTTCGGCCAGCTCACCGAGGTCGGTCCGGGCCTCGCCCGGTACGAAGCGGTAGCCGCCGCGCTCGCCTCGGATCAGCGAGCCCGCGGGGGCGGTGCCCGGTTCGTCGAGGGCCTTGCGCAGCGGATAGACGTAGCTCGGCAGGACGCGGCGGCCCGTCCCCGGGGGCTCGGAACCCCATATGCCGTCGAGCAGTTGGGGGTGGGTGACGAGCGTCCCGGTACGCAGGACCAGCGCGGCCAGGACCGCCTGGCGGCGCACCGGGCCGAGATCGAGCGGTGCCCCGGCCCTGCGAGCTGTGACCGGGCCGAGCAGGTCGATCCTCAGCCGGCCCGGGGCGTCCCGGTCCCTTGCGCGCGGACCGGCATCCGTCGCGCCCGCACCCCATCCGAAGTCCCCCATGTGCCCCGTGTTCCCCCGCTCCCCGCAGTCCCCCGTGCCCCTGCTTCAGCAGGATTTCATCGGAATTGCAGCCTGTCACGGGAGAGTTTGCAAGTTGCGCCGGG
>NZ_JAFLRJ010000025.1 GCF_017315755.1 Streptomyces beijiangensis
GGTGGAGGAGCGGCTCGGCGAGTGGGAGTTCCCGCTGGGGCGGGTGCTGCACAAGGCGCTGGACGCTTATCTGGCGCGGCGGTAGTCGGGGCCGGGGTCCCGCGCCACTACAACTGGGGGCGGCCCGACCGCCAGACCTGGGAGACCAGGGGGACGCCCGGGCGGTAGGCGAGGTGGACGTGCGAGGGCGCGTCGAGGAGCGTGAGGTCGGCCCTGGCCCCTTCGCGTACGACACCGATGTCGCTGCGGCGCAGGGCCGCGGCGCCGCCTGCGGTGGCGGACCAGATCGCCTCGTCGGGGGTCATCCCCATGTCCCGTACCGCGAGGGCGATGCAGAAGGGCATGGACGAGGTGAAGGACGAACCCGGGTTGCAGTCCGTGGAGAGCGCGACCGTCGCTCCGGCGTCGATGAGGCGGCGGGCGTCGGGCCACTCCGCGCGGGTGGAGAACTCGGCGCCGGGGAGGAGCGTGGCGACGGTGTCTCCCTGGGCGAGGGCTTCCACATCGGCGTCCGTGAGGTGGGTGCAGTGGTCGGCGGACGCGGCGTCGAGCTCGACCGCCAGCTGGACCCCGGGGCCGTAGGAGAGCTGGTTGGCGTGGATGCGCGGGAGGAGGCCCTTGGCCCTGCCCGCGGTGAGGATGGCGCGGGCCTGGTCGCCGTCGAAGGCGCCCTTCTCGCAGAAGACGTCGATCCAGCGGGCGTGGGGGGCGCAGGCGTCGAGCATCTCGCCGGTGACGAGGGCGACGTACGCCGCCGGATCGTCGGCAAAGTCGGGCGAGACGATGTGGGCGCCGAGGTAGGTGACTTCGTCGGTGTGGGTGGCGGCGATGCGCAGGGCGCGGGCCTCGTCCTCGACCGTGAGGCCGTAGCCGGACTTGGTCTCCAGGGTGGTGGTGCCCTGCCGGAGGGCTTCGTGGAGATACTTCGCGACGTTGGCGCTGAGCTGCTCGTCGGTGGCGGCGCGGGTGGCGGCGACGGTGGTGCGGATGCCGCCGGCCGAGTAGCTCTGGCCGGACATCCGGGCGTTGAACTCGGCGGTGCGGTCGCCTGCGAAGACCAGGTGGGAGTGGGAGTCGACGAAGCCCGGGATCACTGCTCTGCCGCCTGCGTCGAAGGCGTTGTCAGTGGCGGGTGCTTTGCTTGATTCACCGACCCAGACGATGCGGTCGCCGTCGATGACGACGGCCGCGTCCTGGATCAGACCGATGTTCGACGGGGACGAACCGTCCCCGAGGGAGGGGTCGTTGGTGACCAGGCTGGCGATGTTGGTGATGGCGGTCGCGGTCGTCATGACGGGGTTGATCTCCTTCGGCCGTCTCAGGCGTGCAGGGCGGCGATGGACTCGGCCAGGGCGCGGGGGACGTCCGGGACCAGGGCGTGCACTCCGTCGCGTACGACGTGACGGCCGCCCACGACCGTATGGCGCACGTCCGCCGCGGAGGCGGCGAATACGGCGGTCTCCGCACCGAGTCGGGGTACGGGTCCCGCTGTTCTGACGGAGTCCAGCGCAATCGTCGTGAAGTCGGCGAGCGCCCCGGGCTCGATGGTGCCCGCGTCGTCCCAGCCGAGGGCCGCATGGCCGTCGGCGGTCGCGGCCCGCAGGAGGGCCGCCGCTGTCCAGTGGCCGCGGGTGCGCGAGCGCAGGCGCTCGTTGAGCTCCATCGCGCGCGCCTCTTCGAGGATGTCGATCACCGCGTGGCTGTCGCTGCCGAGCGACAACGGGCTTCCCGCGCGCTGGAGTTGGAGTGCGGGACCGATCCCGTCGGCCAGGTCGCGCTCGGTGGTGGGGCACATGCAGGTGCCGGTGGACGTGGTCCCGAGGAGCGAGATGTCCTCGGCGGTGAGGTGCGTGTTGTGGACGCCGGTCGTGCGCGGGCCGAGCACCCCGTGGTCGGCGAGGAGCCGGGTGGGGGTGCGGCCGTGGGCGGCGAGGCAGGCCTCGTTCTCGGCGGTCTGTTCGGAAAGGTGCACATGGAGCGGGGCCCGCCGCTCCCCGGCCCACTGTGCGACGACGCCCAACTGGTCCGCGGGCACGGCCCGTACGGAGTGAATGGCGGCACCGATCCGTGCGTGATCACGGTCCTTGAGAACTGAACAGCGTGCGGCCCAGGCCTCCGCGGTCCCGTCGGAGAACCGCTTCTGGTGGCGGTTCGGGGCCTGTCCGCTGTGCTCATTCACGATGGCGGAGGAGAGATACGCGGTGTCGAGGAGGGTGATCCGGATGCCCGCCTCGGCGGCCGCCGCGATCAGCGCCTCGCCCATGGCGTTCGGGTCGTCGTAGGGCGTGCCGCCCGGCGCGTGGTGGAGATAGTGGAACTCGCCCACGGCGGTGATCCCGGCGAGCGCCATCTCCGCGTACACGGCGCGCGCGAGAGTGAAGTAGGAGTCCGGGGTGAGGCGGGAGGCCACCCCGTACATCACCTCGCGCCAGGTCCAGAAGGTCCCCGAGCCGACCTGGACGGTGGAGCGCAGGGCGCGGTGGAAGGCATGGCTGTGGGTATTGGCGAGCCCGGGAAGGGTCAGCCCGCGCAGGACGGTCGCGCCCGGGGGCGGGGTGGCGGTCTCCTTGCGGAGCGCGGTGATCCGGCCGTCGTCGGACACGTCCAGGGCGACGCCCGGCTCGACATGAGTGCCGAGCCAGGCGTGTTCCAGCCAGTACGTCACCTGCACGCCAGTCCCTCCAGTACATCGGCGAGTGCGCCCACCCCGGCGACGCAGTCGTCCTCGCCGGCGGTCTCCGCCGGGGAGTGCGAGACGCCCGTGGGGTTGCGTACGAACAGCATGGCGGTCGGGACGGACGAGGACAGGATTCCGGCGTCGTGTCCCGCCCCCGTACCGAGTACGGGCACGTCCGCCCCGTCCTTGCCGAGGATCTTGGCGAGCTCGTCCCGCAGGGCGTGCTCGAACTCGACCACGGGTGTGAAGGACTCCCGGGTGACGCGCACATCGACGCCGTCGCGCTCGCCGCGCTCCTTGGCCGCCTGCTCGATCCCGGCGATGACGGTGTCGAGGGTGGCCTGGTCGGCGGCGCGGGAGTCGAGCCAGCCGCGTACCAGCGAGGGGATCGCGTTGACGCCGTTGGGCTCGACGGAGATCTTCCCGAAGGTGGCGACCGCCCCGGCGAGCTCGGCCTCGCGGCGGGCGGCGAGCACGGTGCCCGCGTACGTCAGCATCGGGTCGCGGCGGTCCACGAGCCGGGTCGTACCGGCGTGGTTGGCCTCCCCGTGGAAGTCGTACCGCCAGCGCCCGTGCGGCCAGATCGCGGAGGCGATGCCGACGGCGTCCCCGCTCAGGTCGAGCGCCCTTCCCTGCTCGACGTGGAGCTCGACGAACGCCCCGATGCGGGCGAGGCGCTCCGGGTCGGCCCCGATGGTCCCGGGGTCGTAGCCGGCCTTCTCCATGGCCTGCGGGAGCGAGATGCCGTCGCCGTCCCGCAGCTGGTGGGCCTTGTCCACGGTCAGCTGCCCTGCGGCCAGCCGTGAGCCCACACAGGCGAGCCCGAAGCGGGCGCCCTCCTCGTCACCGAAGTTGCTGATGGCCAGCGGTCGACTGAACTCCACTCCCCTGCGGCGGAGTTCATCGAGCGCGGCGAAGGAGGACACGACACCCAGCGGCCCGTCGAAGGCGCCGCCGTCGGGCACGGAGTCCAGGTGCGAACCGGTGACCACGGCGTCCCCTGCGAGGGGGTCGCCGAGCCAGGCCCACTGGTTGCCGTTGCGGTCGGTCTCGTACGTCAGACCGCGAGAGAGGGCCTGCGCCTTGAACCACTCCCGGCAGTCGGCGTCGGCGGCGGTCCAGGCATACCGCCGGTACCCGCCGCTCCCCGCGTTCCGCCCGATTGGAGCGAGCTCCCGCCACATCTCCTGGAAGGAAGGCTGCTCAGGCGTCACGCCTCGTCACCTTCGCGCATCGGAATGCGCACGCCGCGCTCGTCGGCGACCCGCTCGGCGATGTCGTACCCGGCGTCGACGTGCCGGATGACGCCCATGCCGGGGTCGTTCGTCAGCACACGCTGGATCTTCTCGCCCGCGAGCTTCGTACCGTCGGCCACCGACACCTGGCCGGCGTGGATGGAGCGGCCCATGCCGACACCGCCGCCCTGGTGGATGGAGACCCAGGAGGCACCCGAAGCGACGTTGACCATGGCGTTGAGCAGCGGCCAGTCGGCGATCGCGTCGGAGCCGTCGAGCATGGCCTCGGTCTCGCGGTACGGGGAGGCCACCGAACCGCAGTCCAGGTGGTCGCGCCCGATGACCAGCGGCGCGGCGAGTGTGCCGTCGGCCACCATGTCGTTGAAGAGCGCACCCGCCTTGTCGCGCTCGCCCTGGCCGAGCCAGCAGATGCGCGCGGGCAGACCCTGGAACTGGACGCGCTCGCCGGCCATCTTGATCCAGCGGTGCAGCGACTCGTTCTCCGGGAAGAGCTTCAGGAGCTCCCGGTCCGTCTTGTGGATGTCCGAGGCCTCGCCGGAGAGGGCGGCCCAGCGGAACGGGCCCTTGCCCTCGCAGAAGAGGGGACGGATGTAGGCGGGCACGAAGCCGGGGAAGTCGAACGCCCGGTCGTAACCGGCGAGTCGGGCCTCGCCACGGATCGAGTTGCCGTAGTCGAAGACCTCGGCGCCGGCGTCCATGAAGCCGACCATGGCCTCGACGTGCTTGGCCATGGAGTCGCGGGCGCGCAGCGTGAAGTCGGCGGGCTTCTCGGTGGCGTACGACGCCATGTCGTCGAAGTCGATACCGATGGGCAGGTAGGCGAGCGGGTCGTGGGCCGAGGTCTGGTCGGTCACGATGTCGATCGGGGCGCCCTCGGCGAGCATCCGCGGAAGGAGCTCGGCCGCGTTGCCCAGCAGGCCGATCGAGAGCGGGCGGCGGGCGTCGCGGGCCTCGACGGCGAGCTGCAGCGCGTGCTCCACGCTGTCGGCCTTCACGTCCAGGTAGCGGTGCTCGATACGGCGCTCGATGGCGCGCGGGTCGACGTCGATACAGATCGCGACGCCGTCGTTCATCGTCACGGCGAGCGGCTGCGCGCCGCCCATGCCGCCGAGGCCGGCGGTCAGCGTGATGGTCCCCGCGAGCGTTCCGTTGACCCCTTTACCCATTGAATGCAGCTTCGCCGCGACCGCGCCGAACGTCTCGTAGGTGCCCTGGAGGATGCCCTGGGTGCCGATGTAGATCCACGAACCGGCCGTCATCTGGCCGTACATGGTGAGTCCGAGGGCCTCGAGCCTCCGGAACTCCTCCCAGTTCTGCCAGTCACCGACCAGGTTGGAGTTGGCGATGAGGACGCGCGGCGCCCACTCGTGCGTCTGCATCACGCCGACGGGGCGGCCGGACTGGACGAGCATCGTCTCGTCCTGCTTCAGCGTCCTGAGCGTGCGCACCATCGCGTCGAAGGAGCGCCAGTCGCGGGCGGCCTTGCCGGTGCCGCCGTAGACGACGAGCTTGTCGGGGTGCTCGGCGACCTCGGGGTCGAGGTTGTTCTGCAGCATGCGGAGGGCGGCTTCCTGCTGCCATCCCAGGGCGCTCAGCTCCGTACCGCGCGGTGACCGTACCGGCCGGGGTCCTGACATGGGTCTGCCTCCTCGTGAATGTTGCATGGACTATTCACATCCTGACTAGCTGAATAGAACTAGTCAATACGTCTGGGCTCCCCACTGTGTCCGAGCAGATGGTTGTCTGGACCACATGGCTTCGGACACGGGCGCCGCAACACGGCGTGAGCAGGCAATACGGGCAGCGGTTGAAGCGGGACTCGCGGGTCCCGAGGTCCCCATCATCGGCCTGCTGGACATCACCGGCATCCGCAGCGGAGCCGCCGCACTGCGCACCGCGTTCGAGGACGTGACCCCGCCGGGCACCCCCGTCCTGCACGCCTTCGCCGTCAAGGCCTCCCCGCTGGTCGCCGTCCTGCGTCTGCTGCGGGACGAGGGGATCGGCGCGGAGGTCGCCAGCCCCGGCGAGCTGGCCCTGGCCCGCGCCGCAGGCGTACGCCCGGAACACACGGTCCTCGACTCTCCCGCCAAGACCCCGGCCGAACTGCGCGAGGCCCTGGCCCTGGGGATCGCGGTGAACGCCGACAACCCGCAGGAGCTCGCCCGTATCGACGCCCTGGTCGCCTCGGCCCCCACCGCGTCGCCCCTGGGGCTGCGGGTGAACCCGCAGATCGGCGGCGGATCCATCGGCGCGCTCTCGACCGCCACCGCGACGTCCAAGTTCGGCATCGCGCTCCGCGACGAGGGCGCCAGGCAATGGGTCGTCCGCGCGTATCTGGACCGCCCCTGGCTGAACCGCCTGCACACCCACTCGGGCTCCCAGGGCGTCCCGCTCGCGCTGATGGCCGAGGGTGTCAGGGCGGCGTACGAGCTGGCCGAGGAGGTCAACGCGGCAGCGGGACGGCAGCAGATCAACACCGTCGACATCGGCGGCGGCCTCCCGGTCAACTTCTCCTCCGACGAGGAGACCCCGACCTACGCCGACTACGCCCGCCTCCTCAAGGCCACCGTCCCCGGGCTCCTCGACGGCCGCTACGGACTCGTCACCGAGTTCGGCCGCTCGCTGCTCGCCAAGCACGGCACAATTCTGGCCAGGGTCGAGTACACGAAAACGTCAGGCGGCCGGCCGATCGCGGTCACCCACGCCGGCGTCCAGGTGGCGACCCGCACGGTGTACGCACCCGCTTCCTGGCCCCTGCGCATTGCCGCATATGACTCCAAGGGCCGCCCCAAGACGGGCCCCGAGACCTTCCAGGACGTGGCGGGGCCCGCCTGCTTCGCAGGCGATCTGCTGGCCGAAAACAGGGAGCTCCCCCTGCTCGAACAGGGCGACTACGCGGCGGTTCTCGACACCGGGGCGTACTACTTCGCCCATCACTACGCGTACAACAGCCTGGCCAGGCCTGGCGTCTTCGGGTTCACCGCGGACAGCGAGGGCACCGCCTTCGCCACGGTGCGCACTCCGCAGACGCTCAAGGAGATCGTGGCCGAATCCGGTGGGGACCACCGGGACGCCCTCCTCTGATCGGCCCCTGAATACTCCCCTCCGCATCGACGGCGCGGACTCTACCCAAGAGCCGCATGTTCCGGTGGAAAATGCCAGAACTCCACCCGCCGACTTGAACGCTGCGTAACTTGACGGTCACAGCACACCTCTGGGGAGGGGGTTCACCGTGGCCGGAATTGACGAGTGTCTGTTCGAAGCGATGCAGATACCGGGGGCTCTTGGGGCCTCGGTGGTGGACTGGACCAGCGGGCTGTCCCTGGGCAGCGTCGGCAGTGCGCCGCACCAGGACCCCGAGGCCACCGCGGCCGAAACCGCGGAGCTGGCCCGGATGGCCGCCGAGCACCCCGCGTTCGTCCCCGATGGACCCGACGAGGGCGCCACGGGCGCCACGTCCTCCACGGGCAAGGAACTGCCCGTGGAGGACGTCATCGTCACCACGCGCACCGCCTATCACGTGCTGCGTTTCGTCGAGACGACCTTCGACTGCAGCGTCTTCTTCCATCTCTGGATGGACCGCGATCAGGGCAATCTCGCCCTCGCCCGGCACCGGCTGCGGGACCTGGCGGAACGGCTGGTCCTGGGATGAACGTCACCTCGCCCATGCTTCTGCGACTGGCCGCCGAGCGAGCCACCGGCGCCCTGCTCCGCGACCGGGGCACCCTGTACCTCGCCGACGGCCAGGTGGTCCACGCGGAGAGCCCGTCCTCCCCGGGCCTGGAGGTCCTGCTCACCGCGTCCGGCAGGCTGCGGCCCGAGGGATGGCGGGAGGCCGTGGACCGGGCGGGCGCCAAGGGCCTGGTCGGCCGGTTCCTCATCGACAGCGGGCAGCTGGCGGGCGGCGAGCTGGAGCTGTGCCATCTGAGCGCCCTGCACGACGCCGCGTTCTTCGTGCTGGGACCCAGCAGCGGTCCCACCCGCTTCCGTTACGGGGTCGTCCACTGGATGGGTCCGGTGCACGCCGTTCCCACCGACCGGGTGGAGCGCGAGGCCGCGCGCCGCCGGGAACTGCTCGACCGGCTCTGGCCGTACGACTCGGTGGACAGTGCCCCGGTGGTACGGGCGGACCGCGGCCCCGCCTCGCCGGTCACCCCGCGCCAGCGGTCCGTCATGGCGCTGGCGGACGGGACGAAGACCCCGCAGGACATCGCCCGTGCGCTGGGCCGCCCCGCCTTCCACACCCTCGTCGACATCCGCAGGCTGGCCGCCGCCGGGGCCGTCGAGACACCCCGTGCGCCCGCCCCTGTGCCATCGGTGCCCGCCTGGGTCGCGGACGTGGGAGCGGACCAGGACGTCGCTCTGCTCATCCGGCTGCGCGACGCATTGGAGGCCGCTCTGTGATCCGTGCCCTGCGACAGCGCGCCGAGAGGAGACAGCTCATGACCGCAGAGGCCGAAGTCCTCGACGAACTCACCCGGCTGAGGGCGCGCGTGCCCCTGCTCAGCGGCGCACTGGCCGCCAGCGCCGACGGTCTGGTGCTGGCCCAGGACTCGACGGCCGCGGAGGCGGAGACCATCGCCGCCCTCACCGCGGCCGCCCTGGGGGTGGCCCAACGACTCACCGACACCACCGGCCAGGGCGACTTCCGTGAACTCCTCGTACGGGGCGAGCACGGCTATGTCGCCACCTACGCGGCGGGATCGTCCGCCGTACTGACCCTCCTTGCCCAACCGCGGGTCAACGTCGGCCGTCTGCACCTCGAAGCCCGGCGGGCGAGTGCTCGTATCGGCGTGCTGGTCGACAACGCCCTCGAACGGCTGGAGAGCTCGTGACCGACACACCCTCGTCCCGGCCCAGCAGGGCCCGGACCCCCACGGGCAACACCCGAAAGAAAGGCAGTGCGAACGCCATGGCAAACACCGAAACCGCGCTCAAGGAAGCGATGACCTCCATCGAGGGCACGATCGGCGTGGCCCTCGTCGACTACACCAGCGGAATGGCCCTCGGCACCCTCGGCGGCGGCAAGGACCTCGACCTGTCCGTGGCCGCCGCGGGCAACACCGATGTGGTGCGCGCGAAGGTGCGGACCATGGAACTGCTCGGCCTCAAGGACGAGATCGAGGACATCCTGATCACGCTCGGCGGTCAGTACCACCTGCTGCGTCTGCTCAAGAGCCGCGGCTCCAACGGCCTCTTCCTCTACATCGCGCTGGACAAGAGCCGGGCGAATCTCGCGATGGCCCGCCACCAGCTGAAGAAGATCGAGAAGGAGCTGGAGGTCTGACCGGGCGGCCCTGCGGCGGGCGGTCCCCTGCCCGCCGCAGCGGTACGCGGTACCAGTCATACGCAGTACCGAGTCATACGCAGTAGCCAGTCATACGCGGCGCCGGCGGTACGGCGCCCGACAGCTACGACCCCGACCCCGGCCCCCGCACCGCATCCCCATCGACTCCCGCGTCCCCCGGCTCCACGGCGACCAGTTCGCGCAGCCGCGCCAGCAGCGCCGCCGCCTCGGAGGGCTCCTCGCTGCCGCCGCGCACCGAGTCCGTCAGGTCCTGCAGCTGTACGTCGACATCCCGGTCGTAGACCTGCTCCTCCTCGACCGAGCCGCCCGGCAGCCGGAAACCGACCGTCCGCTCGATGACCGTGCCGATGGCAGCCGTCATCCCGAAGGAGAAGAGCCCCAGGACCACGACCGCCGTGAGCTGGCGTCCGAGGAGGGACCAGGAACCCCCGTAGAAGAGCCCGTCCTGCCCGCTGACCAGACCCGTGCTGGCGAGCCCCAGCATCACCATGCCGAACAGGCCGCCCCAGCCATGGATGCCGACGACGTCCAGGGTGTCGTCCACGCCGAAGCGGAACTTCCAGCTGATCGCGAAGGCACAGGTCAGACCGGCGAGGAAGCCGATCACCGTGGCCCACACCGCGGTGACGTCGGCCGCTGCCGGGGTGAGGGCGACCATGCCGGTGACCGCGCCCATGCACATGTCCAGCAGGCTGACCTTGCGGTTGCGGAACCACGACGTCACCGCCCAGCCGACCATCGCCGCACCGGCCGCGAACTGCGTGTTGACGAAGGCCATCGCGGCCGCGCCCGGCACGGTCAGCGACGACCCGGTGTTGAAGCCGAACCAGCCGAACCACAACAGGGACAGCCCGATGACGACCAGCGGCAGGTTGTGCGGACGGATGGTCTGCCGCTCGAAGTCCTTGCGCTTGCCCGCCACCATCGCGAGGGCGAGACCCGCCGCGCCGGAGGAGAGCTCGACGACCGTGCCGCCGGACAGGTCGACCGCGCCGACCTGCTTGGCCACCCAGCCGTCCGGATCGAAGACCCAGTGCGCCATGGGGACGTACACCAGCAGCGTCCACACACAGACGAAGATCATCCAGCCGGTCATCTTCGCCCGCCCCGCGACCGACCCGCTGATCAGCGCCACGGTGACGATCGCGAACGACATGTGGAACATCGAGAACATCACGGTCGGTACGGTCCCGGTCCTGCTGTCGAGCGGGACCCCCATCATGAACGCGTGGCCCAGGTCGCCGATCAGCCCGAGTCCGCCGGCGTCGTCGCCGAAGGCGAGGCTGTAGCCGACGGCGAACCAGATCACCGTGACGAAGGCGATGCACGCGAAGCACATCTTGAGCATCGCGATGACCTGACCGGTCTTCACCATGCCGCCGTAGAAGAAGGCGAGTCCCGGGGCCATCAGCATCACCATGGCCGACGCCATCATCAGCCAGGCGGTGTTCCCGCTGTCGAACACCCCGGCTGCGTCCATCGCTCCGTGCATCGCTCCGTACATCACTTCTCTCGCTCCCGCTGCTCAAGGATTTTCACGACCTGGCCCAGGAGCGCCGCGTCGTCGGAGCCGCCCGGGGCGGTCAGTGACGGTTCCTTCACGCCGCCGAGCCGCTCACGGATCCGGTCGATGGTCTCGTTGTCGTAGGCCAGCTCTTCTTCCTCGCCGGGGACGTCCTCGTAGCTCTCCTCGGTACGGAAGCCGACCGTGCTGTCGACGAGCTTGGCGATCAGCCAGGTGACGGTGAAGGAGAAGGTCCCGCAGGCCAGTACGGCCACCGCCTGACGCCACAGGAGGTCGACGCCGCCGCCGTAGAAGAGCCCCTTCTTTCCGCTGATCTGCGCGGTGGCGAAGAGCCCGATGGAGAGGGTGCCGACGATGCCGCCCCAGCCGTGCACGCCGACGACGTCCAGGGTGTCGTCGACGCCGATCTTGTACTTGAGGTTGATCGCGAAGCAGCACACGACGCCCGCGGAGAACCCGATGGCCAGTGCGCCCACCGGCGCGACCTCACCGCACGAGGGGGTGATGGCCACCATTCCTGCGACCGCCGCGGAGGCGACACCGAGCATCTCCACATGACCCAGGCGCCACTTCTCGATGAGCGGCCAGCCGACCATGGCGCCCGCGGCGGCCAGCTGGGTGTTGAGGAAGGCGGCCGGTGCCGCGCCCACGTCCTGCAGTGCGGACCCGGCGTTGAACCCGAACCAGCCGAACCACAGCAGGGCCAGGCCGATGACGACCAGCGGCAGGTTGTGCGGCTGGATCGGCCGGCGCTCGAAGTCCTGGCGCTTGCGCAGCGCGATCGCCACCGCGAGGCCCGCAGCGCCGGAGTTGAGCTCGACGGGCAACCCGCCGGCGAAGTCCAGTGCCCCCAGTTTGGCGACCACCCAGCCGTCGGTGGCGAACACCCAGTGGGCCAGCGGCACGTACACCACCAGCGCCCAGAGGGAGCCGAAGACGAGCCAGCCGCGCATGGTGGCGCGGCCCGCGATGGAGCCGCTGATCAGGGCGACGGTGATGATCGCGAACGCCATCTGGAAGCAGGAGAAGACGATCGTGGGGATCGACCCGTGCATCGTGGTGGGACCGATGCCGTTCAGGAAAGCCTGGTCGAGATTGCCGATCAGCCCGGCGCCGCCGACGTCCCCGCTGAAGGCGAGGGAGTATCCGACGGTCAGCCACAGCACGGTGACGACGGCCAGGCAGGCGAAGCTCATCTTGAGCATCACCAGGACGTGCTGGGTCTTGACCATGCCGCCGTAGAAAAACGCCAGGCCGGGGGTCATCAGGAGCACCATCGCGGTGCTCGCCATCAGCCAGGCGGTGTCACCCGAATTGAAGGCGCTGGGCATCAGGGCTTCTTTCTCTCGGCTTTCTCCCGACCGGAGGCCGGAGGGATCAGGTCTTCCGCATGGCCGGTGCGGGGACCTTGATGAGCAGTTGCCGTACGGCGTCCCAGGCCCTGCGCATCGCCTCGTTGACGACCGGCGAGCGCTGCCCGAGGATCCGCACCCAGGCGCCGCAGTCCTGCGGCAGCACGCTCACCCCGTACAGCACCCCGGCGTCGGCGAGCGCCTCGTGCAGGGTGTCGGCCACTTCGGCGGCCGGGGCGAGCGGGGTGACGGCGTAGAAGGTCGCCATGATGTCGTGGCCGCCGAGCATCGCTGGACCGCTCACGCCGGAGGCCGAAGGTTCCAGACGTACGGTGTCCAGGACCGTCAACTCCCCGTCGGGGCGCCGCACTTCGAAGTCCGAGGCGAAGATCTGGTACGCGTTCCGCTCGCCGCGTGCCAGGCGCCCGGCCATCACCGCCTCGCCGGCGAGCACGGTCGCCGTCGGGTCGGCGGTGATGACGGTGCGCTGGTAGAAGCGGGAGTCGATGTACGGGATGGTGACCTCGGGCAGGTACTCGACGTAACTGCGCGGCCCCGCGGTCAGGTTGACCAGCTGCGTCGCGTAGTCGTGCTCCATGCGGTAGACCTTCGTCGCCGCCTGCGTCGTCAGATGGACCGACGTGTCCGCCCCGCAGCTGAAGTCCATCCGCAGCCGGTCGGCCTGGATGATCCCGCCGCCCGTCGCCATCAGATACGTGACCGGCATGTCGGGGCGCGCCGGGTCGAAGTACAGCGGGCGCATGATCTGCAGTGGCGACTTCTGGTAGTGCGCCACCAGTTCGGTACGCCCACCGATCCGCTCGAAGCCCAGCTCCAGGATGCCGACCTTGCCCGGCCTGCCGACGCCCAGGGTGTCCGGGTGCCCGGCATGGCGGAGCACCTCCCGGGGGACCCGGGAGGGCTCGTAGTGCTCGGGCCGCAGCCGCCGTTCGGGGGCCGCCACTGCGCTCACGCGGGGACCTTGCGGAAGCTGTCGAGGAAGTCCGCGATCGTCTCCAGGCCCACGCCCGTCAGGCAGTTGGTGAGGACGACGGGGCGTCCCTCGCGCACCCGGTCGGCGTCTGCGGACATGATGTTCAGGTCGGCGCGTACGTACTGGGCGATGTCGATCTTGTTGATGACGAGCATGTCCGACTCGGTGATGCCGGGCCCGCGCTTGCGGGGCATCTTCTCGCCCTCCGCGGTGTCCAGTACGAACAGGAACATGTCCACCAGCGCCGGGCTGAAGGTCAGCGTGAGGTTGTCGCCGCCGGACTCGTAGATCAGCGTGTCCACGTCCGGGAAGCGCTCCAGCATCTCCGCGCCCGCGGCCAGGTTCATCGTCGGGTCGTCGCGTACCGCGGTGTGCGGGCAGGCGCCCGTCTCGACACCGACCACCCGCTCCGGGTCGAGTACGCCCTTGAGCGTGCGGCGTACGTGCTCGGCGTCCTCCTGGGTGTAGATGTCGTTGGTGATGACAGCGGGCCGGTGGCCGCGCTCGACGAGCATCGGCACCAGTGCCTCGATGAGCGCCGTCTTGCCGGAGCCCACCGGGCCGCCGATGCCTACGCGCAGTACGTTGTCCGTCATTTTCTCCGTAGCGCCTTTCCTCAGAGGTGTGTACGTGGTGTCAGCTGGCGAACAGCCGTGCGTCGGCGCGCTCGTGGCGCCCCGACATCACGTCCGCCGCCGGTACGCAGCCGCCCAGGTCGGCCAGTTCGCGCACCACCGCGTCCCTGGTGACCTCCGCGATGACCACTGCCGCACCCCGCAGTACGACCTGTGCTTTACGGAAATCGGTGAGCCGCAGCCGCATGGCCGCGCCGGTGAAGCTCGCCGCGAAGGCGAAGAGATCACTGGCGACGGCCTGCTCCACCGGGACGCCCGCGGCCGCGTAGGCGACCCCGGCCGCGACCGGCTGCGAGCAGGGGGTCCGCTTGGCGGCGACCAGTTCGGCGAAGCGCTCCAGCTCCGCACCGCCCACCGACTCCCGTGCGATGTCGAGCATCTGTCGTCCCGTACGGACCGAGGCCAGCCGCAGTTCGCGGTTGAGCTTGGTCGCGTGCAGCCTGCGGTCGGCCTCCATGACCAGCTCCCAGTCGCCCGCCCCGGCCGCCCGGCGGGCCACCGCGAGTGCGGTGGCGTCCGCCGGGCCGACGGAGTGGCGCAGCAGGTCGGCCAGCAGATCCGGCAGGGTCTCCGCATCGATGGCCTTCGCCTGGGCGAATCCCTCCAGGCCGTGCGAGAGGGTGTAGAAGCCGCTGGGGAACGCGGAGTCGGTCAGCTGCAGGCTGACCAGCAGAGCGTCCAGGCCGTCGCCCGCCGGCACCGTACCCATGCTGCTCACGCCAGGTAGAACAGGTGGTTCAGCGGCAGCGTCCGGGCCGGCTCGATGGTGGCCGGCACGCCGTCCAGGGTGACCTTGTACGTCTCCGGGTCCACCTCGATCACCGGCAGCGCGTCGTTGCGCACCATGTGCTGCTTGCCGACCGAACGGCAGTGCCTGACCGGCAGCACCCTGGAGTCGAGCCCCAGCTCCTTCGGCACCCCGAGGTCGATGGCCGCCTGGGACATGAAAGAGACCCGGGTGGCCTGCTTGGCCTTGCCGTACGCACCGAACATCGGCCGGTAGTAGACCGGCTGAGGGGTCGGCAGCGAGGCGTTCGGGTCGCCCATCAGCGCCCAGTTGATCATTCCGCCCTTGATGATCATCTTGGGCTTGGCGGCGAAGGACCCGATCGGCCAGAGCACGATGTCGGCCAGCTTCCCGGTCTCCAGGGAACCGACGTGTTCGGCGATGCCCGCCGCGACGGCCGGGTTGATGGTGATCTTCGCCAGATAGCGCAGCGCACGGAAGTTGTCGTTGCGCTCGGTGTCGCCGTCGAGCTTGCCGCGCTGGTCCTTGCAGTGGTGCGCGGTCTGGAAGGCGCGGGTCCAGGACTCCCCGACGCGGCCCATGGCCTGCGAGTCGGAGGAGAAGATCGAGATGACGCCCTCGTCGTGGAGCACGGTCTCGGCGGCGATCGTCTCGGAGCGCACCCGCGAGTCGGCGAAGGAGACGTCCTCGGGGATGTCGTGCGAGAGGTGGTGGCAGACCATCACCATGTCCAGCAGTTCGTCGACCGAGTTGACCGTGTACGGCAGCGTCGGGTTGGTCGACGACGGCAGTACGTTCGGCTCGCCCGCGACCCGCATGATGTCGGGGGCGTGACCGCCGCCCGCACCCTCGGAGTGGAAGGTGTGGATGGTGCGGCCGTCGATGGCCGAGCGGGTGTCCTCGAAGAAGCCGGACTCGTTCAGGGTGTCCGTGTGCACGGCGACCTGCACGTCGTACTCGTCGGCCACGTCCAGTGCGCAGGACAGCGCGGCCGGGGTGGTGCCCCAGTCCTCGTGGACCTTCAGCCCGCACACCCCGGCCTCGACCTGCTCGCGCAGCGCGCCCGGCAGGGAGCTGTTGCCCTTGCCCAGCAGGCCGACGTTGACCGGCAGGCCCTCGACCGCCTGGTACATCGCGCCGATGTTCCACGGACCCGGCGTGCACGTCGTGCCGTTGGTGCCGTCCGAGGGGCCCGTACCGCCGCCGACCATCGTGGTGATGCCGTTGGACAGACCGTGCTCGGCCTGCTGCGGGGAGATGAAGTGGATGTGGCTGTCGATGCCGCCCGCCGTGGCGATCAGGTGCTCGCCCGAGATCACCTCGGTACCGGGCCCGATGACCAGCCTCGGGTCGACACCGCTCTGGGTGTGCGGGTTGCCCGACTTGCCGATCCCCGCGATGAAACCGTTCTTGATGCCGATGTCACCCTTCACGACCCCGAGGACCGGGTCCATGATCACGGCGTTGGTGATCACCAGGTCGAGGCCGCCGTTGCGGGCCGTCGCCTGCGGGTCCTGGGCCATCCCGTCGCGGATGCTCTTGCCGCCGCCGTAGACGGCTTCGTCGCCGTAGTGGCCCTCGTTGTAGTCCTTCTCGACCTCGACGACCAGGTTGGTGTCGGCGAGATGGAACCGGTCACCGACCGTGGGGCCGAAGAGATCGGTGTACTGCTTGCGGGGCAGGGTCGCCATCAGTGGTCGCCTTCCTTGCTTCCGACGCCTTCGGCGCTTTCGACGTGGGCTCCCTCGAAGCCGAGCTCGGCGGCGCGGCGGAAGGACTTGACGCGGGTGTCGGTGGAGTTGACCCCGCCGTCGGTGAGACCGCTGAACCCGATGAGCCGCTGGTGACCGCCGTACACCGTCAGCTCGACCTCCCGGCTGTCACCGGGCTCGAACCGGACCGCGGTACCGGCCGGCAGGTCCAGGTGCATTCCGAATGCCTGGTTGCGGTCGAACTTCAGAGCGCGGTTGGCCTCGAAGAAGTGGTAGTGGGAGCCGACCTGGACCGCGCGGTCGCCGGTGTTCTCCACCGTCAGCTTGGTCTTCCTGCGGCCGGCGTTGATCTCCACCGGATCGTCGCCGTAGAGGTACGAGACGCCACCTGCCATGACTGTGCTTCCTCTCAGTTCAGTGGTGCGAGTGCTGGGGATCGGGATGGGGATGCGCGTGGCCGTGCTCACCCGGACCGTGCGAGTGGGCGTAGCCATGACCGTGCTCGGCGTCGAGTCCGGCGGCGATGCCGTCGTCCCCGTGCCCGAGCCTGTGCAGAGCCGTCTCGGTCCGTACGTCGATGACGCCCCCGACCGCCGAGGGAGCCAGCAGCGGCCCGCAGTCGACCGCGTCCGCCACCGGCTGCGCCGCAGCGGGGCCGAACCCGGCCGATACGAGGGCGACTTGGCCCGCGCCGAGCCGTCTGCAGCGCTCGACCCCCTGGGCGATGTCCGGGTCCCCGCCATCGAAGGCGACCTCGACCCAGGTGTGATGGCCGTACTGGCGGACCAGTCGCGCCACCCGGAACAGGTCGGCGTCGTCGAAGGGTCCTGCCGCGGGGGCGCAGACCAGCACCGCGGTGCCTTCCTTGCCCGCGGCGGCCACGGCGCGGCCCGCGGCCGCCCGCAGCCAGCCGATGAGGTGGTCCTTGGCGCCGAACGGCTCGGCGAGCGCGATCCGCCCCGAACCAGCCCCGCGCGCAAGCCACTTGAGGGTCCGCGCGGTGTCCGCGATCAGCTTGGGGTCCCGGCCCAGGGTCATCGGTACGACGCAGACGGGCGCCGCGCCGCTGTCCAGCGCCGCCTCGACCGCCTCGTGCAGCGCACGGCCCGCCGGGACCGCCCGCGGCCCCAGCGCACGCCCCTCCCCGCTCTCGTGTCCGCCGGCCAGGATCACCGTGGCCGTGGCCGCCGGGGAACGGCCCAGTACCTGGGCGGTCATGGTCAGGCCCCGACCGGGTCGTGGCAGGAGACCAGCTTCGTACCGTCGACGAAGGCCGCCTCGACCTGGAGCAGCGGAAGCATCTCGCGTACGCCGTCCATCACCTCCGCGCCACCGACGACCTGCTTGCCGAGCTCCATGCACTCCGCGACGCTCTTTCCGTCGCGCGCGCCTTCCAGAATCGCCTCGCTGATCAGCGCGCAGGCCTCGCTGTAGTTGAGCTTGACGCCGCGGCTGCGCCGCTTGGCGGCCAGATCGGCCACGATGTAGATGTACAGCTTGTCGATTTCTCGGGGAGAGAGGTTCACGGGGCTTCCTCTTTCTTTACTGGAAGGAATGTCGATCCGGGGCCGCTCTTGTCCCGCAGGTGGAAGCGCGGCTTTCCGTAAGGGGAATCAAGGGCCGTTCAGGTCCGGCTGAGCCGGGTGAAGGACGGCACAGCGGCCACGAAGACAAGAGCTGTCAGCACGAATGGCCAGGTGAAGGTGTGACCACCGAAAGGCGCGAAGAACGTCCCCATGGCGGCGGTGAGTCCGGTCGCGGCGGCGGCGCCGATCACCGCGTAGGCGAAACTCCAGCTGCCGAGTTTGATGAATACCCCGCACAGGGCCATGGCGACGAGTACCGCGTTGTATCCCATCAGCCCCTGGGCCACGCCCGATGCCGGTGAGCCGAGCGCCCAGGCGACGAAGATCCCGATGACGCTGCCGACGCAGGCCATGGCGGCGGCTGTTCGGCTGGCGACGAGGATGCCGACGAGGAACAGCAGGCCGACGTACCACTGCGGCATGAAGAAGATCTGGCCGATGTTGCCGAAGAAGGCGTGCCAGAGGTCGTCCCAGCTCAGCCGGGTGGCGCCGGTGGCGGCCGTGGGCAGTGCGGCCAGGTCGGTGCCGCCGTGCCAGACCCGCTGGAAGCTCGGCGCCGCGACGGTCATGACGCTCGCCATGATGCAGAACGGCATGGTGAAGGTGGGGATGTTCCAGGTGCCGAGGATGTTCGCCAGCGCCGAGGTGACCATGACCACGGTGACCGAACCGCCGATGGCCAGGATCACGGTGGACGCGTGGTCGGGGCCGAGGAAGACGGCGTAACCGGTCGCCACGAGGCAGCCGTTGAACCCTCGGAGGCCCGCCTCGACAATGGTGCGGTCGACACCCAGGACATACGCGGTGGCCGTGGCGACCGAGGCGCCGAGAAGTCCGTACAGACCGTATTGCCAGCCCGATGCGAAAAGTGCGGCGACAAAGAAAAGCCCGCAGAGCGCACTCGGCATGAAATCCACCTGGGCGACGCCCTTGAGGACTTCCACGAGGAACTTCAGGGGTTGCTTGCTGACGGCGTCGGCAAATCCATCGACTGCCTTGGTCACTGACTTCTCCGAGCTCCACCGACAACAGTGGGCTCAAGCTAGCTCAGGCCGCAGCCAATAGCCGACCGGGACAGATCGAATCGCAGAGAAGTCCCGCCGGAAACAGGAAAGTTGACGCCAGGCGGGTGAATAAGCTCATGTTCTGCGGATGAGAGCAGTGCGCGCAAGGCTGTTTCCGAGGCCCTTTATTCCATGAAGAGGCCGCGCACACTCGCCCGTGCGTCGAATTCCTCGAGCCGCGCCTGCGCGTCCGGCAGGTCGTCGCACATCGCTTCGAGGAGCACCCGCCCCAGGAGCATCGGCGCGCACGCCGTGTCGAAGGCCAGGCCGGTGCCGACGGCCGCCGGGATCAGTACGTCACTGTGGTGGGCCACCGGCGCGAAGGCCGAGTCCGCGACCGTGACCACGGTCAGGCCCACCGACCGGGCATAGGCGAGCGCCTCCACGACCTCGGTGGGGTGGCGCGGCAGCGCGAAGCAGAGCAGCGCCGAAGCGCCCGCCCGTACCGCGGCGTCGATCCGGTCGGCGAGCATCGTGCCGCCCTCGTCGAGCAGCCGGACGTCGGGGTGCACCTTGGCCGCGAAGTACGCGAAGCCGCGGGCCTGCGAGGAGGCGGCGCGCAGCCCGAGCACGGGCAGCGCGGGGGACGCGGCGAGCAGGCGTCCCGCCCGCTCGACCGTGGAGGGGTCGGCGAGGAGTTCGGAGAGGTGGCGCAGGTTCTCGATCTCCGCCTGTACGGCCTGCTGGTACTCGTTGTACGTGTCCGCGGCGCCGCCCGCGCCCGTCGGGGCGACCTCGCGCAGATGCTTGCGCAGCGCCGGGTAGCCGTCGAAGCCCAGCGCGACGGCGAATCGGGTCACCGACGGCTGGCTGACGCCGGCCAGTTCCGCCAGCTCCACCGAGGAGAGGAAGGGTGCGTCGGCGGCGCGACGCACCATGCAGTGCGCGATGCGCCGTTGCGTCGGCGTCAGCCGGTGCCCCTCGAAGAGCTGCTGCAGCCGTGCGGCAGGGCTGTCACTCATCCCGATCTCCATGTATCTCTACGACCTGGCCCCTCAGAGTTCGTTGAACTGGTCCAGCAGCGCTGCCGCGGCCTCGACGTCGCCGGTCAGCGGCCGGTCCGCGGCATCGTCGTCGAGCACCGACGAGGCGAGATCGAAAGCCCTCCCCACCGGCAGCTCCGGATCGATCCGCAGATCGCGCTGGCGCAGGGCCCGTACGACGGCGACCAGTTCGCAACCGACGACGTACCGGTAGGCACGGACCGCCCGCAGTGACTGGCGCGCCGCCAGCGAGGCGAAACTGGCCTGCTCCTCGACTCCACGCGACAGCACAGCATGCCCCAGGGAGGCGGGTGCGGAGAAGGCCCGTAGATCACCGAGGGCCGCCCCGGCCGCGTACTCAAGGATCATGACACCCGACGAGGCGGCCTCGCTGTCCGCCAGGAAGGGCCTGAGGCGGGTGAAGGCGGGCTCGTTGAGTGCGGAGAGGCGGGAGGTGGAGAGCCGGGCGACCTGGGTGACGGCGAGCCTGAAGTGGTCCAGAGCTAGGGCGAGTTGGGCCATGTAGAAGCCGCCGTGATGGTACGCCGCCGGGCTTTGATTCAGCGCAGTATCGGCGCGGATCAGCGGGTTCTCGGCGGCCGCGTTGATCTCGACGGCGATGGTCCGCTCCAGCAGATCGGCGGCGTCCTGCGCGGGCCCGTGGATCTGGGGGACGCAGCGCAGTCCGTACGGATCCTGGATGCGGCCCAGCGGCGGGGTGGGCCGCTCGGGGGCGCCCAGGAGGTAGCGGCTGCGGGCGGCGACGGCGTAGGAGCCGGGGTGCCTGCGGGCGGCGTGCACCGGCTCCGCGTACGCCTCGAAGGAGCCGTCCATGGCGAGCAGCGAGAGGGCGGCCACCACCTGGGTGGCGCCCACGAGCCGTCGCAGCTCGTCCAGGGCGAGGGCGGACTGGCCGAGGGTCAGGGCGTTGCTGCTGATGAGGGCGAGGGCGTCGTTGTTGTCCAGCGGCTGCGCCTCGGGGGCCTCGCCCGCACCCTCCCACGGATGCTCGCCCGCCAGGGCGAGGCCGACCTGGGCGAGGGCGGCGATGTCCCCGGTGCCGACCGAGCCGAATTCGTTGACGACGGGGTACGCTCCCGCCTCCAGTGCCTCGCAGAGTGCGGTGACGACGGTCGGGCGAAGTCCGGCCCCGCCGGCCAGGAGCTGGTTGGCGCGGACCGCGAGCATGGCCCGTACCTCGCGCTCGGGCAGCGGATCCCCGATCGCGCCGGCGTGCGAGCGGAGCAGCCGCAGGCCGTGGTCGGCGGCCGCGTCGGAGGGTACAGACTCATTCCGGTTGGCGCCCACACCGGTGGACCGCCCGTAGACGCGGCCGGACGCGGCGAGCTCGCGGGCGGCGTCCCACGACAATTCGACACGCTTCATCGCCTCGGTTCCGGGTACGGGCCTGGCCGTACCGCGCGCGAGGCGGACCACATCGGAAACAGGGAGAGACTCACCGTCCAGGACGACGATGCCGGTCGGAGAGTCCACCATGCGGGACGACATCATGCGCGAACGCCTCCATTCAGGACAGAACGTCTTGCTCCACGGACACATGTAACCAGCGATTTACCGCGGACCATTGACAACTTATTCAGATACCAAGAACTCTGCATGACTATATGCAGCCGGGCAAGGGATGACCGATGATCAAATTCGATGAAGTCCACAAGCGTTTCCCGAACGGCACCACGGCGGTACACGACCTCTCCCTGGAGATGCCGGAGGGACAGATCACAGTCCTCGTCGGTTCCTCCGGTTGCGGCAAGACGACCACGCTCAGAATGATCAACCGGATGGTCGACCCGACCTCAGGAACGATCCGCCTCGCGGGCAAGGACATCCTGGAGTCGGACGCCGCCGATCTGAGGCGCGGCATCGGATACGTCATCCAGCAGTCCGGCCTCTTCCCCCACCGCACGGTCCTCGACAACGTCGCCACGGTCCCGCTGCTCCTCGGCTGGGGCCGCAAGAAGGCCCGTAGCCGCGCCGCCGAACTCCTGGAGACCGTCGGCCTCGCCGCCGACGCGGGCAAGCGCTACCCGCACCAGCTCTCCGGCGGCCAGCAGCAGCGCGTCGGCGTGGCCCGCGCCCTCGCGGCCGACCCACCGGTGCTGCTCATGGACGAACCCTTCGGCGCGGTGGACCCCGTGGTCCGCACCCAGCTCCAGGACGAGCTGCTCCGCCTGCAGAAGGACCTGGCCAAGACGATCGTCTTCGTCACGCACGACATCGACGAGGCGGTACGCCTCGGAGACCGAATAGCCGTCTTCCGCACCGGCGGCCACCTGGTCCAGTGCGCGGAACCCGCCGAACTCCTGGCCCGCCCCGCCGACGACTTCGTCGCGGACTTCCTGGGCGCGGAACGCGGCCTGAAGCTCCTCTCCCTCTCCACGCTGGCCGGCCTCCCCCAGGGCCCCGCCCCCGAGGGCGGCCGCTGGGAGCTGGCCCTCGACAGCGCCCGCAAGCCCCTGGGCTGGCGCGACGGCGACGCGGCCGCCGACTCCCCGCTGCTCCCGGTCCGCGCGCTGCGCGACGGCGACTCGCTCCTCTCCGCCGTGAACGAGTCGATCGCGTCCCCCGCCGGACTCGTCGCCCGCGTCGACGCCGACGGCGTGCTGACCGGGGTCACCGCGCGCGCCGAGATCCACGACCACGCGGGCGAGGCCCACATCAGCGCGGGTGCGGCAGCCTGATGACCATCGAGTGGGGCTGGTTCCCCGACCACATCGACGAGATGACCCGGCTCACCGCCGACCATCTCTCCACCGCGCTCTCCGCGGTCTTCTTCGGACTCCTGATCGCGCTCCCCCTCGCGGTGATCGCCCACCGCTTCCGCCCGCTGCGCGGCTTCGTGCTCGGACTCTCCAACATCCTCTACACGATCCCCTCCATCGCGCTGTTCGTGCTGTTGCTCCCCGTCACCGGGCTGACGCGCACCACCGCGGTCGTCGGCATCACCGCGTACACCCTGGTCGTCCTGGTCCGTAACACCGTCGAAGGCCTGGACACCGTCCCCGCCAAGGCGCGCGAGGCCTCCACCGCCATGGGCGCCAAGCCCCTGCGCACCCTCTTCACCGTCGAGCTCCCCCTCGCGCTGCCCGTGATCATGGCGGGCGTACGGGTCGCCACCGTCATGTCCATCTCCCTGGTCAGCGTGGCCAGTGCCATCGGCCAGGGCGGCCTCGGCCAGCTCTTCATCGACGGCTTCCAGCGCGACTTCCCGACCCTCGTGATCGCGGGTGTCGCCCTGACCCTGCTGCTCGCCCTGGTCGCCGACGCGGTTCTGGTCACCGTCCAGTGGCTGGCCACGCCCTGGACCCACAAGCGAGGTGCCTGACCCGCCATGCTCGAACTCCTCAAGAACCTCGCCTCCTGGCTGACCAGCGGCCCCCAGTGGTCCGGCAACGCGGGCATCGCGCACCGTCTCGTCGAGCACCTCGAGTACTCCCTGCTCGCCACTCTCGTCGCCGCCGCGATCGCGCTCCCGATCGGGATGCTGATCGGCCACACGGGCCGCGGCGCGTTCGTCGCCGTCAACCTCGCCTCCTTCGGCCGCGCGCTGCCCACCGTCGGCCTGGTCACCCTGGTCTTCCTCGCGGGCGGGCTCTCCAAGTGGCCGGTGTACATCTCCCTGGTGGCGCTCGCCGTACCCGTGATCATCACCAACACGTACGCGGGCATGGCCGCCGTCGACCCGGACATCAAGGACGCCGCCAAGGGCGTGGGCCTGCGCGGACACCAGGTCCTGTGGCAGGTCGAACTCCCCCTGGCCCTCCCCCTGATCATGACCGGCATCCGTCTGGCGACCGTGCAGGTCATCGCCACCGCCACGATCGCCGCGTACGTCAGCTTCGGCGGCCTGGGCCGCTACGTCTACGACGGCCTGGCCCAGCGCGACCTGGTGCAGGTCCTGGGCGGGGCCGCACTTGTCGCCGTACTCGCCGTCGCCGCCGACCTGGCCCTGGGCGGGGTGCAGCGGCTGCTGCTCCGCGGCCGGCCCGCCAGCGCCCGCTGATTCCAGGAGACGTGAACATGAAGAAGAAGCTCCCCATGACGAAGAAGCTCCCCATGAACCGACGTACCGCCCTCACCGCCCTGTTCGCCGGCGCCTCCGCGCCCCTGCTCGCCGCCTGCTCATCGGGCATCACCTCGCTGGACGGCGACGGCTCCGGCGGCGACACGGGATCCAGCTCCGGCGGCCTGACCATCGGCACCGCCAACTTCACCGAGAACCAGATACTCGGCTACCTCTACGCGGGGGTCCTGAAGGCCGCGGGCATCAAGACCACCGTCAAGCCGAACCTCGGCTCCCGCGAGATCATCGTCCCCGCGCTGAAGGGCGGTGACATCGACCTGCTCCCCGAGTACCAGGGCAGCCTGCTCCTCTACCTGGACAAAAACGCCAAGGACACCGAGGCGGGCGCGATGCAGAACGCCCTGGCCGCCGTGCTCCCCGCCTCCCTGGAGGTCCTCCCGTACGCGATCGCCGAGGACCGCGACAGCTTCGCCGTCACCCGGGAGACCGCCGAGAAGTACGGCCTCAAGACCCTCGCCGACCTCACCAAGGCCAACGGCAAGCTGGTCTTCGGGGCCGCCGCCGAGATGCAGAAGCGGGTCGTCGGGGTCGTCGGCCTCAAGGACGTGTACGGCGTGGAGTTCAAGGAGTTCAAGGCCCTGGACTCCTCCGGGCCGCTGGTGAAGGGCGCCCTGAAGAAGGGTGACGTGGATGTCGCGAACGTCTTCACCACGGACGTGGACGTCGCCGCCAACAAGTGGGTCGTCCTGGAGGACCCCAAGAGCCTCGTCCCCGCCCAGCACATCGTGCCGCTGATCGCCGCGCGCAAGGCCGACGGCAAGGTGCGCAAGGCGCTGGCGCGGCTCGGCAACGTACTGACGACGTCCGAACTGACCGAGCTCAACCGCCTGGTCGACCAGGACAAGAAGGACCCGGACCGGGTGGCCGACGCATGGCTGAAGAAGAACGGCCTGGTCAGCGCTTAGGAGCAGCCTCGGGCCGGGGCCCTGCCGCCCCGGCCCGGCTCGCCGATCCGCGCTCGATCAGCTCCGGCGCACAGAGGATCCGCTTGCGCCGTACGCGCCTGCCCTCGATCGCCGCGACCGCCAGCCTGGCCGCCTCCTTGGCGATCTCCGCGAGCCCCCAGTCCAGCGTGGTCAGAGCGGGGGTGAGCACCCGCGAGACCGGATGGGCGTCGAAGCCGACGACCGACAGATCGCGCCCGACGGTCACCCCGGCCTCGGCAGCCGCCGCGTACACCCCGTAGGCGATCGAGTCCGAGAAGCAGAAGACCGCGGTCGCGGGGGATCGCAGCACTCCGCGCGCGACCTCGGTCGCCACCCCCAACTCCAGCCCGCACGGCTCGACTTCCACCGCGAGACCGAGCCGGTCGGCGGCTTCCCGCACATACACGTCCGCGGGCCGGTCGGGCGTGGCGCGCCCCGTCGGCGTCAGTACGGTGACCTGCCGGTGCCCGAGCGCCGCCAGATATCCGAGCACCGCGTCGATCCCGGCCCGGTTGTCGAAGAGGACCTCGCCGGCCGTACGGGCATGCTCCAGGGAGTCCCCGATCGACACCACGGGAACCTGCTCGGCGATCTTCACCCAGCCCTGTGCGGAGGGGTCGACGGGCGACACCAGCATCCCGTCCACGCGCTGGTCCCGCAGTTGCTTGGCCAGCACCAGCTCGCGCTCGGGGTCGCCGCCCGCGTCCAGGATCAGCGCGTATCTGTCCCCCGCGAGGAGCTCCCGCCCTATCGCGGCCATCAACTGCTGCTGCCAGAGGTCCTGCAGGTCCCGGGCGATGACGCCGACCATGCTCGTACGCCCGCTGGCCAGGGCCCGGGCGATGGGATCGGCCTCGTAACCGAGCTCGGCGGCCGCCTTCCTGACCCGCTCCTCCGTCTCCTTGGAGACGTGCTTGCCGCGGAGCGCGTACGAGACGGCTGCGGTGGAGAGGCCGGTGGCCTCGGCCACCTCACGGAGGGTGGTGCGCTTCTTTGGCCTGGCCATGAGCCGAAGCCTACCGGCCGCTCTTGACACCTCCTCTTGTTAAGCGCTTCACTTAAGCGCATCAGTGAAGCGTTTAACCAAAGGATGTCTCCTTGTCCACCGACGTCCACCAACACCTGTGGCCGGAGGCCTTCGCCGACCTCCTGCGCGCCCGCACCACCGCACCCCGGCTGGACGGCTGGACGCTCCACCTCCCGGGTGAGCAGCCGTACGAGGTGAATCCCGACGACCACGACATCGCGGCCCGCACCAAGCTCGCCCGCGACGGGGACGGCCTGGACCTGGCCCTGGTCTCGCTCTCCAGCCCGCTCGGCATCGAGTACCTCCCGCCCGCCGAGTCGGAGCCCCTCATCGAGGCTTTCCACGACGGCGCCCTGGCCC
>NZ_JAFLRJ010000250.1:0-235 GCF_017315755.1 Streptomyces beijiangensis
GCAGCACGAACCCGGAGACCAGCAGACTCGCCGCGACTGCCCCCAGCCATGCGCTCTTCGGTTTGTGCTTTCGCTCGGCCATGCCGCTCCTTCGTGAGACGCCCTTTTCTGCTGCCGGGGATATCTCATGAAAGTGTGCCTAATGGACCAAATGGAAACTCGAACAACGTTTCTGATGGACCGTTAGTGTCATTCGCCGCTCGATTGGATGCATCAGGGGCGGCCCCCGGAGCTC
>NZ_JAFLRJ010000250.1:301-18317 GCF_017315755.1 Streptomyces beijiangensis
CCAGAGCCATGACGAGTCCGGCAACGGCGACGGCAGCCTTCGTGTACTTCATTGCACGCAATCCGATCTGCAGGAGAGCTGGATCGCGGATTTCGCGGCCGACTCACCACTGCGCTACGACAACGACATAAACGCCACATAGATACGTACAGACCGGCAAAATCCGGCCTGTTCACTCGAACGCACGAGACAAAAAAGCCGGCGGAGCCGCTCACGCGAACTCCGCCGGCCCGTACTGCATCAGCCGTTGTGCACGCCGTTCCCGGACAGGACCGGGATGTCGTCCACGATGTGCGAGAGCGGCTCGTCACCCTTGGCCTGGGTGGAGTTCTCGACGCACTGCTGGTTCTGCGGGGCGGACAGGACGGGGATGTCCTGGACCGCGACCGGGACGACGCCCACGAGCGAACCCGCGTTGAGCTTCGCCGGCAGACCCACGCAGGGCTTGTTGAGCGAGCCCTGGACGAGGCCCAGCTGCGGGCTCAGGTCGCCCGCGGAGGAAGAATTGCCGAACTCCTGGACCGCACCGTTGCCGCTGGCCGACGTAGTGCCACCGTCGTCACTCAGCGCCAGCGCCTGCGGCGCGGCAGCGACAGTGGCACCGATCATCGAGACGGAGACCGCAGCGGTCGCCATGACCTTCTTGATCACAGTTCATTCCCTTTCCCACCAATCACGCGATCAGTGCGCCCTGTTAAACGTCACTGTGCGTAGGGCGATGTGGTCATCCCCTCGTTCGGGGACCGGGTCCACTCGTACGGGTCAAATCCGCGGACGCCCCGCACTGGGCCATTGAGGTGATGGAGCGAAACCTCCTGGTCACCGCTCCGTTGTTCAGCGAGCTCCTGGGAACAGCTCGATCAAAGGGAAGAAAAATCATGATGAAGAAGACGATGAGTGTCGCCGCCACGTCCATCTCGGTTCTCGGCCTGGCCATGGCCGCCGCGCCGCAGGCGATGGCTCTGAGTGACGACGGTGGCACCACGTCGGCCAGTGGCAACCACGCGGTCCAGGAGTTCGGCAACTCCTCGACCCAGGGCGCCATGAGCCCGCAGCTCGGCCTGGTCCAGGGCTCGCTCAACAAGCCCTGCATCGGTCTGCCGGCCAAGGCCAACGCCGGTTCGCTCGTGGGCGTCGTCCCCGTGTCGGTCCAGGACATCCCCGTCCTGTCGGCTCCGCAGAACCAGCAGTGTGTCGAGAACTCCACCCAGGCCAAGGGCGACGAGCCGCTCTCGCACATCATCGACGACATCCCGGTCCTGTCCGGGAACGGCGCCAACAACGGCTGATCAGCACACCCGCAGGTGGGTGGTGCCCTCCAGCCGCCCACCCACCTGCTCGCTCCCGCGCGAACGGCCCATCGCCACGCGCGCCCGGACGGGATTCTCCGTCCATGAGCCATTGCCCCCGCCTATGGTGCTCACGTTCTGTTCCACGCGAATTGGGCGGTGCGGCGCGGCAATGCGTTATGCACAGAAGGTTCTCTTCGGCGTACTGACGCCTGCCCGCGTGATTCCTGTGCCCGGATTCCGGCACACGAGAATGTGCGCTCCGGAGAAAATGTCCCGGAGCGCCCCTCGTAGATCAACGGGGCGTATGCCGAAGGTGGTTCCGAGCGCTTCCGGCGGTTCACGGACGGCGTCAACAGCCTGCACAGCTTGCCCGTCTGCATGGCGACGCCCCTCAAGGACCCCGTGACGGCCCCGGGCCCTGATGGGAATGCCCTCCGGAATCGACGCCGGGCAAGCCTGCCGCGCAACCCGTCCGGATGGAATGACGAAACTTTCTCCCGCCTGAGGGAGTTGGTCAGTGCGGCTCCGGAATACGGGGTCTCAAATCGAAAGGGAATCTAATGAAGAAGCTGTTGGCTACCTCTGCCATGGCCGCCACGATCCTCGGCGCTACGGCAATGGTCGCTCCCCAGGCGATGGCCGACGATGGCGGCACCACGTCCCTGAGCGGCAACGGAGCCATGCAGTCGTACGGCAACTCCGAGACGCACGGGAACATGAGCCCCCAGTTCGCGCTGATCCAGGGCTCCTTCAACAAGCCCTGCATCGGTCTGCCGGCCAAGGCCAACCTCGGTTCGCTCGTGGGCGTCGTGCCGGTGTCGGTCCAGGACATCCCCGTCCTGTCGTCCCCGCAGAACCAGCAGTGTGTCGAGAACTCCACCCAGGCCAAGGGCGACGAGCCGCTCTCGCACATCCTGAACGACATCCCGGTCCTCTCGGCCAACGGCGTCGACAACCACTGATCGCCTGAGCTGTCCGGCCGACGGCGGCCCCCGGCCTCTCTCGACCAGCCGCAGCGCTCCGCGCTGTGAGAGAGGCCTGGTCCGCCCGTTGGCATGCCGGCCGTGTGATGAGGCACTGATGCCAGACCAGCAGTCCTCCCCCGGAGAAGCCCGGGTCCAGTCCCGGGTCCAGTCCCGCGTCCAGTCCACCGGCAGCGCGCTCCTGACCGCCTGCCGGCTGTTGACTGTCGAGCACGCGAAGATGCGGAGGCAGTCGGCCGCCACCCGGGCGAAGGGCCAGACCGCCGTCGTCCGGCGGATGTGCCTGGTGCTCGAAGAGACCGAGGGGCATCTCGGAGCGGCCGTGATGGCGCTCTCCGCCATAGAAGAACCGTCACTGCCCGCCGGCGGCCGGGCTTCCCCGCTGGCGTCCGCGGCAGGATCGATCGACGTGGGCGTCCGGCGCCTGGCCCATGCCTATCTGCGGACGCCCGCCCCGTTCACCCTGGTCCCCGCGCACTCCCCCATGAACATGCTCGGCGTCACGTCCGTGCTGCGTACCGCCGTCCAGGAGCTCTCCACGGAGCTGGACCGGCACGGCGCCAAGATCGAGGCCCAACGGCTGGCCTATCTGGCCGACCCCCTGGACGCCCTCCGCACCCTTTTTGTCTCGGTATCTCACTCCGGAGCAACGGAAAAAGCCAGGTCAGAGCAGCTCTGACCTGGCTTTTCGCTGAGCCCCCTATCGGATTCGAACCGATGACCTACGCATTACAAGTCCCGGCGATCTTCTGCCGGGTGAGTCCGGACGGTGCTCGACTGTCCGGACTTGCCTGGTCAGAGACTTGAGCCCTGGTGCCTGATCTGTCGCGTCAGCCAGCAGGCACCTTCACTAGGGTTTTGACCGTCGGACGTCACGTGTCATTGAGGTCCCCACTCAGCACTACGACGACGGTGACGCCGTGGTTTGCGTCCAGTTGCGGCGCGAGAGCGTCCTCGGTAGTCATGAGTGCACGGCTTCGTATCTTCAGGACAAAGGCGTGGCCCCACTGATGTGTGTATCCGGCTGACGGCACATGCCGACCGAGGAGCCTCCATGTCCATGCGCCGCAACGAGTACGCCCAGCCCGTCGGCGAGCCCGTCCCCGACTGGTCGCCGCGACCGCTGCCCGCCGAGGTCACGCTCAAAGGCGACTTCTGCCGCCTGGAGCCGCTGAACGCGGACCGGCATGCCGACGAGCTGTATGCGGCCAACCGCAGCGGGGCGGACCAGCGGGACTGGACGTACATGTTCGCCGGACCGTTCGAGGACCCGCAGGACTATCGCCGCTACGCCGAAGAGGCAGCAGCGAGCACCGACCCGAGGCACTACGCGGTGATCAGCGTCGGCGACGGCATGGCAGTGGGGACTCTCTCGCTGATGCGCCAGGATCCGGCCCACGGCGTCGTCGAGGTCGGCAACGTGATGTTCTCGCCGGTCATGAAGCGCAAGCCGATCTCGACCGAAGCGCAGTTCCTGGCCATGCGGTACGTCTTCGAGGACCTCGGCTACCGGCGCTACGAGTGGAAGTGCGACAGCCTCAACGCTCCTTCACGTAAAACGGCCGAGCGCCTCGGCTTCACCTTCGAAGGGATCTTCCGGCAGGCGGTCGTCTACAAGGGCCGCAACCGCGACACCGCCTGGTACTCCGTCATCGACACCGAATGGCCGGCGATCGAGCGGGCCTTCCAGGCATGGCTCGCCCCAGAGAACTTTGACGACCAGGGCATCCAGCGCCGCTCGCTGGCCGACCTGCGCACAGCCGAGGCCGCCGGACAGCGGCAGCGCAATTCCTGATACACAGGCCGGCTGCTGCACGAGGGAGAGCCGACGCCCGCCCCGGGCCGCCCGCAGCCCGGACGCTGACCCTTGTCGGCGCGGTCACCGCTCTCACCCTCTGCGGAACGCGTGGAGGGGCCCGAGTCCCATATGGCACTCGGGCCCCGAAGGAACTGCTACACCATCCGCCGGCCCTGATACTGCGCCGGCCTTCTGTTTCCGCCGACCCGACCTGGAAGTTGTCGGGGATGCGGGGATCGCGGTTGCTTGACCGGAGACCACCTCACTATCGATGTCCTGCGGTACCCGGGCTCAAGAGTCCCGCCCGGGCGATCCTGATGGCGCTCGGCTCCTCCGTTTCTTCCCTCTGGGATCAATCACTTACCTACTGCTGGTGATGCGTACTGCTGTGTGGCCTGCGGAAGCGCCACTCTCCGGCAGCCAGCCCCGTCGCCCGTCCTGCATCTGCTCCGGCTTGGAACCCCACTGCCGAACCTCCCGATGCGCGCGCCCGCAGCCGACGCCTTCACCGAGGTGATGCTCTCCTCAACTTCACTGCTGGGTACTGCACTTGCGGTTACTGCGGTCCTGCTCGCGGCGGCCCCTGATCACTGCGGGCCACCCGGTCCGGTCGTCAGTCCCGTCGCCGTCCTGCGACAACCCTGGCTTCGAAACTCCACCACCGCACCGTCCTGCGTACTGCAACTGCGGATACCACTGCCCGGCAGTTCGTCTCTGCCAGGCCCTGCTGTCTCCCTGGGTTACGAGAGAAACCATAACCACACCACCACCCAATGTCTACCTTGGCCGACATAGATTTCAGCGTTTTCGACAGTGAGGTAATCGACCTCGAACAGCGATGTGCGGCGGGTGAAAGGCCGTCGCTGCCGGGTTAGGGGCCGTAGACCGGGGCACAAGCGCCGGACAAACAGGACCCGGCATCGACGATCCAGAAAAGTAGGTGACCCCGATGGGCACGATGAACAAGGACGTCGCACACATCCGCTCCGCAACATCCGTCGCCGACGCACGCCGCAGCACCCGGGAATTCCTCAAAGGGCTGGAGCGGCCGGCGATCGCAGCCGAGTCTGCCGACACCGTGGTCCTCGTGGTCTCCGAGCTCGTCACCAACGCCCTGCTCCACGGCGGCGGCACCTGCACCCTGGAGCTGACCGCGCAGCCGGACAGCATCGAGGTGGCCGTGTACGACCCCAGCCCGCAGGTTCCGCACATGCGTACCCCCGACCTGAACGACGGCACCGGAGGCTTCGGCTGGCCCATGGTCAACCGCCTCGCCCGCGCCACCGCAGTGACCCGCCGGGCGGCTGGCGGCAAGACCGTAAGCGCCCATCTCGCCCGGTAGTGCCAGACCCCGGTGCCGGCCGGCGTGACGGGGGAGGGAGCAGAGCCTTCCCGACCGCCAGTCGGAACGGGCCAGTGGGCAGCTCTCTCGGGACCGGCCGTTCCCTCGCTGGTGTCGGCGCTCCACCCGCACCCGCACCCGCACCCGCCACCGCGTGACGCTCAGCCTCGGCGTGCGGGGTGCCGTCCGGCTCGCGGCGGCGTTATGCGGGCGTGATCCGGCTGCCGATCCGGAAGCGGTCGATGTCTGCGCTGTGCACAGGAGCGAGGTGGACAGCGATGGGACCGGCGAAGGTGTAACCCTGCTCGGCGGCATGCCGGCGCACCTGTGCGGCGAGGTGTTGTGTCACCTGGGCGCTGCTGGCGGCAAGTTGGCGGTGTGCGTCGGCGGGGAGTTCGATGACGAAGGTGTTGGGTACCAGCGTGCGTTGCCGGTCCAGGATCAGGGCGCGGTTGTCGCACTCGCGGCGGAGTATCCCCACTACCTCTGCTCGATTGCGGGTGGGCGGGACCAGCAGAGCCCATAGGGCGTCGGAGTACCGCTCCATGGCGCACTCCAGGGCGGTGAGGTATCTCATTTTGTTCCGCTGCCCGCAGAAATGCGGGGCACGCTCCCCCATAAGGGTGCCGTGAACTCGGCATCGAGAGCGCACATCACCCGATGCGAGGATCGGCGCGGCCTGCCTCGCTCGGTTCGGACCATACGTCGGCGTGCGCGGGCTTGCTGCGATGTGGTCGCCCGCGCGCTGGCAGGATGGAGGTGCAATGTCCACGCGGATCCACCGTCTGACCATCACCGATGTCGCGAGCAGCGACGTGTGCGCGGTCCTTCGCGTCAGTGGCGAGCTTGACCGGAGCTGTGAACACGTGTTCATGAGCACCGTCGGCGGCTGCGTCGACGCGGGCCACCGCCACCTGGTACTCGATGTCACCGCCCTTACCTTCTGCGACTCCCGGGGACTGACCTGCCTGCTCGCCATGCAGTGGCTCCTCGACCGCAGGGACGGCAAGCTCCTCCTGGCCGGCGCGGGCCGTCGGCTGACCGAGCTCCTGGCGCTGACTGGCAGCAACACCCTGCTGCCTGTCCATCCAACGGTCAGCCAAGCCCTCCGGGACTTGCCCCCTGCGCATCGCCCGACCTGGCCGCCCGCACCCGAAGCCGTTCGGGCTTGATCAACGCCGCTGGCAGGGCCTCGAATGCCGCAAGCCGCGGTGAGGCCAGGAGGCGATGCCGACCGGGCTTCTCCTTCAACTCGGGCTCTTGCGGTGCAGGTTGGCGGTCGCGGTGGCGAGGGTTTCTCGCCGCCCAGGTCACCTCCCGCATCCTTTCCTGCCTGTCTGCTTGCTTGCTTGCTTGCTTGCTTGCTTGCTTGCTTGCTGCGGGGTGCAGGGTTGCGTGGCATGGTGACGGGGCAAGACCAGCAGGCAGGACCGGCCGCGCAAGCGATGCTCCGAGTACCTGCTGCCCCAAGATCCGGCTTCGGCCCGGCACGCGCGAAAACTGACCTCGGCGTTTCTCGCCCGCCCCCGACGGCGGATAGCGAGAGTGGGCGACGAGCGGGCCGACGATGCGGTCCTGATCGTGTCCGAGCTGGTCGCCAACGCCACCCGGCACGGAGGCAGTACCTGCCGACTGCGGCTCTAAGAACTCCTAACGTGTTGAGGCTGGGGATGCGAGTTGGGGGTGCGAGGCGGCAACTGGGACGGTCAGACGCAAGCCATGGGAGATCGAGGACTGGCTGTGGGAGCGGATCGAGCCGCTGCTGCCGGTGGTGGAGCGGCGCTTCCGGTCCCCCGGCCGTAAGCGGCTCGACCAGCGGAAAGTCATGTGCGGGATCCTGTTCGTGCTGTACACGGGGATCCGGTGGGAGTTCCTGCCGCAGGAGCTGGGCTTCGGCTCGGGGATGGCCTGCTGGCGGCGGCTACGGAACTGGAATGAGGCAGGCGTGTGGCAGCAGCTGCACGAGCTCCTGCTCACCGAGCTGCGCACCCGCGACGTCCTGGACCTGTCCCGCGCGTCGGCCGACGGCTCCCACCTGCGCGCTTTGAAGGGCGGGGACGCCACCGGCCCCTCGCCGGTGGATCGGGCAGGACCGGCAGCAAGCACCACGTCATCGTCGACGCCAGGTCCGTGAGCTGGGCATCCGCCCGCTCATCGCCCGCCGCGGGACCGGACACGGCAGTGGTCTGGGCAGGAACCGCTGGGTCGTGGAGGCCGCCTTCGCGCTCCTGCAGTGGTTCCGTCGCCTGCGCGTCCGCTGGGAGATCCGCGCCGACGTCCACCAGGCGTTCCTCACTCTCGGCTGCGCGATCATCTGCTGGCGCCGGGTGAAGTCTGCTGCGTGGTCTCAGGCTTCGGTGGAGGTCCGGGTGAGGTCGCCGGGGGTCCAGGCGCGGTCGAAGAACGCCTGGGTGGGTCCGTACAGGCGCAGGCCCGCGAACCAGCCATGCCCGGGGACCGTCTTGATCCAGTTCTGTGTGCCGGTGGCGGGTGGCCGGGGGCCGATGTGCAGGTCGGCGGAGCCGTCGGCGTTGAGGTGCAGGTTCTGGTGGGAGGCGATGGTGGGCAGGTCCTGGCCGTTGTCGAGCAGGCAGCGGGTCGTGGCGTCGTACAGGACCAGGGACCAGTAGTTGGCGGCGGGCACGTCGGCGGGGATGTGCAGGGTGTAGCTGTGTTCGCCCTGCAGGCGGTTCCCGTCGGCGTCGTAGAAGGCTCCGGCGTACTGGGCTCCCTTGCCGGGCATGGCCAGGAACATCGCGTCCGAGGTGGAGAACGCGGCGTAGAAGAACGTCAGGCGCCCGTCGACGTCCTGGTGGGTGGGGGTGAGGAACTGCGGGTCGGCGGTGACGTAGGGGCTGGGGATCATGTTGCTGGTCCAGTGCCGCTGCGGCCACACCCGCAGGTGCTCGTCGGGGTTGTAGACGACCACGGCCCCGTACTTGTCGCCGACCGCTGCGGCGGTGTCCAGGATTTCGGTCAGCTCCCGGCTCGGGGCGAAAGGCCGGCCCGGGATGATGCCCAGGCCGGCGGCCAGGCCGCGCATGGTGAAGTCCTCGCGGTCGGCCGGCTCCTCGTCCAGGATGTCGGCCAGGTAGGTGAAGTAGGTGTGGTCGCTCGGCGGCAGTGCGTCCACCGCGGTTCCGGCGCCGTCGACCCGGTTCATCGGCGGTGGGGCGCCCGCGGCCGACAGCGGGTAGATGCGGGTGGCGTTGATCTGCGCCAGGCCCGCGTCGGGATGCTCGGGGGTGAAGAAGCCGCGCAGGAACACGAACGCCCGATAGGTGCGCGCATGGCAGATGAAGTAGCCCTCGGGCAGGGGCTGGTGCCATCCCGGCGGCACGATCAGGTACCGGCCTCCCGCACCGGCGTCGGGTCCGGCTGCGCCGATGTCGGTGACCGGGCGCTGCCAGGCGTCGTCGATCAGGCCCTGAAGGTTCGGGGCGGCCTCGATGACGGTAGGGCCGTCGGTCTTCAGGTCCAGCCAGGCGAAGGCGTAGCTGACGTCCGGGTTCGAGGTGACCGCCAGAGTCTCGGGGCCGATCCGACGCCAGGACACCAGCGTGGTGCAGCCGGTCCCGAAGTGCGTCTGGCAGGCGCGGCGCATCGCGGCAAGCGCCACCGCCGGCAGCGCCCAGGTGTGGAGCTGCACACCGCGCTGGAACTGCATCTCCGCCTGGAGCGCGGCAGCCGCTGCCGCGGTGGGGTAGCCGCCCTCGCTGGAGGTGTCCACCAGGTCGGCCCACCGTTGCTTGCTCATGGCGCTCCTCACCGGACCCGAGACGATCTTCCTGCTCACGCTAGGTCAGCTGTCACCTGTCCGCAGATCGAGCGCCCGCCCACGCACCCGCCCGGAGAAGAGGGCAAAGTGGTGAAACAGGTCATCGGGTTAGGTGAGGCGGCAGCGTAGGGACACCACACGTCGGCATCCCGGCGCTCCCCGGGGGACAGCGGGTGGGAACCGTGGGTGACGCCATCGGGCAGATGCTGCCCTCCGCTGTCGGCATCGCCATCAGCCCGCTGCCGCTGATCGCCGTCATCCTGATGCTCGCCACTCCCAACGGCCGAACCAACGGTGTGGCCTTCGCCGCCGGCTGGACCGCGGCCCTGGGCCTGGCCACCGCGGTCCTGGTCCTGCTCGGCTCTGGCACCGACGCCTCCACCAGCAGCGGAGGCCCGGCAACGTGGACCAGCTGACTCACACTCGCCCTGGGCCTGCTGTTCGCCCTGCTCGCGGTCAAGCAGTTCGCCTCACGCCCCCGCCAGGGCCAGGGCCAGGAAACCTCCACGCCGGGCTGGATGAAGGCCATCGACCAGTTCACCGCGACCAGAGCCGCAGGGCTATCGGCGGCCCTGGCCGTCGCCGGCCGAGATGCGCGTCAAAGGGGCGACCTGATGATCTTGGAGCCCGGACGGCTTGTTACGGGGCCTCGGTCCTGAATGTCGGTGGCGGCACGGGAGTTGGCGGGACGCAACGCCAGCCCGTTGCCCGCCGAGGAGCGATCACGGCCGCTCCCGGGCCGGGGTGCTGTCCTCGGTCGACATTCCGGTGCGGAGCTTGGTGAGGGTGCGGGAGAGGAGTCGGGAGATCTGCATCTGGGATACGCCGAATTCCTTGCCGATCTGGCTCTGGGACATCTCTTGGCCGAAGCGCATTTCGATGATGCGGCGTTCCCGCTCGTCGAGCTCTTCCAGGAGAGGTGCGAGGGTGTGCAGGTCCTCGACCAGGTTCATGCCAGGGTCGGGTTCGCCCATGAGGTCGGCCACGGTGCGTCCCGAGGAGCCGCCTTGGCCGCTGCCGGCGGAGTCGACAGGCACGTCCAGCGAGCCGGCCGTGTATCCGTTGGCCGCGACGACGCCTTCGGTGACCTCGCCCTCGCTGATGCCGAGGTGCTCGGCGAGTTCCTTGACCGTCGGGTTGCGACCCAGTTCCGTGGCGAGCTGCTCCCTGGCCTTGGCCATGTCCACGCGTAGTTCCTGCAGGCGCCGGGGCACGTGGACGGCCCAGGTCGTGTCACGGAAGAACCGCTTGATCTCGCCCACGATGTACGGGACGGCGAAGGTGGAGAACTCGACCTCGCGCGACAGATCGAAGCGGTCGATCGCCTTGATGAGCCCAATCGTTCCGACCTGGACGATGTCCTCCAGGTCGCCGCTGCCCCGGTTGCGGAAGCGGCCTGCGGCGAACCGTACGAGCGACAGGTTCATCTCGATGAGCGTGTTGCGGGCGTACTGATACTCGTGGGTGCCCTCTTCCAGGAACTGGAGCTGGCCGAAGAACACCTTCGACAGGTCTCGTGCGTCTTTCGGCGCGATCTTTACCGCGTCTTCGATCCAGGGCAGGTCTCCCGCAGGGGCAGGGGACTCCAGGGAGGACCGCGTCGATGCTCCTGCGCGGTCCGCGCTCTTCACCTGCGGCAGCGTCATCATGGTCGCCCTCCCTGATCGCACCGTTCCGTACACAGAGACAGCATCTGCCCCTGGGCGGCACCTTCATTCACCTCGCAGCGGAAAACATTCCTCCGCCCGGGATGGGACGGCCAGACGGGGGAACTCGGCCAGTGGAACCCCCCACGGAGGTGCGACACCGCACACAGGCTTTCTGGCCGTCACCGGGCTCACCACGGGAGACAGCCGCACTGTCATCCGGGCCGCCGGTGACTCGCCTCTGTCGAGTTCACGGGCGGCCGGCAATCACCGCTACCTGGTCCTGGACATCACCGCGCTGACGTATTGCGACTCCCGGGGACTCGACAGCCTGCACACCCTCTGCTGGCGCTTGCGCCGCTGTGCCCACTACGGCGCTCTGTCGCACGCCGGTGTGGGGCACCGGCTCGGCGACCTCCTCGCCCAGACGGGCAGCGGTCCGCTCCTTCCCAGCTAGCCCTCGGTCAGCAAAGCTCTCGCCGCCGTGCCCGCTCCGTGTCGCCCCGTCTGGCCGCCCCGGCCCGCTGCGACGGTGACGGAACGGGTTAACGGGTGAGGACTGCGCGTACGCTTTTGCCGCCTCGGGGGGAGGGCGTGACGGCGACCGTACGGGCGAGGAAGCGGACCAGCGGCCAGCCGAATCCGCCCCCGGCCCCGTTGCGGTCCGGCGCGCGCTCGCGCGGCACGGCGTGGCTGGGGTCCCGCACGGTGATCTCCAGCGTGGTGCGGTCCGCGGCCAGTCGCAGAGCGGTGAGACCTCCCGCGTGCCGCAGCGCGTTCGTGACCAGCTCGGAGACCACCAGAACGGCGTTGTCCGTGCACTCGGGGGTGGGGGCGGGCGACAGCTCCGCGAAGAACACACGCATGTCGTCGCGTGCCTGGGCTGCCGTGGCCGGGCACGTCGTCCGCTGAGCGTGGTCGGCTCGCCGGTCCCTCATGACCTGTGATTGACCCATGTGCTGAACCCCTATCGAGGAGAAGTCCTGGTCTGGTGAACGGTGCTTCTGCCCCCATCGGCGGGGGTCTAACTCCGCCACACGGGCCCCGTGCGGGGCATGGGTTCCGAGTGCTGTGTCCTGGGCCGCGTACTGACAAGGCCGCCTCGAAAGTGGCACAGTAGGACGATGCGCCCAAGCTCTACGACGCACGCCCCGGAACTGGCGGACATCGCCACCGAGGTGACAGGGCTGCTCGGAGTTCTACGGGGCAGGGCCCACGGCAACGCCCCGGCCGGACCTGTTTCGGCATCGCAGATGCGGGCGCTGCTCGCGATCGGGCGGCTGGAAGGCGGCAATCTACGGGCTCTGAGCGAGGCTCTGGGATCCAGCGCGCCCGCGACGAGCCGACTGTGCGACCGGCTGGAGGCCGCCGGGCTGGTCGAGCGGCGGCTGAGCACCGCGAGCCGCCGGGAACTCGAGTTGTATCTGAGCAGGCACGGGCGGGCACTGCTGGATGAGGTCCAGGAGCGCGAGGCGGACGAGCTGCGCCCCGTACTGGAAGCGATGCCCCCCGAAGCGCTCCGCCAGCTCGCCGCGGGACTGACCGCGTTCCGGGACGCTGCCGCTTCCGCCGTGGACGGGGACAGCCTCGCGGACGACGAGCCGGGCGAGCCGGGCGAGCCGGGCGAGCCGGGCGAGCCGGGCGAGCCATTGGACGGAATCCTCGACGACTCCCGGCTGCGGATCGCACGCCCGGCCTGAGCTCTGCACCGGATACGTGTCCGCGTTCCACGCCAATGTCGCTGTGACCAGGGCGGTGGATTCAAGCAGTTCCCCCTGCAGGCCCGCCCGTCAGGAGGACGGCTTCTGCGTCACCGTGACGAAGCGGCCGAGGCGGCGACGTGGTCGCCGCCTCGCACCGGACCGTCGCGGACAGCGGCGACCTGGTCGGCGTGGACGGCGAAGGTGCCACCCAGGCGGAGGATCCGCAGCAGTCGCAGGACGGCCCATGAGGGTGCGGCGAGGCGCAGCCGGTCGCCGAGCCGCAGTCGGGCGTGCAGGAGCGTATTGACGAGCGCGGTGTCGGCGAACCCGACCGCCGAGAGGTCCACCACGACCGGTCCGTCGCCGTGGCCGACCGCCTCGTGGAGTGCCAGACGCAGCGGCCCGACCGAGTCGAGGTCTGCCTCCCCGGACAGTTCCAGGATCACGGCGGTCGGGAGGCGATGCGTGACCAGGTGCAGGTGCTGAACGGTGCTTCGGGTATCCACAACTGGCCCTTCGGATGGTGGAAGCGAAAGCCGACAGACTCTCCCCATCGTGCGAACTGCCCCACCATAGGGCCGATAGTTGCCATACGGCAACACTTAGCATTGGTTAACGATTGGGGCACTCGCTGCGGAGGGGGACAGGCTGCCCCGCTACGCTGCGGCGTCCGACATATCCCCCTGATGACGAAAGCGGGCCGCCGATGAACGGCTTCCTGGCCGTGGAGCACGCCGTGCGCGGCGCGGCACCGCACGCCCTCCTCGATGCGGCCCGCGCCGCACTGGTCACGCACTACGAGGCCGCTTCGGTGGACCTGCTCATGGCCGACTACGGCCTCACGGTCCTGCAGCCGGTGACCGCCCTGCCCCACACCGCCCAGCCCCTGTCCCTGCACGCCAGCCCGGAAGGCCGGGCCTTCGGCAGCCAGGAACCGTACGGGCAGGACGCGGCCCTGGACGGCGCCGTGGACCTCCATCTGCCGGTCACCGTGCGCGGAGACAGACTCGGCATCCTCACCGTCCGCCTCCCCAAGCACAGATGCACGCCCCAGGCCGTCGACGAGCTCACCGATCTCGCCGCATTCCTGGGGCACGAAATCGTCGTGGCCGAACGCGACACCGACCTCTACCTCCAGGCCCGCCGGGCCAGCCGGCTCACCCTCGCCGCCGAGATGCAGTGGCAGCTCCTCCCCGGCCGCTCCTGCTCCCGCGACGAGTACGCCATCGGCGCCCAACTGGAGCCTGCCTATGCCATCTACGGCGACAATTTCGACTGGGCCACCACCGCGGACACCCTCACTCTGTCCGTCACCAACGGCATGGGCGAGGGCATCGAGGCATCCCTCCTGACCAACCTCGCGGTCAACGCCCTGCGCAACGCACGCCGGGCCGGCATCGACATCGCCGACCAGGCCGCCCTCGCCGACCAGGCCCTCTACGCCCAGCACCACGGCGAACAGCACGTCTCGACCCTGCTGCTCTCCTTCGACCTCGCCACCGGCAGGGCCCAGGTGGTCGACGCCGGCTCACCGCAACTGTGGCGCCAGCGCGACAAAACCGTGGAACGCATCCCCTTCGAGGCGCAGCTCCCGCTCGGCATGTTCGAGGACACCCCTTACGTACCCCAGGACTTCGCGGTGCTCCCCGGCGACCGGCTGATCATCGTGAGCGACGGCGTGTACGCCACTGCCGGACGGGACGCCGAGGCGTACGGCGAACGCGCACTGGCCCGCGCCATCCAGGCGGCCAGCCTGCTGCCGGCCGCAGCAGTCCCGCGCGCTGTCCTGCGCGAACTGACCGAACACCGGGGCGACACCGCAACCGACGACGAACTGGTCGTCTGCCTCGACTGGTTCGGCCGCAACACCCCCACCACGCACTGAGCACCACACTCAGCTGCCCCTGGCCGGCACCTACCGCACCAGCACCGGCGGTCTCAGGCGAAGCTGAGTCCACGGAAGGCACCCGAGCAGACCGGCGCGTTCCTCGACTTCGTCGCCACAGACCGCCTGTACGCCATGTGGCACCTGATCGCCTTTCGCGGCCTGCGCCGGGGCGAGACATGCGGACAGCCCTGGTCGGAGACCAACCTCGCCACCCACTCCTTCACCGTCTCCTCCCAACTCGTCCAGGGCGGGTGGGACGTCGAGACCTCCGAGCCCAAGACCGACAGCGGCTTCCGCGTCGTCGCGCTCGACGACGACACCGTCGAGGTCCTGGAACACCACCGCAAACCGCAGAAGGCGGACCGCGCAGAGTGGTCCACAGCCTGGGTCGACACCGGCCTCGTCTTCACCCAGGCCGACGGCTCCTGGCTCCACCCCGGCAAGGTCACTGACCTCTTCGAACGCCTCGTCGCCGCCTCCGGCCTCCCGCCGATCCGTCTTCACGACCTCCGGCACGGCGCTGCCACGCTCATGCGCGCCACCGGCATCGACGTCAAGATCGTCTCCGACACCCTCGGGCACAGCGACACCCGCATCACGCGGGACATCTACCAGAGCGTGCTCCCCCACGTCGGGAAGAGCGCGGCCGAGGCCACCGCCAAGCTGGTCCCCCTACAGCGCAGGACCGAGGCCGAGCAAGCCGCCCGCAAGGCCGCGAAGAAGGCGAAGGCCAAGGCAAAAACACAGGCCACGGCCAAAAAGGGCAAGGGGCCCAAGGAGTAGATCGCTGAGCCGGTCCGCTCACGCATCGCTCACGCAGGCACCTCCCCGGTATCCCGTGTTATGCGGCTCGGCATGCCCCAGACATGAAAAACCCCAGGTCACGGGCTGTGTGACCTGGGGTTTTCGGAGCCCCCTATCGGATTCGAACCGATGACCTACGCATTACAAGTGCGTTGCTCTGGCCAGCTGAGCTAAGGAGGCAGTCCGGAGCAGTGTAACCAACACCACCGGCGTCACGTTCCGGCATTTTGGTGTGCCCTGGACTACTGACAGACCGGAAAACGCCAGGTAGCGTCTCGCATCAGTTCACCCATGTGGACTACACCACTCCCTTACTCGGATCGTCCGGCACGTTCCTGCCGGTGAAGGAGCTACACGATCATGGCAACTGTTTCGTTCGACAAGGCGACCCGGATCTACCCGGGCTCCACCAAGCCCGCCGTCGACGGTCTCGAGATCGAGGTGGAGGACGGCGAGTTCCTCGTCCTCGTCGGTCCGTCCGGCTGTGGCAAGTCGACCTCCCTGCGCATGCTGGCCGGTCTCGAGGACGTCAACGGCGGTTCGATCCGCATCGGCGACCGCGACGTCACGCACCTGCCGCCCAAGGACCGGGACATCGCGATGGTGTTCCAGAACTACGCGCTGTACCCGCACATGTCGGTCGCCGACAACATGGGCTTCGCGCTCAAGATCGCCGGCATCAACAAGGCCGAGATCCGCGCCAAGGTCGAAGAGGCCGCGAAGATCCTCGACCTCACCGACTACCTGGACCGCAAGCCGAAGGCACTCTCCGGTGGTCAGCGCCAGCGTGTCGCGATGGGCCGTGCGATCGTCCGTGAGCCGCAGGTCTTCCTCATGGACGAGCCGCTGTCGAACCTCGACGCCAAGCTCCGTGTCTCCACCCGTACGCAGATCGCGTCGCTCCAGCGCCGCCTCGGCATCACCACCGTGTACGTCACCCACGACCAGGTCGAGGCCATGACCATGGGCGACCGCGTGGCCGTACTGAAGGACGGTCTGCTCCAGCAGATCGACTCGCCGCGCAACATGTACGACCGCCCGAAGAACCTCTTCGTCGCCGGCTTCATCGGCTCCCCGGCCATGAACCTGGTCGAGGTCCCGATCACCGACGGCGGCGTGAAGTTCGGCAACTCCGTGGTGCCGGTCTCCCGCGAGGCGCTCGACGCCGCGGGCGAGCGGGGCGACCGTACGGTCACCGTCGGCATCCGCCCCGAGCACTTCGACATCGTCGAGCACAACGGCGAGGCCGCGAAGTCGCTCACCAAGGACACCGCGGACGCCCCGGCCGGCCTGGCCGTCGCCGTGAACGTCGTCGAGGAGCTCGGCGCCGACGGTTACGTCTACGGCTCCGCCGAGGTCAACGGCGAGCACAAGGACCTCGTCGTCCGTGTCAACGGCCGCCGCGTCCCCGAGAAGGGCACCACGCTGCACGTCGTGCCGCGCGCGGGCGAGCTCCACGTCTTCGCGACCTCGACGGGCGAGCGTCTCAGCGACTGACGCCACGCCCCGCACCATCCTGTCCCTGCGGCCCCGCGCTTCTGCGCGGGGCCGCAGGGCGTTGTCGACAAATACCCCGGCAGACCCGTCATTTCGAGCCGTGTTCGTCAACACCCGATTCGAATCAGGTAGTCGAACCATCCCTCGGGAGGGTGACTAAATGTCGCCAAATCATTACTGGCCGCTACGCTCACTCGCGTGACCACCACAGCCCGCCGAATCGGCCGAACTCTCGCACTCGTCCTGCCCGTCGCCCTTGTTCTCTCCGGGGCGCTCGCGGTCACCCTCGTACCGTGGGCAGGCTCATCATCCTCCTCGTCGCAGGTCCTCACCGCGTCTTCGCAGAACGTCTCCGTACGCGCGAAGGCACGCACCCCGCAGGACGTCCTGCGCGACAAGCTCCTCACCGAGCTCCAGGAGTCGAGCCCGTCAGCAGCTCTCACCCACCTGCAGCGTGAGGTCGAGCGGCGGCCCTCGCTGGCCGCGCACTGCATGGACATCGCCCGCTCGCTCGGCCGTGCGGCCGTTCAGCGGTACGGCCCGACACGCGCCCAGTCCTATGCGCGGCCCGTCTGCGACACATCGTTCGCGTACGGCGTCGCACACCAGCGCTGAGGAGCAAATCCGCGGCGCATAGGGTGCGCCCATGACGACCACTGATCCTCATGCGCACGCGCTGCCCACGCAGGCCGTGGTCCTGGCAGGCGGCCAGGGCTCGCGGCTCCGGCCGTACACCGACGACCGTCCCAAGCCGATGGTCGAGATCCCGGGCACCGGGACCCCGATCATCGGCCATCAGCTCGCCTGGCTGGCCGCCGAGGGCGTCACCGACGCCGTTGTCTCCTGCGGCCACCTCGCCGAGGTCCTCCAGGAATGGCTGGACTCCGCCGATCTGCCCCTGAGCGTGAAGACCGTCGTCGAGACGGAACCGCTCGGCCGCGGCGGCGGCCTCAAGTACGCCGCCGCGCACCTCCCCCACCCCGACCGTCCCTGGTACGCCACCAACGGCGACATCTGGACGCGCTTCTCCCTGCGCGAGATGGCCGCCTTCCACGCCGAGCGCGACGCGACGGCGACCCTGGCGCTCGCCCGGCCCCGTATCCCCTGGGGCGCGGTCGAGACGGACGAGTTCGGGCATGTACTGGACTTCATCGAGTCGCCGCCCTCGCCGTATCTGATCAACGCGGGCGTGTACGTCTTCGCCCCGGGCTTCTCCGCCCTCCTCCCCGACCGCGGGGACCACGAGCGGTCCACCTTCCCCCGCCTCGCGCGCGAGCGCCGCCTT
>NZ_JAFLRJ010000251.1 GCF_017315755.1 Streptomyces beijiangensis
CATTCGGGGTCGACGGGGCCGCCCATCGGGGGGCGCTGGCCGCCGGCGGGGCCACCGTCGCGGTGCTTGCCTGCGGGGTCGACCAGGTCTATCCGCGTGGGCACAGCGAGTTGATCGGCCGCATCGCGGAACAGGGACTACTGGTGGGCGAGTTGCCACCGGGCGCCCATCCGACGCCCAGCCGGTTCATCATGCGGAACCGGGTGATCGCCGCGCTCACCCGCGGCACGGTGGTCGTGGAGGCCGAGTACCGCAGCGGATCACTGGTGACCGCGCGCAGCGCGCAGCGGCTCGGGCGGTTCACCATGGGGGTGCCGGGACCGGCGACGAGCGGACTCTCGGCCGGTGTGCACGAACTCCTGCGCGGCGAGGGTGTGCTGGTGACCGATGCCGACGAAGTGGCCGAGCTGGTCGGGGAGATCGGTGACCTCGCCCCGGCCAGGCGCGGGCCCGTACTGCCCAGGGACCTGCTCGATCCGGTCGCCGCCCGGGTGTTGGAGGCACTGCCGGCCCAGGGGGCGGTGCGCGGACGGGACATCGCACGGGAGTCGGGAACCTCGGGAGACGAGGCGCTCGGGAGGCTGTACGAACTCCACTCGTTGGGGTTCGTCGAACGCCACGGCGACAGCTGGAAGTTGGCAGCCCATGCCATGAGGACCGGCAACGCGCGGCGAGGCGGTGCTTGACCTGGGGCAATCGGGTGAAAAGGTGATGCCGATGACCCGTACGGTCGTCTCGGCATCACCTCCCGGGCGTTGCCGACGGTACGGAAGTGAGCAGTCGCGATCCCCTATCCTTCGCGCACTGCGACTCTTCAGTCACGCTACGCTCACGAGGTTTCCAGCTCAGACACAAGTCCCCACGCACGTCACAGCAGAACGGCTCAAGGCAACGCATGCCCCAGCACACGTCCGGGTCCGACCGCGCGGCAGTGACCCCTGCTGCCCGGGGTCACGACCGACCCGCCGCGCCATCGACCCTCGATGAGCTGTGGCGGTCGTACAAGACCACGGGCGACGGCCGGCTGCGGGATCAGCTGATCCTGCACTACTCGCCCCTGGTGAAGTACGTCGCGGGCCGCGTGAGTGTGGGGCTGCCGCCCAATGTCGAGCAGGCGGACTTCGTCTCATCGGGGGTCTTCGGGCTCATCGACGCCATCGAGAAGTTCGACATCGAGCGGTCCATCAAGTTCGAGACCTACGCGATCACCCGCATCCGCGGCGCGATGATCGACGAGTTGAGGGCCCTGGACTGGATCCCCCGGTCGGTGCGTCAGAAGGCGCGGGCCGTCGAGCGCGCGTACGCCACGCTGGAGGCGCAGCTGCGCCGCACCCCGTCCGAGGCGGAAGTCGCCGCGGAGATGGGCATCAAGGTCGAGGAACTGCACGCCGTATTCAGCCAGTTGTCGCTGGCGAATGTGGTGGCCCTGGACGAACTGCTGCACGTCGGCGGCGAGGGCGGCAACCGGCTGAGCCTGATGGACACGCTGGAGGACCACCACGCGGACGACCCCGTGGAGGTGGCCGAGGACCGTGAACTGCGCCGGTTGCTCGCCAGGGCCATCAACACCCTCCCGGACCGCGAGAAGACCGTCGTCACGCTCTACTACTACGAAGGCCTGACACTGGCCGAGATCGGCAATGTGCTCGGGGTGACGGAGAGCAGGGTCAGCCAGATCCATACGAAGTCGGTGCTCCAGCTGCGCGCCAAGCTGGCGGACGTCGGTCGTTGAGCCGCAGCTGAATCGTCCCTGCCCGGCAACCGGGGGTATCGGGGAGCTCCGGGGAAGATCGCAGTCGTAGAGTGGCCCAGTGCCCAGGATTCGAGCGGCCTCCGTGGCCGAGCACCGGACCATGCAGCGCAGCGCCCTCCTCGACGCCGCCCGCTCCCTGCTCTCCGAGGGCGGTACGGAGGCGCTGACCTTCCCCGCGCTCGCGGAACGCACGGGCCTGGCCCGGTCCTCCGTCTACGAGTACTTCCGCTCGCGCGCCGCGGTGGTCGAAGAGCTGTGCGCCGTGGACTTCCCGGTGTGGGCGTCGGAGATCGAGGCCGCGATGGCGGGAGCCGCTTCGCCCGAGGGCAAGGTCGAGGCGTACGTACGGCAGCAGCTGGCGCTGGTCGGGGACCAGCGCCACCGGGCCGTCGTCACCATCTCGGCCGGTGAACTCGACGCCGGTGCCCGGGAGAAGATCCGCGATGCGCACGGCGGGCTGATCGCGATGATCGTCGAGGCGCTGGAGGCGCTGGGGCAGGAACAGCCCCGGCTGGCGGCCATGCTGCTGCAGGGTGTGGTGGACGCGGCGGTACGGCGGATCGAGTCGGGCGCCGAGAACCCCGGCGCGATCGCCGACGCGGCGGTCGCGATGGCGCTGCGGGGCGTACAGGGCTGAGCCGCCCGCGGGCGGCTGCCGCCGCCGCTGCCAGGAGAACGGCATGGACGGCATCAGGGACGCCGGCGGCCAGCGGGGCCACCGGAGGCTCCGGGACCGCGGGGGCGCTCTCCGGGACGCCGAAGACGGGAAGCAGCCGGGACGGCGGCCTGCGGAGCAGCTCGGGCGGCAGCAGGGACAGCGGGTCCAGATACGTCTTCCCGCGCAGGAGCCCCCAGTGCAGACAGGGCGCCGTGCAGTGGAAGGGACCCGGCGAGAGAGTGGCGACCTGCGCGCCCGCCGCGACCTCGTCGCCCTTCTTCACCACCGGCTCCACCGGTTCGTACGTCGTACGCAGCCCGGTGCCGGCCACCGTGACCGACACGACCCCGCGCCCCGCCACCCGCCCCGCGAAGAAAACCGTCCCCGCCGCCGGTGCTCCGGTGCGGGCGCCGCCAGGTCCACTCCCCGATGGCCGGGGCCGTACGCGGAGGACGGCGGATCCCAGGCGCGGACGACGGCGGGACGGCTCCCCACCGGCCAGCTCCGGCCGCCGGGACCGCCCCCGGCCCAGGCGGCCGGAGCGGCGGCAGTCAGCAGGAGCAGCAGGCTCAGCATGATCAGGCGCATACGGAAACCGTCCCGCGAAATGCCCTCGCGCGGGCCGCCCTGTGGACGGCCGGACGGTTGTGGACATCGCCGTCACCCGGCACCCGCCGGGTCCCGTACACTTCTTGTGGCGATCCGGGTCACCGGGTCGACTTCGCACGCCCCCCACCACCCCTTTTACGAGCGGTCGGTGGACGCGCCTCTCGGTCCCTTGTGGCATGGCGCGAAGGGGCGTCAGGCGTGTCCGTAATCCTGCGGACACGGCAACCGAGCAATCAAGGAGCACGGCCATGGCCGTCGTCACGATGCGGGAGCTGCTGGAAAGCGGCGTCCACTTCGGTCACCAGACCCGTCGTTGGAACCCGAAGATGAAGCGTTTCATCTTCACGGAGCGCAACGGCATCTACATCATCGACCTGCTCCAGTCGCTGTCGTACATCGACCGCGCCTACGAGTTCGTCAAGGAGACCGTCGCCCACGGCGGCTCGGTCATGTTCGTCGGCACCAAGAAGCAGGCGCAGGAAGCGATCGCCGAGCAGGCGACGCGCGTGGGCATGCCCTACGTCAACCAGCGCTGGCTCGGCGGCATGCTGACCAACTTCTCCACCGTCTACAAGCGCCTTCAGCGTCTGAAGGAGCTTGAGCTCATCGACTTCGAGGACGTGGCCGCCTCCGGCCTCACCAAGAAGGAGCTCCTGGTTCTCTCGCGTGAGAAGACCAAGCTCGAGAAGACCCTCGGTGGTATCCGCGAGATGTCCAAGGTGCCCAGCGCCGTCTGGATCGTGGACACCAAGAAGGAGCACATCGCCGTCGGCGAGGCTCGCAAGCTGAAGATCCCGGTTGTCGCGATCCTCGACACCAACTGCGACCCCGACGAGGTCGACTACAAGATTCCGGGCAACGACGACGCGATCCGCTCCGTCACCCTGCTCACCCGCGTGATCGCCGACGCCGTCGCCGAGGGCCTCATCGCCCGCTCCGGCGCAGCGACCGGCGACCAGAAGCCGGGCGAGAAGGCCGCCGCCGAGCCGCTCGCCGAGTGGGAGCGCGACCTGCTCGAGGGCGACAAGAAGGACGAGAAGGCCGCTGAGGCCGAGGTCCAGACGTCCGCCGAGACGGAGAAGGTCGCCGACGCCGAGGAGGCTGAGGCTCCGGCCGCCGCCGCCGAGGCCGAGGTTGCGGCCGAGACCGTCGAGGCCCCCGTCGCCGAGGCTGAGGCCCCGGTCGCCGAGGCCCCCGCCGCGGACGCTGCTGAGCAGGCCTGACCTTCACAGGTTCGGTAGTTGACGGCGGGGGCCTACTGGCCCCCGCCGTTCACCCGTAGATCTTTCAGATTTCGAGAGAGAATTTCAGGATCATGGCGAACTACACCGCCGCTGACGTCAAGAAGCTCCGTGAGCTCACCGGCGCCGGCATGATGGACTGCAAGAAGGCGCTCGACGAGTCCGACGGCAACGTCGACAAGGCCGTCGAGGCCCTTCGTATCAAGGGCCAGAAGGGCGTCGCCAAGCGCGAGGGCCGCTCTGCCGAGAACGGCGCCGTCGTCTCCCTCATCTCCGAGGACAAGACGTCCGGCGTTCTCGTCGAGCTGAAGTGCGAGACGGACTTCGTCGCCAAGGGTGACAAGTTCCAGGCCGTCGCCGGTGCGCTCGCCGCCCACGTCGCCGCCACCTCCCCGGCCGACCTGCCGACGCTCCTCTCCTCGGAGATCGAGCCCGGCAAGACCGTGCAGGCCTTCGTCGACGAGGCCAACGCCACGCTCGGCGAGAAGATCGTCCTGGACCGCTTCGCGCAGTTCACCGGCGGTTACGTCTCCGCGTACATGCACCGCACCATGCCCGACCTGCCCCCGCAGATCGGTGTCCTGGTCGAGCTGGACAAGGAGAACGCCGAGATCGCCAAGGGCGTCGCCCAGCACATCGCCGCCTTCGCGCCGAAGTACCTCACCCGTGAGGACGTTCCGGCCGAGGTCGTCGAGACCGAGCGTCGTGTCGCCGAGGAGACCACGCGCGCCGAGGGCAAGCCCGAGGCCGCGCTCCCGAAGATCGTCGAGGGTCGCGTGAACGGCTTCTTCAAGGACGCCACGCTCCTCGGTCAGCCGTACGCCCTCGACAACAAGAAGTCCGTCGAGAAGGTACTGCAGGAGGCCGGTGTCACCCTGAAGCGCTTCTCGCGCATCAAGGTCGGCATCTGAGTCCGGTCGTCGACCGGCCCCGGACCCGGATAGGGTCTGAAGCAGTCGGCCGCGTACGCGCAGGGCGACCGCAGATCTGACGAGGAGGCCATTGCCGCACAGGGAACCGCAAGGACCCCGGGCAATGGCCTTCTTCGTATGTGCACGAGGAGATACCCCATGGAACAGGCCGATAAAGCCGACATCACGAGCGACGGCAAAAAGCGGCGCGTCATGCTCAAGCTGTCCGGTGAGGCGTTCGCCGGCGGCGGCGGCCTCGGCGTCGACCCCGACGTCGTCCACGCCATCGCCCGCGAGATTGCCGCGGTCGTCCGTGACGGCGCGGAAGTCGCGGTCGTCATCGGCGGCGGCAACTTCTTCCGCGGTGCCGAGCTGCAGCAGCGCGGCATGGACCGGGCGCGCTCCGACTACATGGGCATGCTCGGTACGGTCATGAACTGCCTCGCCCTCCAGGACTTCCTGGAGAAGGAAGGCATCGACTCCCGCGTCCAGACCGCCATCACCATGGGCCAGGTCGCGGAGCCGTACATCCCGCTGCGTGCCGTACGGCACCTGGAGAAGGGCCGCGTCGTCATCTTCGGCGCCGGCATGGGCATGCCGTACTTCTCCACCGACACCACCGCCGCCCAGCGCGCGCTGGAGATCGACGCCGAAGTCATGCTCATGGGCAAGAACGGTGTCGACGGGGTCTACGACTCCGACCCCAGGACCAATCCGGACGCGGTGAAGTTCGACGCGCTGGAGTACAACGAGGTCATCACCCGCGACCTGAAGGTGGCGGACATGACGGCCATCACCCTGTGCCGCGACAACAATCTCCCGATCCTCGTTTTCGAGCTCCTCACCTCGGGCAATATCGCCCGTGCCGTCAAGGGTGAGAAGATCGGGACCCTTGTGAACGACCGGGGTACCCGGGTCTGACCCGGGGGATGGACAATGCCCTGCCGGTCGGACACCGTCAGGGGAAGACGCGGCGGGGGTCCGGGGGCGTCCCCCGGGAAAACGCAGCACGCCTCCCACAACATGCAGGAGCAAGTGGTGATCGAAGAGACCCTCCTCGAGGCAGAGGAGAAGATGGAGAAGGCCGTCCTGGTCGCCAAGGAGGACTTCGCCGCGATCCGCACCGGCCGTGCGCACCCGGCGATGTTCAACAAGATCGTGGCGGACTACTACGGTGCCCTCACCCCGATCAACCAGCTGGCCTCGTTCTCGGTTCCCGAGCCGCGGATGGCCGTGGTGACCCCGTTCGACAAGAGCGCGCTGCGCAACATCGAGCAGGCGATCCGCGACTCCGACCTCGGCGTCAACCCGAGCAACGACGGCAATATCATCCGGGTGACGTTCCCTGAGCTGACTCAGGACCGTCGCAAGGAGTACATCAAGGTCGCCAAGACCAAGGCCGAGGACTCCAAGATCTCGATCCGTGCCATTCGCCGCAAGGCGAAGGAGATCCTCGACAAGCTCGTCAAGGACAAGGAGTCCGGCGAGGACGAGGTCCGCCGTGCCGAGAAGGAGCTCGACGACACCACCGCGCGGTATGCCGCGCAGGTCGACGAGCTGCTTAAGCACAAGGAAGCCGAGCTGCTCGAGGTCTGATGAACGACTCTTCCTGGGGTGCCCCGCCGAGAGCCGGTTACTGGGGTCAGGCCCCCGACCAGGGGCCTTTCCCGGCGGGTCCCGCGTACGGCGAGCATGAAGTTGAGCAGACTCGGCCCATGCCCATCGTGCCCGACGCAGGCAGAGACGCCGAACACGCCGAAGAAGGCGACGACCGCGATCACCGTGACCAGGGGGCCGCTCAGCTGAGTGGTCCCCTGTTCCGCGACGAGATGCCGCAGGAGCCCATGTCCGCCCCCGAACCGCCGCCTCCTGAAAAGAAGAAGGCGGGCCGCGATCTGCGGGCCGCCATAGGAGTCGGTGTCGGTCTCGGGGCGCTGGTCGGCGCCTCCCTGTTCATCGTCAAGGCCCTCTTCATCGGCGTGATAGCGGTCGCCGTGGTGGTCGGTCTGTGGGAGCTCACCTCCCGTCTCGAGGAACGCAAGGGCATCAAGGCCCCGCTGGTACCGCTCGCGGTCGGCGGAGCAGCGATGGTCGTCGCCGGTTACGTACGCGGCGCCGAGGGCGCCTGGGTGGCGATGGCGCTCACCGCTCTCGCCGTACTGGTGTGGCGGATGACCGAGCCGCCCGAGGGCTACCTCAAGGACGTCACGGCGGGGGTCTTCGCGGCCTTCTACGTACCGTTCCTGGCCACCTTCGTGGCGCTGATGCTCACCGCGGACGACGGCCCGCAGCGGGTGCTCACCTTCCTGCTGCTCACCGTGGTCAGCGACACCGGTGCGTACGCGATCGGCTGGCGCTTCGGCAAGACGAAGCTGGCGCCGCGCATCAGCCCCGGGAAGACCCGCGAGGGCCTGGTCGGTGCGGTGACGTTCGCGATGGTGGCCGGTGCGCTGTGCATGCAGTTCCTGATCGACGACGGCCAGTGGTGGCAGGGCCTGCTGCTCGGTCTCGCGGTGGCGGCCAGTGCGACGCTGGGCGACCTCGGCGAGTCCATGATCAAGCGTGATCTCGGGATCAAGGACATGGGCACGCTGCTCCCCGGTCACGGCGGCATCATGGACCGGCTGGACTCCCTGCTCCCGACGGCGCCGGTCGTCTGGCTGCTTCTGGTGCTGTTCGTAGGATCCTGACCTGCGCATTTGTTACGGGAGGGCTCGCTGTCCACAGGACGGCGAGCCCTCCTTCGTATGTCTGCGACACTTGAAGAACCATGCCTAAGCCCGGAGAACTCATTTTTGTCGCGCCCCGTGGGGCGAAGCTGCCGCCGACGCACCTCGCGGACCTCACGCCCGCCGAGCGCAAGGAAGCCGTGGCCGCGATCGGTGAGAAGCCGTTCCGCGCCAAGCAGCTGTCGCAGCACTACTTCGCGCGGTACGCGCACGACCCCGAGCAGTGGACGGACATCCCGGCCGCCTCGCGGGAGAAGCTCCGGGAAGCGCTGCTGCCCGATCTGATGTCCGTCCTGCGCCACATCAGCTGTGACGACGACACCACGCGCAAGACCCTGTGGAAGCTGCACGACGGGACGCTCGTCGAGTCCGTGCTGATGCGTTACCCGGACCGCGTGACGATGTGCATCTCCTCGCAGGCCGGCTGCGGGATGAACTGTCCGTTCTGCGCGACCGGGCAGGCGGGTCTCGACCGCAACCTCTCCACCGCCGAGATCGTCCACCAGATCGTCGACGGGATGCGCGCGCTGCGCGACGGCGATGTGCCGGGCGGTCCCGCGCGGCTCTCCAACATCGTCTTCATGGGGATGGGCGAGCCCCTCGCCAACTACAAGCGGGTCGTCGGCGCGATCCGGCGGCTGACCGATCCGGAGCCGGACGGGCTCGGTATCTCGCAGCGTGGGATCACCGTCTCGACCGTCGGACTCGTCCCGGCGATGCTGCGCTTCGCAGACGAGGGCTTCAAGTGCCGGCTTGCCGTTTCGCTGCACGCTCCCGACGATGAGCTGCGGGACACGCTCGTCCCCGTGAACACGCGGTGGAACGTGCGCGAGGTGCTGGACGCGGCGTGGGAGTACGCGGAGAAGTCCGGGCGACGCATCTCCATCGAGTACGCGCTGATCCGCGACATCAACGACCAGGCCTGGCGCGGTGACCGGCTCGGGCGGCTGTTGAAGGGGAAGAGGGTGCACGTGAATCTGATTCCGCTGAACCCGACACCCGGGTCGAAGTGGACCGCATCGCGCCCCGAGGACGAGAAGGCCTTCGTCGCGGCGATCGCCGCCCACGGTGTGCCCGTGACCGTACGGGACACGCGGGGCCAGGAGATCGACGGAGCCTGCGGTCAGCTGGCCGCCACCGAGCGGTAGGGCCCGGTAGGCGTCAGGTAGGGCCATGTAATCTGGCAGTACATTTTCATATTCCGACAGGGGAGCGCCACAGCGCTGAGAGTGCGGCCCAGCCGCAGACCCTCAGAACCTTGCCCAGGTCATTCTGGGTAGGAAGTTCGGTCACGATCCGAGCTGTTGCGCCCTGCCCGCTTCCCTGCGGGCGGGGCCGCGTCTCTTCCTGGATCTCCCAGGAGGAAATCAGTGAGCACCACCACCATCACCAGAATGACGGTCACCGCCGTGGCCGCCGCGCTGGGCGTCACCACTCTCGCCGCGTGCGGGAGTTCGGACGACAGCGGTTCGTCCGGTACGAAGTCCAAGACCGTGACCCTCGTCAGCCATGACTCCTTCGCCGCCTCCCCGGCCGTGCTGAAGGAGTTCACCAAGGAGACCGGGTACACGGTCAAGGTCCTCAAGAGCGGCGACGCGGGCGCCGCCCTCAACCAGGAGATCCTCACTAAGGGGTCCCCGCGCGGTGACGTCTTCTTCGGCGTCGACAACACACTCCTCTCGCGCGCCCTCGACAACGGACTCTTCACCTCGTACACGGCCAAGGGGCTCGACCAGGTCTCGGCAGACGTCCAGCTGGACGCGGGCAAGCACCGGGTCACGCCGATCGACAGCGGCGACATCTGCGTCAACTACGACAAGAAGTACTTCGCGGACCACAAGATCGCGGTGCCGCAGTCCTTCGACGACCTCGTGAAGCCCGAGTACAAGAATTTGCTGGTGACCGAGAACGCGGCGACCTCGTCCCCCGGGCTCGGTTTCCTGCTGGGGACCACCGCCAAGTACGGCGACAGCGGCTGGGAGTCGTACTGGAAGAAGCTCAAGGCCAACGGCGTCAAGGTCGTCGACGGCTGGGAGCAGGCCTACAACGAGGAGTTCTCCGGGTCGGCCGGCGGCAAGAAGGCCAAGGGCGACAGGCCGCTCGTCGTCTCGTACGCCTCCAGCCCGCCCGTCGAGGTCCTGTACGCCAAGCCGCAGCCCAAGACCGCGCCGACCGGTGTCGCGACCGGGACCTGCTTCCGGCAGATCGAGTTCGCGGGGCTCCTCGACGGGGCGAAGAACACGGCGGGCGGCAAGGCGCTGATCGACTTCCTGGTGAGCAAGACGTTCCAGGAGGACATGCCGCTGAACATGTTCGTGGACCCGGTCGCGAAGAACGCCAAGGTCCCCGCGCTGTTCACCGAGTTCGGCGCCAAGGTGACCGACCCGGAGACCGTGGCACCCGACACGATCGCCAAGAACCGTGACCAGTGGGTCAAGTCGTGGTCCTCGCTCGTCCTGAAGTAAAAGCCGCTGTGCGCGGGAACGCGGTGCGGATCGGGCTCATGGCCGGTCCGGTCGCGTTCTTCGCGGTCTTCTTCGCCTATCCGGTCGCCGCGATCGTCGGGCGAGGGCTCGACGTGGGCGGCGCCTGGCAGTTCGGGCGGATCGGCGAGGTGCTCGGCGATCCGGACATCCTGCAGGTGCTCTGGTTCACCAGCTGGCAGGCGCTCGCATCGACCGCGCTGACGCTGCTGATCGCGCTGCCCGGTGCGTACGTCTTCGCGCGCTTCGACTTCCCCGGCAAGCAGCTGCTGCGGGCCGCGGTGACCGTGCCGTTCGTGCTGCCGACCGTGGTCGTCGGGACGGCCTTCCTGGCGCTTCTCGGGCGCGGGGGAATGCTCGACCAGCTCTGGGGCGTACGGCTCGACACCACGGTCTGGGCCATCCTGCTGGCCCACGTCTTCTTCAACTACGCGGTCGTCGTACGGACCGTGGGCGGCCTCTGGTCGCAGCTCGACCCCCGGCAGGAGGAGGCCGCGCGGGTGCTGGGCGCCTCGCGGTTCGCCGCCTGGCGCAAGGTCACGCTGCCCGCGCTGGGGCCCGCCGTCGCCGCCGCGTCGCTGATGGTCTTCCTCTTCACCTTCACCTCCTTCGGTGTGGTGCAGATCCTGGGCGGTCCTGCCTTCTCGACGCTGGAGGTCGAGATCTACCGGCAGACCGCCCAGCTCCTCGATCTGCCGACCGCCGCCGTGCTGACCCTGGCGCAGTTCGCCGCGGTCGGGGCGATCCTCGCCCTGCACGCCTGGACCGTACGCAGACGGGAGAGCGCGCTGAGGCTGGTGGACCCCGCGCAGACCGCGCGTCGGCCTCGCGGGGCCGGCCAGTGGTCGCTGCTCAGCGGGGTCGTCGCCTCGGTGGCAGCGCTGATCCTGGTGCCGCTGGGGGTGCTGGTGCAGCGCTCCCTGGACACCCCGGGCGGTTACGGCTTCGGCTACTACCAGGCCCTGCAGTCCCAGGGGGCGGGCGGCGGCACCTTCCTCGTACCGCCGGTCGACGCCATCTGGAACTCGCTGCAGTACGCACTCGTGGCGACCGCCATCGCACTCGTCATCGGCGGTCTCGCTGCCGCCGCGCTGACCCGCAGGGCAGGCCCCCTGGTGCGCGGCTTCGACGCGCTGCTGATGCTGCCGCTCGGGGTCTCGGCCGTCACCGTCGGCTTCGGGTTCCTGATCACCCTCGACAAGCCGCCGCTGGATCTGCGTTCCTCGTGGATCCTGGTGCCGCTCGCCCAGGCGCTGGTCGGCGTGCCCTTCGTCGTACGGACGATGCTTCCTGTCCTGCGCGCTGTGGACGGCCGGCTGCGCGAGGCCGCCGCCGTCCTCGGGGCGTCCCCGCTGCGGGCCTGGCGGGAGGTGGACCTGCCCATGGTGCGCCGTGCGCTGCTCGTGGCCGCCGGGTTCGCCTTCGCCGTGTCGCTCGGGGAGTTCGGGGCGACGGTCTTCATCGCACGGCCCGACAACCCGACGCTGCCGGTGGCCGTGGCACGGCTCCTCGGGCGGGCCGGCGACCTCAACTACGGCCAGGCGATGGCCCTTTCGACCATTCTGATGCTGGTGTGCGCGGTGTCGCTGCTGGTGCTGGAGCGTATTCGTACCGACCGCTCGGGAGAGTTCTGATGCTGAGGCTGGAAGGTGTGTCCGTACGCTTCGGGGCGCGCGCCGCCCTGGACGCGGTGGACCTGGAGGTCGCCGATCACGAGACGGTCTGTGTGCTCGGGCCGAGCGGCAGCGGCAAGTCGACGCTGCTGCGCGTGGTGGCAGGGCTCCAGGAGGCGTCGGGGAAGGTGTTCCTCGACGGCACCGACCAGAGCGGGGTGCCGGTGCACCGGCGGGGTGTGGGCCTGATGTTCCAGGACCACCAGCTCTTCCCGCAGCGCGATGTCGCGGGGAATGTCGCCTTCGGGCTGCGGATGCGCGGCGCCGGACGGGCCGAACAGGTGCGCCGCGTCGCGGAGTTGCTGGAGCTGGTGGGCCTTCCCGGCGCGCAGGGGCGGGCCATCGCCGCGCTCTCCGGCGGTGAGCAGCAGCGCGTCGCGCTCGCGCGGGCGCTCGCCCCGCAGCCGAAGCTGCTGATGCTGGACGAGCCGCTGGGACAGCTGGACCGTGGGCTGCGTGAGCGGCTCGTCGTCGAACTCCGTGAGCTGTTCGGGCAGTTGGGCACCACCGTGCTCGCCGTCACCCACGACCAGGGCGAGGCCTTCGCGCTCGCCGACCGGGTCGTGGTGATGCGGGAAGGACGTGTCGCCCAGGTGGGTACGCCACTTGAGGTCTGGCAGCGCCCGGCCTCGGAGTTCGTGGCGCGCTTCCTCGGCTTCGACAACGTCGTGTCGGCGACGGTGAGCGGCGAGGTCGCGGACACGCCCTGGGGGAAGGTCCCGGTGGTTCCCGGTGCGCTCCAGGGCGAGTGCAGGCTGCTGGTACGGCCCGCCGGCGTACGGCTGGTGCCGGTGGACGACGGGCTGCGCTGCACCGTCCGGGCGCGGACCTTCCGGGGCCACCACGTCGCCGTCATCCTGGAGCCTGCGGTCGGCCCGCCGCTGGAGGCGGAGTGCCCGCCGGCCGAGGCGCCCGATGCCGGGGCCACGGTCGGGGCGGCCTTCACGGCCGGGGACGTGGTGCTGCTGCCCCCGGAGCCCGATCGGGCCTGACTTACTGGTCCAGCATCCGGGCCAGCGCTGCCGGCGCCTCGGCCACCGTGTCGACCAGGGCGATGCGCGACTCCATCGCGCGGTCCTTCGCCAGCGACTGGAGCAGCGGCCAGGCAGGCAGCTTCTCGGTCCAGTGCGCACGGTCGACGAGGACCATCGGAGTCGGCTCGCCGCGCGACTCGTAGTAGTTCGGCGTCGCGTTGTCGAAGATCTCCTGTACGGTCCCGGCCGCACCGGGCAGGAAGACGACGCCCGCGGTGGAGCGGGCCAGCAGGCCGTCCTCGCGGGTGGCGTTGGCGAAGTACTTGGCGATGTGACCGGCGAAGGCGTTGGGCGGCTCATGGCCGTAGAACCAGGTGGGGATGCCGACGGAGTCGCCGCCCCTGGGCCAGCGGGTGCGCACCTCGAAGGCCGCCCCCGCCCAGTCGGAGACCGACGGGGTGAACGAGGGTGCCTTGGCGAGCAGTTCCAGCGCCTCGTCCAGCATCGCGTCCCGGAAGGGGGCCGCGTACGCACCGAGGTTCGCCGCCTCCATCGCGCCGGGCCCGCCGCCGGTGGCGACGGTCAGGCCGGTGCGGGCGAGCGTACGGCCGAGCCGGGCGGCGCCCGCGTACGCGTCGGTGCCGCGCGCCATCGCATGGCCGCCCATGACGCCCACCACCTGTGCGCCGACGAGGTGTTCGTCGAGGGCGTCGGAGATCGCGTCGTCGTGTATCGAGCGGAGCATCGAGGCGAAGACGTCGCCGTCCGATTTCGACTGCTGGAACCAGGCGTAGGCGCGGGCGTCGGGAGTCTCTTCGTAACCCCCTTCGAGCCCCTTGAACAGCTCTTCCGCCGAGTAGAGCAGTCCTCGGTACGGGGCGAAGGGCAGTCCGGGCACCGGCGGGAAGACGAGCGCGCCGTCGCCGCGCACCTTCGCCTCGGCCTCCGGGCTCATCGGGCAGCCGAGGAATATCGCGGTCGCCGTGTCGGCTGCGAGCAGCGCCGCGTCACGGCCCGTCAGGTCGACGGCCTGAATGCGGTGTCCGCCCAGCGGGCCGCGGGCGACGGCCCGGTCGAACTCGTCCAGGGTTTCGATCTCACGATCCGTGTTCTGATCCACCCGGCCATGCTACGGGCGTACGGGGACATCCGTTGCGGACGAGCGGAGGCCCGGGTGACTGCACCCGGGCCTCCGTGGATCGCACCGCGGTCAGAGCTTCATGCGGTGCACACCCCCCTGCACGGTGCCGACGTAGAGCCAGCCGCCCGCGGCGGCCAGGCTGGTGGCGTTCGTGTTCTGCAGTCCGGTGGACACGTTGTGCCAGCTCCGGCCGCCGTCGGTGGAGCGCAGCACGCCCCGGCCGCCGCGCGGCAGTGCCGTCTCCCAGACGCTGGTGGTGGCCGCGTACAGGGTGCTGCCCACCTGGAGCAGGTCGCTGACGCGCACCGGCAGGGAGCCGGTGTCGCCGGTACGGAAGGTCTTCCCGCCGTCCGTCGAGACCTTGATCGTGTCGCCGCCCGTCAGCATGCGCGAGCCTGCGAACTCGATGGTGTTCACACCGCCGTCGGCGACCTTGGTGATGTCCACGCCGCCGTTGTCCGAGCGGTAGAGCCCGTCGGGGGTGCCGAGCCAGAGCCGGTTCGCGTTCTTCGGGTCGCCGGAGACGGCGGTGAAGTACGTGTCCTGGCGCAGGTTCTTCCAGTGGGCGCCGCCGTCCGTGGTGGAGTAGAGGCCCGAGCTCTCCTGGTTGCCGTAGCTGACGTACACGCGCTCGGGATCGGCCGGGTGCACGGCGAGGGCGAACACCTGGCCGGCGCTCACGCCCTTCTCCTCCCAGGTGACCCCGGCGTCGCCGCTGCGCTCCACGTGGAAGGAGCCGAACGCGTCGTTGGTCACCCGCCACACGATCTTCGAGTCCTTCGGCGAGGCCTGCAGCAGACCGGTCGTGCTGCCGATGGTGCCCTCGCCGCCGGTGTTGCCCCAGTCCGCTCCCGAGACGGGAAGCTGGGCGCGGTGCGTGCCCACGTCCCCGGCCGCCAGCAGCGAATTGCCGCTCACCGCGAGGGAGTTGACGGTGCCGCCCTGGACGCCGATGCGCTGGTAGTCCGTACCGCTCCCGGAAGTCCGGTAGAGACCCGCCGACGTGGCGGAGACGGTCAGCGAGCCGTCGGCCCAGCGGTCGAAGTCCGAGGCCACGGAGGAGCTGTTGACACCCGGGATCGTGCTCCAGGTCCGGCCGTGGTCGCGGCCGACGCGGGTCTCGTCGCCGTAACTGACGTACATCTCGCCGCCGGTGACGGTCAGACCCGTACCGCCGTAGCCGTGCGCGTCGAGCGTGGACCAGGTCTTGCCGCCGTCGTGCGAGCCGACGACGCCGGTGCCGACCTCGTACACCGCTACGACATCGCTGTCGGCGGCGATGGTGACGGCGACCTTGCCGCCCTTGGTCGCATAGACCTGCTTGGCCTCGCCGAGCGTGCCGGAGGCGACGCCGTCGCGCTTCCAGACGGTGCGGCCGGAGGCGAAGTAGAGGCTGTCGCCGCCGATGGCCATGTCGTAGATCTCGTCGCCGGGCACGCCGGTGGTCTGCGTGTTCCAGTGGTCACCGCCGTCGGTGCTCAGCAGCAGCCCGGCGTCGGTCTGGGCGATGAGGGTGTTGCTGTTCGGGTCGCCGATGAAGTTCGAGATGTACGAGTCCGGGGTGTTCAGCGTCTCCCAGGTGCGGCCCGCGTCCTCGGTGCGCAGGATCGAGGACGTACGCGGGATGCTGCTCGCGCTGTTGGCCGCGTACCACCAGCGGTTCGCGTTCTTCGGGTCGACGACGGTGTACGCCTTGCCGTTCACATCGGTGAGCGGCAGACGGTTGTTCTGGCTCCAGGTGGCGCCGTTGTCGTCGGTGGACCAGGGGCCGATCCGGTCGGACTCGGTGAGGACCGCGTGCCCGGGGGCGCTCGGCGCCGTGGCGACCGCGCCGGTCGACTCGTACGGACCGACGGGCTGCCAGCGTGAGCCGCGACTGTCCACGGGCGTGACGTCGAAGCCGTCACGGTTGGAGATGAGTGTCTTGCCGTCGGAGGTCTGCGCGCTCGCGGAGACCAGATGGGCGCCCTCGCCGCGGCCGGTGATCTCGGCCCGGTAGACAGTGCCCGAGATGAGCTTCGTGGCGACCGTGAACGACTTGCCGTGCGGCGGGGTCACGGTGAGGACCGGCGGCTTGGCGAGAGGGGCCGGGGTGAAGACGACGGCGGTGGACTTGCCGTCGCTCGGGTCCGGTCCGGCCTGCACGAACAGCTGCCGTACGACCAGGAGGTACGGGACGCGCAGCGCGTCACCGTGCTCCGGTGTGACGGTCACCGTGCCGGTGATCTCCTCCTCGTCCGCCGGGCGGTCGGCCCGCACGGTCACCGTGGCTGTCGCGCTGCCGCCCGCCGGGACGCGCAGGGTGCGCGGGCTGACGGTGGCCTCGCCGCTGACCTTCAGGGAGACCGTACGGGCGCGGGAACCGGAGTTGTGGACGGTGAGCTTCTTGCTGCCGCCCACTGTGTGCTTCGCCAGGTCGGCCAGACCGTACGAGAGTGTGGCCGGCGTGGTGGTGATCCCGCCGTCGGCGGCGTCGGCGGCCGCGGGAATGTCGAGCCGGCCCGAGCCGACGGTCGTGGTCCCGTAGTCAGGCACCTTCTTGGTGGAGCCCACCAGCTCGGAGGTGACCTTCGCCGGGGCCTCGCCCGGGTGCAGCTGGCGCAGCAGGGCCGCGGCGCCTGCGACGTGCGGGGCGGCCATCGACGTACCCGACATGCGGTAATAGCCGGGCGCGTAGACGGACTTGGGGACCGTGGACCGGATGTCGTAACCCGGCGCGACCAGATCCGGCTTCAGGTTCCAGTTGAGGTCGGGGCCGCGCGAGGAGAACGAGGCGATCTTGTCGGTGACGTCCGTGCCGGTCAGGGTGATCTGCACCTTGCCCGCCGCGAGCTTCTGCCCGAGCTCGGCGAACTGCGTCGAGTCCACGCCCAGCATCACTTCGGAGTCCATCCGCAGCGAGTCGCCCGACTCGTTCACGGTGGTCTGCGGCGCGAGCGGCACGGTGGATTCGGAGTCGGACTGCGGCGCGGCGAACACCGGGCCACCGCCGCCGGACTGGCCGCCCAGGATGGCGACCGCGCCGCGGCGCTCCGCCTCGCGGGCCGTCTCGATCTCCGAGGCGTACAGGCTCTGTGAGTCCTGCGCGACGAGCATCTCGATGCGTACGGCCTTGCCCCGTACGTCACCCGCCCGCTCCCAGTCCTCCGGCGTGCCCTGGCCGACGTCCACGAGCTCCGTGGTCAGCGGCTTGGCCGGCGGGTTCGCGGAGATCATCCCGCGGTACGTCTGGATCTTCTCGCCGCCCTGGTAGGCGGCGCCGGGTATGCGCAGTCCGCTGACGGACGCGCCGACCGCGACGACGCCGTCGGCCGCGGCGGGGGAGCCGACCGTACCGCTGCCGGGACCCTCGTTGCCTGCCGACGCGACGACCACGACTCCCGCCTTGGTGGCGGCGGTTGCTGCCTGACCCAGGGGGTCGCTGCCGTCGCCGTAACCGCCCAGGCTCATGTTGATGACATCGGCGCGGTGCGGATTGGCCGGATCGATCGCGGCCTCGATCCCGGCGATGATGTCGGAGGTGTTGCCCTCGCCGTTGGCGTCCATGACCTTGTACGCGAGGAGTTGGGCCCCCGGCGCGACGCCGGTGACGCCGCCCGCCTCGGCGGCGCTGCCCGCGATGATCCCCGACACATGCGTGCCATGGCCGTTGTCGTCCATCGGGTCCGCGTCGCCGTTGACGAAGTCGTACCCGCCGACGACCTTGTGGCCCGCGCCGAATCCGCCGCCCAGGTCGGGGTGGCTGTAGTCGATCCCGCTGTCGAGGACCGCGACGGTGACGCCCTTCCCGTTGGCCTTCTGGCCCGAAGGGTCCTTGCGCTTCCACACCTCGGGGGCGCCGATGAGCGGCACGCTCTCGTCGGTCTGTACCTTCATCTTCGTGTCGGGGACGACGCTCGCGACCCCCGGCAGCGCCCGCAGCCCGGCGATCTCGGAGGCCTTCACCGTCACCGCCACCGCATTCAGCAACAGGGAGAGCCGGCGCGGCGACCCGGCGCGCACCCCGGCGTCCTTCGCCCGGTCCAGGAACGCCGACTGCCGTACGGACACGGCCTTGCGGTCCGCGGAGACCTCACCTGCGTCTGCCGTCCGCATGGCCCCCCGGCCTGCGGCAGCGGCAGCGCCGTCGAGGGTGACGATCACCCGCTGTTCCGGATCCTGCTGCGACACGGAGGAGGCGGACGGGGGAGCGGCGGCAAGGAGCCCGCCGAGAACGGACGCGGTGACCGAGGCGGTCAGCGCGCGCCGTGCTCCGCGGCGGTGGGATCTTCGAGAAGTAGCCATGAACAGATGTACTAATCGGGGGAAGGGGTTCCGGACAACGATTTGGGCTGGCCCATTGCTGCCGCTGGCACCGACCGGCCAAGATCCGTTCATGTCCCAGCTCACTGCCGCAGGCATCGATCCGTTCGACGAGAGCGTCTACCGCGCGATACTCGTCCGCCGCACCGCGGCCCCCGCCGACCTGGCCGACGACCTCGGCTGCTCGGTCGAGCGTGCGGCCCGCGCACTCGACAGACTCAGGGAGAACGGCCTGGTCGGGCGGTTGTCGGGCCAGCGGAGGAGGTACGCGGCGATCGAACCGGGCGCCGCCGTCGACGCCCTCGTGCGCTCCCGTACGGACGAGCTCGACGGGGTGCGCTCGGCCGCCGGCGAGCTGTCGCGGCTCTTCACCGCGGCCCGGCAGGGCGACTCCGAGCAGATCGAAGTCGTGCACGGCAGTGAGGCGTTGGGCCGCTGGTTCGTGACACTGCAGCAGGAGGCGCGCGACGAGGTCATCACCCTGGACCGGCCGCCGTACGCGCTCACCACCTCCAACCCGGTCGAGGCGACGGCCCTCTCCCGAGGGGTGCGCTACCGGGCGGTGTACGCCCCCGAGGCGCTGGAGTGGCCTGGCGTCCTGGGCGATATCCGGGAGCTCGTCGCGCACGGCGAGGTGGCACGCGTCCTGCCCGGCCTTCGTATCAAACTCGCCATCGCCGATCGGAGGCTGGCACTGATGCCGCTCTCCCTCGACTTCGCCGCGGCGGACGAGGTGCGCGCCGCGGTCATCCGTCCCTCGGCCCTGCTCGACGGCCTCATCGACTACTGGGAGCTGTGCTGGCGCGAGGCCACCCCGCTGGGCGCACCCGCCGACGACCCGCTCGACGAGGAGGACCGCCAGATGCTCACCCTGCTGGTCAGCGGTCTCAAGGACGAGGCGATCGCACGCCAGTTGGGCTGGTCGGTCCGTACGATGCGCCGCCGTATCAGCCGCCTCCACGGCGAGCTGGGCGCCGCGAACCGCTTCCAGGCGGGCGTGATCGCGGCGCGCCGCGGCTTGATCGGCGATGCTCCGTAACGCTGTCAGCCCGTCAGGGGCAGGGCGGCCAGCGCGGCCACGGCCCAGGTCAGCGGCGCGAACACGGCGAGAAGTGCCGCCGCCCGCAGGGCTGTCGCGGTACGCAGGAGCTGGGCGGGGGCGCCCAGCTTGAGCAGTGCCGTCGTGGTCACCGAGCGGGCCTGCTTCGACTCCAGAGCCGCCATGAGGAGCGTGGCCACCGCGCAGATCACGACGACGGCCGCGCCCAGGCCCGTCAGCGGGCCGAAGGAGTGCGGCCCCGGGGCGTAGACCGTGGCTGCCGCGATCACCCCGGAGGTCACCGCGCAGACCACGCCGAGCGGTCGGCCGATACGGCGGGCCTCGGCCTGCAGCACCCGCCCGGCCAGCAGCCTTACCGCTCCCGGGCGTACGGACTGGAGCGCACGCCCCGCGGCGTACGTCAGCCCGGGCCCCGCCGTCGCCAGGCCGAACGCCGTCAGGGTCCAGCCCGCCAGGACCCCGAGCGGGCTGCCGTCGAAGTGCCCGGGGAGCGGGAAGGGCGTACCGGCGGCGGCGCGGCTGGTGTACGACTCCGTCGCCAGGCCGGCCGCGATCAGGGCGATACCCCAGGGGAGCCCGGTGGGCGCGGTGAGCGGGGCGCCCGAGGCCTTGCGGGGGCGCAGCGTCCAGGCGCTGCCCGCCGCCGCGAGCACGGGGGTGAGGGCGAGCAGGGTGAGCGCTGCGGCCAGGGGCAGCGGCGCCTCGGACGCGAGGAGCCGGGAGGCGGCCCCGTCGAAGGGGAGGCCGGTGATGTCGCCCCTGAGGTGGAGGAAGAAGAGCAGGGCGAGGACGCTGCCCAGAGTGCAGGAGACCGCGGTGGAGACCGCCGCCAGGGCGGTCAGCGAGACCGGGCCCAGGCCGGCTGCGCTGAGTCCGGGGCTGGGGCGGGTGCTCGGGTCCGTACGGGCGACCGAGACCGCGAAGTACACCGTGGCCGCCATGGGGATCAGCGACCAGAGCAGGCGGAGCAGGGCCTGCGGGGCGTGGGCGGGGTGCGAGGACGCGTAGGTGAGGGTGGTCAGCAGGAGGAATCCGACGCCCGCCGACGCGGCCGCCACCAGCAGGCGCCGCAGCAGGACCAGGGGGTGGGCGCCGCGGGCTAGACGGAGAGCGAGCACTCGGGGCTGCCCTCCGTGTCCGGGAGCCTGACCGAGTTGACGCGGCGGCCGTCGAGGAGCGTGACCGTGCGGTCCGCGAGGGCCGCCACCTCCGGGTCATGCGTGGCGAGCACGACCGTGATGCGGTGCGATCGGGCGGCCGCGGTGAGCGTGCGCAGGATCTGGGCGCGGTCCGTGCGGTGCAGTGCGGCGGTGGGCTCGTCCGCGAAGAGCACGGTGGGCGAGGTGATCAGCGCCCTCGTGATCGCGACGCGCTGGCGCTGCGACTGCAGGAGTTCGTGGGGGCGCTTGCGGGCGTACGCACCGATGTCGAGGCGCTCCAGCCACTCCATGGCCGCCTTCTTGGCGCTGCGGTGGGACGCGCCGGTGAGCAGCAGCGGGAGGGCGGTGTTCTCCCAGGCGTTGAGCTCGGGGACGAGGTGGGGTTCGGGGTCGATCCAGCCGAAGCGGTCGATGCGCAGACGCTCGCGGGCCAGTGGGTTCATGGTGTGGATCGGGACGCTGTTGAACCACACCTCGCCCTGGGCCGGGGTGAGGTGCCCCGAAAGGCACTGCAGCAGGGTCGTTTTCCCGCTGCCGCGCGGGCCGACGAGGGCGAGGATCTCGCCGTCGCGGACACCGAGGGAGACACCGCTGAGTGCGGGGGATCCGCTGTGCGAGTAGTGCACCGCGCGTGCCCAGAGCACGTCGTTGTCCGGCGGGGGCACCATGGCGAACACCTCGGTTCAGATCAGTTTTGCGGCCCCCCGTACGGGGGAACGAAAGCGGAGCCGATCGGTCACTGGGCACCGTAAGGACTCCGACCTGGCCGGGCGGGGCAGCCGCGCGGTGGGGCGGCATCCGTTCTCACTCGTACGGGCGTACCCCGAGGTGTGGGCGGGGGCTCAGAGGCCGAAGACGGCGGGGTCGTCGGCCAGCGCCCGGAAGTACTCGCGCGGATCGGCGACGAGCTTCCGCGCCTGGAGGTCCAACAGCCCGCCCACGCCGGTCACTTCGGCGGCCACGGTGCCGTCCGTCCTGCGGATCTGCTGCTCGATGCGGAAGGTCTTGCCCTCGCCCCAGACGAAACGGCAGTCGACCTCGGTCTCGTCACCGGCCCGCAGTTCGCGCAGATAGCGCACGGTCACCTCCAGGGCCACGGGTCCGATGCCCTTGTCGAGGAGGTCGGACTGGCGGATACCGCCGTGCTGGAGGTAGGTCCAGCGGGCGTGCTCCGCGTACTGGAGGTAGACCGCCTGGTTGAGGTGGCCTTGCGAGTCGGTCTCGTAACCGCGGACCGTGATGGGGATGGTGTACGGCTCGGGCGCCATGGCGTGCCTTTCTCCGGAGGTGGCTGAGCGCTTGCTCATCCCATCCAACCAGGCGGGCGCGCACAGCATTCCGCCCCCGGAGCCATGTGCGGCTGCCAGGGGCGGAGTTGCGGGGATGGCCGGATCCGTTAGATCTTCGCCCAGGCGTCGGTGAGGACCGTACGCAGGATCGACTCGATCTCGTCGAACGTCGACTGGTCGGAGATCAGCGGCGGCGCGAGCTGGACGACCGGGTCGCCACGGTCGTCGGCGCGGCAGTACAGACCGTTCTCGTACAGGCCCTTGGAGACGGCGTTGTAGAGGATCCGCTCGGTCTCGTCCTCGTTGAAGGACTCCTTGGTGACCTTGTCCTTCACCAGCTCGATGCCGTAGAAGAACCCGTTGCCGCGGACGTCGCCGACGATCGGCAGGTCGTGCAGCTTCTCCAGCGTCGAGAGGAACGCGCTCTCGTTGTCGAGCACGTGCTGGTTGAGGTTCTCGCGCTCGAAGATGTCGAGGTTGGCGAGGCCGACCGCCGCGGAGACCGGGTGGCCGCCGAAGGTGTAGCCGTGCAGGAAGGTGTTGCCGTCCTTGTAGAAGGGCTCGGCCAGCTTGTCGGAGATGATGCAGGCGCCGATCGGGGAGTAGCCCGAGGTCATGCCCTTGGCGCAGGTGATCATGTCCGGCACGTAGTCGAACTTGTCACAGGCGAACATCGTGCCGAGGCGGCCGAAGGCGCAGATGACCTCGTCCGAGACGAGCAGCACGTTGTACTTGTCGCAGATCTCGCGCACACGCTGGAAGTAGCCGGGCGGGGGCGGGAAGCAGCCGCCCGCGTTCTGGACCGGCTCAAGGAAGACCGCGGCGACCGTCTCGGGGCCCTCGAAGAGGATCTCCTGCTCGATCTGGTCGGCGGCCCAGCGGCCGAAGGCCACCGGGTCGTCCGCGTGGATCGTGGCGCGGTAGATGTTGGTGTTCGGGACCTTGTGCGCGCCGGGGACCAGCGGCTCGAACGGGGCCTTGAGTGCGGGCAGTCCGGTGATGGACAGGGCGCCGGCCGGGGTGCCGTGGTAGGCCACCGCACGCGAGATGACCTTGTACTTCTGGTGGTTGCCGGTGAGCTTGTGGTACTGCTTCGCCAGCTTCCAGGCGGTCTCGACGGCCTCGCCGCCACCGGTGGTGAAGAAGACCTTGTTCAGGTCGCCCGGCGCGTGGTTCGCGAGGCGCTCGGCGAGCTCCACGGCCTTGGGGTGCGCGTACGACCAGATCGGGAAGAAGGCCAGCTCCTGCGCCTGCTTGTACGCGGCCTCCGCCAGCTCGTGGCGGCCGTGGCCCGCGTTGACCACGAACAGGCCGGACAGACCGTCGAGGTACTTCTTGCCCTTGTCGTCGTAGATGTAGGTGCCCTCGCCACGCACGATGGTGGGAACGGGCGCGTTCTCGTACGACGACATGTCCGTGAAGTGCATCCACAGGTGGTCGTACGCGGTTCGGCTGAGGTCCTTGCTCATGACTATCGGGTGCCCCACTGGTAGGTCTGTTTCTTGAGTTTGAGGTAGACGAAGCTCTCGGTCGCACGCACTCCGGGGAGCGCGCGGATCTGCTTGTTGATCACGTCGAGGAGATGGTCGTCGTCCTCACAGACGACCTCCGCCATCAGGTCGAAGGAGCCCGCGGTCATCACCACGTAATCGACCTCGTCCATGGCGGCCAGCGCGTCGGCGACCGGGTCGAGGTCGCCCTCGACCCTGATGCCGACCATGGCCTGGCGCCGGAACCCGACGGTGAGCGGGTCGGTGACGGCGACGATCTGCATGACGCCCTGGTCCTGCAGCTTCTGCACGCGCTGCCGCACTGCCGCCTCGGAGAGGCCGACGGCCTTGCCGATCGTTGCGTACGGGCGCCTGCCGTCCTGCTGGAGCTGCTCGATGATCGCCAGGGAGACGGCATCGATGGGAGGGGTGCCGTTCCCGTTTCTGGAATCTGCGCTGCGACTGGCCACGCCCTCACTCTGCATGAGGTCTCATCCGTCCCGCAACCCCAAAGCGATGAAATTCGTTGTTCATGCGCGTTTCAAGAACTGAATCCGAAGTTCGTGGGGGCCAGGTATGTCGAAAGCGTGGCCCCTCCTACTAGGGTGGGCATCTCACCCATCGGACTTCTGACAGGAGGGGTGGCTGTGACCACCGAGCTGCGCCGGCTGCGCAACTACATCAACGGAGAGTTCCGGGACGCCGCCGACGGCCGGACCATCGAGGTCGTCAATCCGGCCACGGGCGACGCGTACGCCACCTCGCCGCTCTCCGGAGCCGCGGACGTCGACGCCGCGATGGAGGCGGCCGCGGCCGCCTTCCCCGCCTGGCGCGACTCCACCCCGTCCGAGCGCCAGCGCGTCCTGCTGAAGATCGCGGACGCCTTCGAGGAGCGCGCCGAGGATCTGATCGCCGCCGAGAGCGAGAACACCGGCAAGCCGATCGCGCTCACCCGGTCCGAGGAAATCCCGCCGATGGTCGACCAGATCCGCTTCTTCGCGGGTGCGGCACGGCTCCTGGAGGGACGGTCCGCCGGCGAGTACATGGAGGGCATGACCTCCATCGTCCGGCGCGAGCCGGTCGGAGTGTGCGCCCAGGTCGCGCCCTGGAACTACCCGATGATGATGGCCGTGTGGAAGTTCGCACCGGCCCTGGCGGCGGGCAACACCGTCGTACTGAAGCCGTCCGACACCACGCCCGCCTCCACCGTGCTGATCGCGGAGATCATCGGGTCGATCGCCCCCAAGGGTGTCTTCAACGTCGTCTGCGGCGACCGGGACACCGGGCGCGCGATGGTCGAGCACAAGGTGCCGGCGATGGCGTCCATCACCGGTTCCGTACGGGCCGGGATGCAGGTCGCGGAGTCCGCGGCCAAGGACGTCAAGCGCGTCCACCTGGAGCTGGGCGGCAAGGCGCCGGTCGTCGTCTTCGAGGACGCCGACCTCGCCAAGGCCGTCGAGGACATCTCGGTGGCGGGCTTCTTCAACGCGGGCCAGGACTGTACGGCCGCCACGCGCGTGCTCGTGCACGAGTCGATCCACGACGAGTTCGTGACGGCGCTCGCCAAGGCCGCCGCCGACACGAAGACCGGCATGCCGGACGACGAGGACGTGCTCTACGGCCCGCTCAACAACGCCAACCAGCTCGCGCAGGTGAGCGGCTTCATCGAGCGGCTGCCGGCGCACGCCAAGGTCGAGGCGGGCGGAGCGCGCGTCGGCGACAAGGGCTTCTTCTACGCCCCGACCGTCGTCTCCGGGCTCCGGCAGGACGACGAGATCATCCAGAACGAGGTCTTCGGCCCCGTCATCACCGTCCAGTCCTTCACGGACGAGGCCGAGGCCCTCTCGCACGCCAACGGCGTCGACTTCGCCCTCGCCTCCTCGGTGTGGACCAAGGACCACGCGCGCGCCATGCGGATGTCCAAGAACCTGGACTTCGGCTGCGTGTGGATCAACACCCACATCCCGCTGGTCGCAGAGATGCCGCACGGCGGCTTCAAGAAGTCCGGTTACGGCAAGGACCTCTCGGCGTACGGCTTCGAGGACTACACCCGTATCAAGCACGTCATGACGTCGCTCGACGGCTGAGCGGCAGCGCAACGCACCGAACCGAGCGGCCCCGGACGGGAGTTGATCCGTCCGGGGCCGTCGGCTGTCGCCGCTACTTCGACGCGTGCGTCCCCTTCTCCTTGATCATGCAGACCTCCTTGTGCTGAGTGGTGCCCTTCTCCGAGCCCTTCTCGGACCCCCTGCCGGGACCCTGGGAGTCGGTCTGCGGCGAATCGGGCAGCTTGGGCAGGCCGTGCTCCCCCTTGCCGCCCTTGATCACCTTGCAGTGCGCGTCGCCCGGCGGAACGGGAAGCGGCACCCCGACCTTGTCCAGGATCGGGCCACAGGCCTTGAGCGCGCGCTTGTACGCCTTCGACGTCGGGTCGAAGCGGTCGCCGACGTGGCTCTTGCCCTTGCTCTTCGCGGTGACCCGCACATCGACCTTCACGCCGCCCTTGTGGTGCCGGGAGCCCGAGGTGTCCTTCTGGATGACGAGGTCGGGGAAGTTCTTCAGCCCGTGCTCGCGCATGCAACTGCCGAACGCCTTGCCGGCTTCGGTGACGGCGCTGCTGCTGCCGCTGCCCTTGCCGCCCCCGTGAGTCGTGGTCGCCGTGGCCTGTGCCGCGCCGACTCCGGTCAGGGTGATCGCTGAGAACAGCGCGGTCGCCGCGACCATGCGCCTGGGGCGGCTCGTCAACACCCGCATGGGTGCCTCCTTCTGTTGGTGGCCGGTACGCAACTCACCCAACTCCGGAGGCGGTTACGGCGCGGGAACGGCCGCCCTTATGGCCGTGTAACCCCCGGCCGTGCATCCTCTTCCCCATGCGCGTGTTGGTGGTCGAGGATCACGAGGAGCTCGCGGAGACCGTGGCGGCGGGACTGCGCCGGGAGGGGATGGCTGTCGACCTCGCGTTCGACGGGCATACGGCGCTTGAGCGCGCCACGGTCAACGGGTACGACGTCGTCGTGCTCGACCGCGATCTGCCGGGGCTCCACGGCGACCGGGTGTGCCGTGCGCTGGCCGAGGGGGGCAGCCGGGCGCGGGTGCTGATGCTCACCGCGTCCGGCACGGTCGCCGACCGGGTGGCGGGGCTCGGCCTCGGCGCCGACGACTACCTCCCCAAGCCCTTCGCGTTCACCGAACTCGTCGCGCGGATACGGGCGCTGGCGCGCCGGACGCAGCCCGCACTGCCGCCGGTCCTCGTCCACGGCGATCTGCGCCTGGACCCGGCGCGACGGGCCGCGACCCGGGCCGGGGCCCAGCTCCCGCTCAGCCCGAAGGAGTTCGCCGTCCTGGAACTGCTGCTCGCCGCCCGGGGGGCGGTGGTCTCCGCCGAGGAGCTCCTGGAGCGGGCCTGGGACGAGGCGGCCGACCCCTTCACCCAGACCGTGAAGGTCACCGTCAGCAGGCTGCGGCGCAAGCTCGGCGAACCGCCGCTGATCGAGACCGTCGCGCAGGCCGGATACCGGGTGTGAGGCCGATCCTGCGCGGGCCCCGGAGTGTCAGATGGCGCCTCACCCTGCTCTACAGCGGGCTGTTCGTGGCGGCCGCCGCCGTACTGCTTGCGATCACGTACGGACTGATGGCGAACTCCACGGCCGAGGCGAAGTCCAGCGAGGGTGCACAGTCGTCGCCGTCGGCCGACGGGCCCTCGTTCGCGAAAGGCGGCCCCGAGGTCGGTGCGTACGTCGTCCAGCAGCTGAACGTCCAGCGCGATGACCAGCTGCACCTGCTGCTCGTCGAGTCGGCCATCGCGCTCGCCGTGATGGTGGCGCTCTCGCTGCTGCTCGGCTGGCTGGTCGCCGGCCGGGTCCTGGCGCCGCTGCAGTCCATGGCCTCCACCGCCCGCCGGATCTCCGCCGACCATCTGCACCGGCGGCTCGCGGTGCCGGGCCCCGGGGACGAACTCACCGATCTCTCCGACACGTTCGACGACATGCTGGCCCGTCTGGAGATCGCCTTCGAGGCGCAGCGGCAGTTCGTCGCCAATGCCTCGCACGAGCTGCGGACCCCGCTCACCCTGCAGCAGACCCTGGTCGACGTCGCGCTCGCCGATCCCGGCGCGACGGCCGACACCCTGCGCGCCGCCTGCCTGCGGGTGCGGGCAGCCGGGCAGGAGCAGGAGCGCCTGATCGACGCGCTGCTGACCCTGGCCCGCAGCCAGCGCGGGCTGCAGGAGCGGGAGTACGTCGATCTGGCGGTGGTCGCGGGGTCGCTGCTGCCCGAGAGTGCGCACCGTATCGAGGCCGACCTCGCGCCCGCCGGGCTCCTCGGCGACCCCCAGCTCGTCGAGCGCCTCGCGGGCAACCTCATCGACAACGCCGTACGCCACAACGTCGTCGTCGGCGGCGGCTGGATCAGCGTCAGGACCGGGCTCAGGGCGGGATGCCCCACTCTGCGGGTCGCCAACAGCGGCCCCGCGATCCCGCCCGACCGGATCGACGCCCTCTTCCAGCCCTTCACCCGCCACGGCGACCAGCGCACCAGGCGCCGCGACGGGCACGGCCTCGGCCTGTCCATCGTCGCCGCCATCGCAGTGGCCCATGGCGGATCGGTCCAGGCGCAGCCCGGGGACGGCGGCGGCCTGTGCGTGGAGGTCACCTTTCCGCCCGACAAGGTGTCGGGGCCGGGAGGCGGTGACCGTACGCAGCGTCCATTGCCCGGCGGCCCCGGATGAGGAGAGGCTGTACGGCATGGCAGATCTTGGTATGTCGCGTCGCTCCCTCCTCCGCGGTTTCAGTGGGCTCGGTACGGCGGGGGCGCTCGCCGCGCTCACCGGATGCGGGGTGCCTGCCGCGTACGTCGAGGCCGGGGACCGGTCGGCGGCCGACCGGTCCGCGCGCGACAAGAGCCTGGTCTTCGCCAACTGGCCGCTCTACATCGACACCGACGACAAGAACACCTCGAAGCGGCCGACGCTGGACGCCTTCAGCAAGAGGAGCGGGATCTCGGTGAAGTACACCGAGGAGATCAACGACAACGACGAGTTCTTCGGGAAGATCAGCCCGGCGCTGATGAACCACCAGGAGACCGGGCGCGACCTGATCGTCATCAGCGACTGGATGGCGGCCCGTTTCGTACGCCTGGGCTGGGTGCAGGAGATGGACCGCGCCAAGCAGCCGAACGTCGCCAAGTACCTCGACCCGCAGCTCAGTTCGCCCGCCTTCGACAAGGGCCGTCTGCACAGCGTGCCGTGGCAGTCGGGGATCACCGGGATCGCGTACAACAAGAAGCGGCTCGGCCGGGAGATCAAGCACACGAGCGAGCTGTGGGAGCCCTCGCTGAAGGGCAAGGTCACCTTGCTCTCCGGCCTGGACGAGGCCTTCGCGCTGCTGATGCAGGGCGACGGTGTCGACATCACGCGGTGGACGGCGGACGACTTCCACCGGATGTGCGACCAGGTGGAGAAGTACGTGAAGAACAAGCAGATCCGGCGCTTCACGGGCAACGACTACATCAAGGACCTGTCGACGGGCGATGTGCTGGCCTGCCAGGCGTACTCGGGCGACGTGATCCAGCTCCAGGCGGACAACCCGGACATCGAGTTCGTGGTGCCCGAGGAGGGTGCGGAGCTCTGGGCCGAGTCGATGATGATCCCCAACCTCGCGCGCCACAAGAGCAACGCCGAGAAGCTGATCGACTACTACTACGAGCCCGAGGTCGCCGCCGAACTCGCGGCCTGGGTCAACTATGTCTGTCCGGTGCCCGCGGCACGCGAGGTGCTCGCGTCCTCGAAGGACAAGGACACCGCCGAGCTCGCGGAGGACCCGCTGATCTTCCCGGACGACGCGATGCGCAAGCGGCTCGCGATCGCGCGGGACATCACGTCGGGGGAGCGGGTGGAGTTCGCGAAGCGCTGGAACGCCATCGTGGGGCTGTAGGCCGGGGCCGCGTAAAGGGCGGGTAAACCCGCGCGTACGCTGCGGGTATGAGCGAGGCAAGCGCCCTTCTGCGGCGCATACGCGGGTGGCTGGTCGTCTTCATCGTGTGCCTGGTGCTGAGCGGGCTGACCGCATTCCCGCTGGTGCACGAACTCCACTGGACCGACGACCTGTTGAGGTCCACACCGGTCGCCGACCACTTCCCCGCGCTGATGGAGTGGATCGGCCGGGTGCGGGCGGGTCTCGACGCCACCGACGAGAAGTACCCGTTCGTGCTGTACGGGACGGACTGGCTGGCTTTCGCCCATCTCGTCATCGCGGTGGCCTTCTACGGCCCCTACCGCGACCCCGTACGCAACATCTGGGTCATCGAGTTCGGGATGATCGCCTGTGCCGGGATCATCCCGCTCGCTCTCATCTGCGGTCCGGTCCGCGGGATCCCCTTCTGGTGGTCGGTGATCGACATGTCGTTCGGCGTCATCGGGGTCATCCCGCTCTACGTCGTACGGCGCAAGATCAAGAAGCTGGCTCAGGTGACGGAGAACCCGCCGTCGGCGAAGAGCGTCTGCCCGGTGACGTAGCGGGCCGAGTCGCCCGCCAGGAACACCGCGGCCCCCATGAAGTCCTCGGGCTCCCCGTTGCGACCGGTCATCGTGCGGGCCGCGAGAGCCTTCGGACGCTCCGGGTCGGCGAAGGCCGGCTCGGTGAGCGGGGTGTGGACGAAGCCGGGGCCGATCGCGTTGACGCAGACGCCGTGCCGGGACCAGGCCTCCGCCTGGGAGCGGGTCAGGGCGCAGATGCCGGCCTTGGAGACCCCGTACGCACCGCTGTTGCCGAAGGCGCGGATCGACTGCTGCGAGGCCAGGTGGATGATCCGGCCCCAGCCGCGGGCCGCCATTCCCGGGCCGAACCGCTGGCCCAGGAGGAACGGGGCGGTGAGGTTGACCGCCATCGTGGCGTCCCACTCGTCCTCGGTGAGGTCGTCGAGCGGCGGACGGGGGTTGATGCCCGCCGAGGTGACGAGGATGTCGGGGGCGCCGAAGCGCGACTCCATCTCGTCGGCGGCGGCGTGGAGCTCACCGCGCGAGGCGAGGTCCGCACTGATCCAGGAGACGTCGGCGGGCTTCAGCTCCGCCGCCGCCTTCCGCAGGCGGTCCTCGCTGCGGGCGAGCAGGATCACCCGGGCTCCGGCGCCCGCGAGGGCGTGTGCGATGCCCAGGCCGATGCCTGAGCTGCCGCCGGTGATCAGTGCCGTACGGCCGGTGAGGCCGAACTGTCGCTCCAGGAAAGTAGATGGCGTATCCATGGCCACAGCATGCCAGGCAGTTCCGACCGCCCTGACCTGAGGGTTTACGGGCCACCGTGGCGAACCGGTTCAGCCGACGGGCGGAGCGGCGGGCGGGGTGACCGGCGGAGTGGGGAAGGCGGCAGCGGCGATCCTGGGGATCAAGGGGGTGCGGTCCGCGGCCTTCGCGTCCGTGGAGTTGATGCTGTAGACGGCGATCCGCGAGAGGTCGGGGGTCGCGGCGATCCCCGCGTTGTAGCCCCAGCGGCCCCCGGTCTTGCCCCAGACCTGCTGCGTGCCGAACTTCCAGGAGGTCAGGCCCACGCTGTACGAGGCCGTGCCGACGTCGAGCTTCGGGAGCGTGAACATCTCCTTCAGCAGCGGGCCGCGCACCACCTGGCCGCTGAACAGCGCCCGTACGAAACGGGTCAGATCGGCGGTGCTGGAGATGAGGTCGCCCGCCGCCCAGCCGTCCGTGGCCGACCAGACGCTGACATCGCGGAGCTCGGTCGTCCCGTCGGCGCGCACGAAGCTCTGGTAGCCGATGTTGTGCGGGCCATGGATGCGCGGGTCGGTGCCGGGGAACGAAGTGGAGCGCAGGTGGAGGGGGTTGATGATGCGGCGGGCGACCTGGTGCTCATAGGTGTCGCCGGTGACCTTCTGGATGAGGAGCCCGGCGAGCGTGTAGCCGATGTTGGTGTAGTGCTGCTGGGTGCCGGGAGCGAATTCCGGGTCCTTGGTGAGGGCCGACTTCACCATCGCCTCGGGGTTGAAGACATGGAGGCGGTTGGCGTACCACTCCTCGACGGTGGTGCCGGGGAAGTCCGGGGACGCCATGCCGTGGGTGTGGTTGAGGAGCTGGCGGACGGTGACCGTTCCGTACGTCGCGGGGATCAGCTCCGGGAGGTACGCGCGGATCGGGCGGTCCAGGTCGACCTTGTGCTCGGAGGCGAGCTGGAGCACGACGGCCGCGGTGAAGACCTTGGTGACCGAGCCGGCGCGGAACCGGGCCTCGGAGTCGGCCGCGCGGTTCGAGGTGAGGTCATGGACGCCGGTGGCGCCGTTCCAGGTGGAGCCGTCCTTGTCGGTGACGCGCAGGAGGGCAGCGGTCGCACCGGCGTCGCGGGGATCGGCTATCGCGTCCGCCAGGGCTTTCGCGTCGTCCTTCGAGAGCGGCTTCTTCGCGGCGGCGGTGGCTGCGGGGGCGTGGGAGTGGGCGAAGGCGGGGACCGCCGGGGCGGCCACCAGGCCGAGTACGAGGGTGGCGGCGATGAGGGACGAGCGGGTGCGGGTGTTCATGGCGTGATCTCCAGGGTGCGTGCTGTCCGTTGTGCTGACAGACGTAATCCTGCTGGTCACGGGGGTGTTGGCGGATCGCCGGAGCGAGTGGTTCCCGGCGGGCTAATCCCTCGCCCGTACGGGGGAGTTGAGGGCGACGTCTCCCTCCGGGGAGGGAGCGACAAGACCGGTCTCGTACGCGCAGATGACCGCCTGGATCCGGTCACGCAGCCCCAGCTTGGAGAGCACGTTGCCCACATGCGTCTTGACGGTGTGCTCGCTGACGACGAGTGCGGCGGCGATCTCCGCGTTGGAGAGGCCACGGGCGAGATGGAGCAGGGTCTCGCGCTCGCGGGCGGTGAGGGCGTCGAGGCGGGGTGAGGGGACGGACGGCGGGCGGGCCGTGTAGTCCGCGATCAGACGCCGGGCCACCGAGGGGGCGAGCAGCGAGTCCCCGGCCGCCACCACGCGGACCGCGTGGACCAGGTCGTCCCGGCGTACGTCCTTGAGGAGGAAGCCGCTCGCACCGGCGTGCAGCGCCTCGTAGACGTACTCGTCGGAGTCGAAGGTCGTCAGCATCACCGTCCGGCAGGCGCCCTGCGCGGTGATCGCGCGGCAGGCCTCGATGCCGTCCATCACGGGCATCCGGATGTCGAGGAGCGCCACGTCGGGGGCCAGCCTGAGGACCGCTTCCAGTGCCTGCGCGCCGTCGCCCGCCTCGGCCACCACCTCGATGTCGGGCTGTACGTCCAGGATCATCGCGAAGCCGCTGCGGACCAGCTCTTGGTCATCGGCCACCACCACACGGATCGTCAACTCCCCACCTCCACGGGCGAGGTTATACGGACCTGGACCCGGAACCCCCGGCCGTCCGGGCCCGGTCCTGTGCGGGCGGTGCCGCCGTGGGCGGCGGCCCGCTCGCGGATGCCGATCAGCCCGTGGCCCGTGGTGGTGCCCGGACCGCGGCCGTCGTCGGTGACGGTGACCTCCAGGGTGTCGGTCCCGTACGCCAGCAGCACGGTCACCGTCTGCGCCGCCGCGTGCTTGATCACGTTGGTCAGCGCCTCCTGGACCACCCGGTAGACGGTGGCCTCGGTGTCGAGGGGGAGCGGGCGGGGGGTGCCGGTCGTCTCGTACGAGATCCGCGGACCGCTGCGTCCGACCCGCTCCAGAAGGTCCGGCAGTTCGGTGAGGGCGGGCTGCGGTGTGCGCCTGGCCGCGGCCGGGCCGTCCTCTCCGTCCTCCCGCAGGACGCCCAGCATCCGGCGCAGCTGCGTCATCGCCTCCCGGCCCGTATCGGAGATCGCCTCGAAGGCGGCCTCCGCGCGGGCGGGGGCGGCGCGGACGGCGACCGGGCCCGCCTCCGCCTGGACGATCATGATGCTGACGGCGTGCGAGAGGATGTCGTGCATCTCCCGTGCGATCCGGGCCCGTTCGCGGGCGGTCGCCTGCTCGGACTCGATCCGGTTGGCCCGCTCCAGCTGGGCGGCCCGGTCCTCGACGGCCTGGGTGTAGGCCTGGCGGGTGCGGGCCAGGGAGCCCAGTGCGTACGCGCCGAAGAAGGTGCAGAAGACGAAGAAGTACTCGCGCAGACCGTTGGAGTTGATCGCGACGCCCGCGATGAGCGCCGGTATCGCCGCCACGACCATGGCCGTGCGGATGCGGGCGGAGGAGAGGGCGGTGACGGTGTAGACGGCGACCAGGCCGCCGTACGGAATCTGCTGTCCTGGACCGTCGGCGGCCTGGTTGGCGAACTGCGCGGCGACGACGGCGAGCAGCACGAGGAGCGGTGCGCGCCGGCGCAGGGCCAGGGGGAGTGCGGTGAGTGAAGTCAGCGCGTAGGTGAGCGCGTTGGCCTCGTGCGAGCCGGCCTGGTCGGGCAGGACGAAGGCCAGGGAGACGACGGCCTGCACCAGCAGGGCGATGCCGATGTCGACGAACCGGGGGTCCGCCGACCGCAGGTACGTCCGTACGCGCGCTGTCAGTCGCTCTCTGTCCACGCGGTCAGGATGCCGCACAGCGCGTCGATGCGGTTGGTGGTGATCGAATCGACACCGCGGTCGATCAGGCGGCGCATCGTCCGTTTGGTGTCGGCGGTCCAGGCGGAGACCAGCAGCCCGTCGTGGTGGACGCGGTCGCAGAGGTCCGAAGTGACCAGGCCGAAGCGGTAGTTGAGCCAGCGGGGTTTCACCGCCTGGACGAGAACGGGGCGCGGCGGGGCGACGGTCGTCCAGGTCATGGCGATCTCGGCGGCGGGGTCCGCGGCGCGGACCATGAGCATGGTGGCGGCGCCCGCGCAGTAGTAGGCGCGGTCCGCGGCGCCGTGCTCGTGGACGGCGCCGACCACGGCGCGTACCGCCTTCTCGTCCGCGCCGGGGAGGTCGATCATGAGGCGGTGGCCGTCCGTGGCGGCCAGGGCCTCGTCGAAGGTGGGCACCCCGCCGCCCGTCAGCCCGCGCACCTCGGTGGCGGAGAGCAGGGAGAGCGGGCGGTCGTGGCCCCAGAGGCGTTCCAGGGTCGCGTCGTGGAGGAGGACGGGGACGCCGTCGCGGGTGAGCCGGACGTCGATCTCGACCGCGCCCGCTCCCCTCCCCAGCGCGGAGTGCAGGGAGGGGAGGGTGTTCTCGC
>NZ_JAFLRJ010000252.1:0-43830 GCF_017315755.1 Streptomyces beijiangensis
GTATGTGGGCGGGGGGCGGCGGCGGGGGCGCGCTTTCGGTACGTACCGGAAGGGCCGCCCGCACCGGCTGCACCGGGATCCCCAGCACCGTGCCGCAACCGCAGCCCAGCTCGGGCTGCGGCCAGTCGTCCTGGCGCCCGCAGGCCTCGCAGTGGACCCTGACCCACCCCTCTGACCAGGTGCGATGCGTGATCGGCTGCGGGGCTGCGGCCCGGTCGAGAGGCGGGGCGACGGGGGCCCCGCAGGCGCAGGGGTAGACCGGCGCCGCATAGGTGTGCTCGCGACGGCAGGCAGGGCAGCGCACCTGGACCGTCGCCACCGCCAGGTTCTCCTTCGGGGCCTCTCCCATGGGGTCCATCGTCCACCAGGAGCGAGGTCCTGGGGAGGGACTTCGGGCATCCGGTCTCACCGACCTCTCTTGACGGCTGCGCGGCCAGCTCCTAGATTGCTTCCGTATAGCAGAACTTAAATTCCGCAATACGGAAATGGGCGTCTCAGGCTGGCGCGACAGGAGCCCACTCCGACAGGCCGAGCAGGAGTACTCAATGCCTCGTATGACCGCTGCCCGAGCGGCAGTTGAGATCCTCAAGCGCGAAGGCGTCACGAACGCGTTCGGCGTGCCGGGAGCGGCGATCAACCCGTTCTACGCAGCCCTCAAGGCCGGCGGCGGCATCGACCACACGCTGGCCCGCCACGTCGAGGGCGCCTCGCACATGGCCGAGGGCTACACCCGTGCCAACGCCGGCAACATCGGCGTCTGCATCGGTACGTCAGGACCCGCGGGCACCGACATGATCACCGGTCTCTACTCGGCGATCGCCGACTCGATCCCGATCCTCTGCATCACGGGCCAGGCCCCGGTCGCCTACCTCCACAAGGAGGACTTCCAGGCCGTCGACATCGCCTCGATCGCCAAGCCGGTCACCAAGGCGGCGACCACCGTCCTGGAGGCCGCGCAGGTCCCCGGCGTCTTCCAGCAGGCGTTCCACCTGATGCGTTCCGGCCGCCCGGGCCCGGTTCTCATCGACCTGCCGATCGACGTCCAGCAGACCGAGATCGAGTTCGACCCCGAGACGTACGCGCCGCTGCCGGTCTACAAGCCGACCGCGACCCGCGCCCAGGCCGAGAAGGCGATCCAGTTCCTGCTGGAGTCCGAGCGCCCGCTGATCATCGCCGGCGGCGGCATCTTCAACGCCGACGCGTCCGACCTGCTGGTCGAGTTCGCCGAGCTGACCAACACCCCGGTCGTGCCCACCCTCATGGGCTGGGGCTCCATCCCGGACGACCACGACCTGAACGCGGGCATGGTCGGTCAGCAGACCGGAACGCGTTACGGCAACGCCACGTTCCTGGAGTCGGACTTCGTCCTCGGCATCGGCAACCGCTGGGCCAACCGTCACACCGGCTACAAGCTGGACGTGTACACCAAGGGCCGCAAGTTCGTGCACGTCGACGTCGAGCCGACCCAGATCGGCAGGATCTTCGCCCCGGACTTCGGTATCGCCTCCGACGCCAAGGCCGCGCTGGAGCTCTTCGTCGAGATCGCCAAGGAGCTGAAGGCCGCGGGCAAGCTGCCCGACCGCTCCGCCTGGGTCGCCTCGCACCTGGAGCGCAAGGGCTCGCTGCACCGCCGCACGCACTTCGACAACGTGCCGATGAAGCCGCAGCGCGTGTACGAGGAGATGAACAAGGCCTTCGGCCCGGAGACGCGCTACGTCACCACCATCGGCCTCTCCCAGATCGCCGGCGCGCAGATGCTGCACGTCTACAAGCCGCGCCACTGGATCAACTGCGGCCAGGCGGGCCCGCTGGGCTGGACCATCCCGGCCGCGCTCGGCGCCGCCATCGCCGACCCCGAGACCCCCGTGGTCGCGCTCTCCGGCGACTACGACTTCCAGTTCATGCTGGAGGAGCTGGCGGTCGGCGCGCAGCACAGGATCCCGTACGTCCACGTCCTCGTGAACAACGCCTACCTGGGCCTGATCCGCCAGGCGCAGATCGGCCTGGACATCAACTTCCAGGTCAACCTGGAGTTCGAGAACATCAACTCTCCCGAGGTGGGCGTCTACGGCGTGGACCACGTCAAGGTCGTCGAGGGCCTCGGCTGCAAGGCGATCCGGGTCACCGAGCCCGACCAGCTGCTCGCCGCGTTCGAGGAGGCCAAGAAGCTGGCCGCCCAGTACCGCGTCCCGGTCGTCGTCGAGGCGATCCTGGAGCGCATCACCAACATCGCGATGAGCCCGACCGCGGACATCAGCGCGGTCAAGGAGTTCGAGGAGATCGCCACCGAGCCGGGCCACGCCCCGACGGCGATCATCCCGATCACCGCTTCCTGACACGGGGGGAACGGCCCCCGCCCCGGACCTGACTCCGGGGCGGGGGCCGTTTTCTGCTTCCCGCGGTCAGCCGCGGGCCACCGCTATCGCACCGGCCAGCCGCTCGCCCGCCTCGTAGACCATGTACGGGACGCCGCCCTCGGTGCCGAAACTGGGGGCCGCGCTGCGGCCGTTGTCCGGTGCGCCGCTCAGCGAGTCGTGGAAGAGCCCGAGGTGGTCGCGGCGGCCGAAGTCGTTGCCGACCTCGGTGATGAGCAGATTGCCGCCGCTCTCCTTGTCAGAGTTGTAGACGACATACGCGCTGCCGTTCCTCGTCAGCAGGTGCGGGCCGCCGATGTTGACCGCGCCGACGTCCGAGTGGCGTACCAGAGGGGTCTGATCGAAGGTCCAGCTGCGGCCGTCGGGGGACCAACCCCAGCAGATGTCACGGTGGTTGGTGGTGTTGTTCAGCATGAACAGCATCACGTAACGGGCGTTCCTGGTGGGCAGGTCGTGCTGGAAGACGCGGGCGTACGACGTCTCGGTGGTGCCCGCGGGCATCATGGAGGAGGACAGCACGACCTTGTCGTACGTGAAGGTGATCCCGTCCTTCGAGCGGGCCAGCCGCGTCGTGGTGTTCTCGCCGTGGAAGTACAGCCACATCTCCTTGACGTCCTCGTTCCACAGGACGTGCGGCGAGGAGACGTGGCTGACGCTGTAATGCGGCGACCAGACGTTCTTCACCAGGGGGTTGGTGGGGTACTCGGTGAACGGGCCTTCCAGGGAGTCCCCGTAGGCCAGGCAGATCCCGCCGGGTGCGTCGTGCGGCGCGTAGTAGAGGTAGTACTTCCCCAGCGGTGAGGCGACGCGGCCGGCCGTGCCCCGTATGCACGGGAAGATGATCTCGCCGGTCGGGTTGTACTTGAGCTTCGATGGCTCCAGCAGGGTCCGCCGGTAGGTGTAGTCGGGGAAACCGCCCGGCACAGCGGCGGCGGACGCGGGGGACGCGCCGGTTCCCACGGCGAGGCCCGCGCCGGTGGCAGCGGTGGCGAGCAGGAAGACACGTCGGTTGATGTGCGGCTCGTTCATGTGCTGACTCCAAAGGGGGGAGGGGCTTTCAGAGCGAGGTCGCCGCGGTGACGCAGATGCCTCCGAGGGCGACGAACCAGACGTACGGCAGCGTGCGCACCATCACCTGCTGCGGTGTCACGCCCGCGTACTGGGCGGCCCACACCGTCTGGGTGCTGGTCGGATCCGAGACGCCGAAGACCTGGTTGTACGAGGTCGCCAGGCCCAGGACCGCGGCCGCCGGGTAGATCCCGGCGGCGATGAGGACCCCGGCGATGCCCGCGCCGAGGCCGAAGACATTGAGCGGGCCGCGGTACAGGCACAGGGGCACCAGAACGGTGAAGACGATCACGAACAGCACCGCGTTCTGTGGGCTGACACCCTTCACCAGGGGTGCGAGCGCATCCACCGCGCCGGGCAGTTTGACCGCGGCGAGCAGCATGCCGATCGCGATGAACAGGGCGATCGGCGGGGCGGCCACCTCCACACCGCTGTAGAAGGTGCGCAGCAGCCGCTTGGAGATCTGCCCGGGGCGGGTGGTGGTGAGGACGGCGTACAGGATTCCCGCCAACAGTGAGGGAATGATGGCCAGTTCGAAGCCCAGAGCCAGGACGAGCGGGATCACCGGGGTGAGCAGCGCGTACCAGGGCGCGTCGCCGAGACGCTTGCGCTGCGAGGATTTCGGCGGGGCCGTCCGCAGCGACCAGGTGTGCTCGACGCCCCGGCGGCGCGTCTCGACCAGGACGAAGGCGACGGCCGCGGTGAGCGCGAAGGGGAAGAGCTTCAGCATGAACTCCCGTACGGTCTCCACGGGCAGCTCCAGCGCCGTGGAGAAGAACTGCCAGATCGGGAGTTCGAAGGGCATGCCCGCGGCGATTCCCATCAGGATCGTGCCGGCGGCCGTCGTCTTCGGGATGCCGACCGCGATCATCGCGGGGATGCCGACGATCCCGGCGAGCATGGCGGCGGGCGCCGATCCGGTGACCGTGCCCACCAGCGTGGAGACGGCGAGGACGCCGAGCGCGACGACCACAGGACGGTCCCCGCCGAACTCGACGATCTTGCGGACCAGTGTTCCGGCGATGCCCGTCTCGTCGAGCAGTCTGCCCAGCCATGAGCCGAGCAGGATCGCGATCATGGTGGCGGCCAGCATGGGCGCGCCTTCCTGCACGACCGTGTCCAGGACGCTGTTCTTGCCGGTGGCCGGAGCTCCGGCGAGTACGGCGATCGCGACGGCCAGCAGGACCAGAGCGAAGGCCGTGGGGATCTTGCGGGTGAGCATGGCGGCGACTCCGGCCGCCATGACGAGGAGGATGATGACACCCATGGCGTCAGTTCTCTCTTCTGTCCGAGTGGGTGAGCGGAGGCAGGTTCAGATGCTCTGAGAGGGCCGTGGTGAGCACGAGCGGGCTGCGGCCGAGACCGCAGGTGACCTGGGCGTACGCATGCGCCGCGATCTCCTCGGTGCCGGCGACGTGCCCGTACACGCGGCGGCGGCCGAACCGGAGCACGACGTGACCGAGCGCGCGCTTCAGGCGGGCCCTGTGCGGTCCGTGGTGGAGCTGTGCGTGGACCGCCTCGTGGGCGAGGGCGGCGGCGCGCACCGATCCCGGCGGGTACCAGTCGCGCCAGCCGTTCTCCGCGATGACCCGCTCGGCGAGCTGTACGGAGTCGGTGAACAGTGTGAGCGTCGGGGCTGGCCGGGACGTGTAGCGCGCCAACAACCCCTCGTCCAGGCCTCCTTGGAGCTGCACGATCCGTGCGTGGCAGGGGGTCGCGGGCAGCGATGCGCCGAACTCCGTTGCGGTCAGCGCCCATTGCCGCAGAAGGTCCGGATCGCGGCCTTCGTGGGTGGGGGTCGCGGCCAGCAGCCGCACGGCATGGTCGATGTCGTCGGGGTGCCAGGTCGCAGGCGTCGCGCGTACGACCGTCATGAGCGGGTCTCCACCACGCCGACGACCGGTTCGTCGGCCCCGCGGGAGCGCAGTTCGCTGCGCGCCAGCGCCAGTAGCGACCCCGGGTCGAGGACCCCGGACAGATCGGCGATCCGGGAGCCGAGCAGCAGCCGCAGCGCCGGGGCGCGGACCCCGCCGTCGCCGTAGGACGTCGCGTCCCGTACGAGTTCGGCCAGCATGTCCGGTGCCCCCGCGACGGTGGTGGCGGCCACGCGGGCATCGGAGGCGTGCAGCCGGACCACGCCGTCGGCGTCCACGACCCGTACCGGATGGAGCGTCGGACGCAGCCGGCGGCGCACCTCGGTGCCGTACACGGTGTGCGCGGGCGTGCTCGCCAGGACGTGTACGTCGCCGACCGCCGCCTTGAGGCTGCTCGCGGCGGCCCGCAGCCGCTCGTCGTCGTCCGCGCGGTGGGCGCGGTCCTGGGTGCGCAGTTCGGTCGCGCCGGTGGCGACCGCCGTTACGGTCTGGGACTGCGGATCGACCGTGATCTCCACCTCGACCCCGTCGGCTGCCGCGCCCTGGGCGATGACGGCCTGTTCCGCCTCTGCCCGTACGCCCAGGATCTGCTCCTGTGTGGCGCCGGGGATGATGCGCTCGATCTGCTCGCGCACCAGCGCGAGTGCCACTCCGATCGGGCTGATGACCTCGCTGTGCCGGGCGATCCTGCTCTCCCGGTCCATCGTCAGGGCGAGGTGCGGGGTGACCGAGGAGGCTCCGCCACCGCCGCCCACCAGGACGACACTGTCCGCGTCGAGCTTGTACTCGCGGATCATCGTGTCCACGACGGCTCTGACGTGAGCAACTCCTGCATCCAGTACGGCGGTTGCAGCTCCGGCGATGTCCGTGCCGAGCCGCGCGGCCAGCGGTGCGAGCGCCGCACGGGCGACGTCCTGGTCACAGCGGGCGAAGTCGCCCTCCGGGACCCGTCCCAGCGCGTTGGCCGCACAGGTCATGGTGATCGCGAACCGGCCGCCGGCCGCGTCGATCACGGCGTAGTCCCGCGGATCGCCGTCCATCGGGGAGACGGTCTCCACCGTCGCACCCTGCAGGTCTTCCAGGGTGGCGAAACAGGCGTACGGCAGTCCGGCGATATGGGCGCTGCGAGGTCCGGCCCCGCTCACCCCGCCAGGACCGATCCTGACCATCGACCCGCCGCCGACGCCCACGGTCCGTACATCCAGGGCCGAGAGATACGTGCCCCTGCCCAGCAGCGTCGCATGACGCACGGCCACCTTTCCCCGCCGTACGACACTGATGTCCGTCGAGGTGCCGCCCGTCTCCAGGAACACGCCCTCGCTGATCCGCTCCTGCATCAGCGCACCCGCGACCCCGGCCGCCGGTCCTGACAGGACGGTCAGGAGCGGTCTGCGCCGCATCTCGTCCAGCGACATCACCCCGCCGTCGCAGCGCATCACCATCAGGGGAGCGGTGACGCCCGCCTTGGTGATGGAGGCGTCGACCAGGTCGGCGGTGGCCAGCATGCGCGGCAGGATGGCCGCGTTGACGACCGCGGTGCGGGTGCGCTTGTGGAGCCCGTACAGCGAAGTGATCTCGTGCGCGGCCGTCGTCGGCAGACCGCTCGCGCGGGCCGCATCCGACACGGCCTGTTCCCCGGAGGGCTCGTCCACGCCGAACGGCTCGCTGGCGACGACGACTTGAGCACCCGCGTCCCGCACATGCTGCACCGCGGCGCGCACGGACGCGGGGTCCTGGGGATCGCTCACATGCGCGTAATACAGCGGAAGCCGTCGGCCGGGGGCGAGTTCGAGCTTGGCCAGGGAGGCGAGCCGCCGTGTGAGTACGGCTCCCGGTCCTGCGCCGATGCCGATCAGTCCCACGGGTGCGACGTCGCCCTCCAGGAGGGCGTTGGTAGCCTGGGTGGTGCCGTGGGCCAGGAAGGCGACGTCCGAAGGGGCGCAGCCGACCTGCTCCAGGAGCCGGTCGAGAGCTTCGACGATGCCGTGGGCGACACCGTCCTGGTGGCGGTGGCTGGTGGGGACCTTGATCTGTCCCAGCAGCCGCAGGTCCGTGGCGTCAACGGCCACGGCGTCGGTGAAGGTTCCGCCCACGTCGATGCCGACGCGGATACGGTGGGTGGTCATGATCGGGGCACCTCCTTGTGCTGTGTCGGACGGCGCGGACGGTCACCGCCGGGCGGAACAGGTGGAGCTGTTCCGCCCGGCATTTCGACCGCGCCGTGTGGTGCGGGGGTTTCAGTAGCCGCGGACGTCGGGCCAGTGGCGCTGTACGCCCTGGTGCTCAAGGAGCCGGGCGAATTCCGCGAACCGCTTGTCCTCGGCCTGTACTTGGTGCGGTTCGACGCCCTCGGTGAGGCAGTGGGCCGCCAGCGCGCCCGCGACCTCGCCGGCGTTCCACTCCACCGGATGCAGCCGGTAGCAGCCGTTGGTGATGTGGGTGGTGCCGATGTTCTTGCCCGCGGGCAGCAGGTTGCGTACGCGGCGTGGGAGAAGCGCGCCGAGGGGGATCTCGAAGGGCACCGAGCCGATGTCGATGTAGTTGTCGCCCCCTGTCGAGGGGTGCAGATCGATGCGGTAGCCGCCGACTCCGACGGAGTCGCGGTAGGAGGTGCGGCCGTACGGGCCGACCGAGTCGATCGCCACGTCCTGCTCGACGACGGTCGTGACCGCCTTGATGCGGCGTGACTCCCGTACGTACGGAGCCTTGGCGAGCCCGTCGGCTGTGCCGGTCACATCGGGACGCGGCCGCAGCCCGGGGAACCCGGTGCCGCCGTCCGCGCGGGGGGCCTCGGTCTGCAGCCAGTACAGCACCGACAGGGACAACTGCCGTGCTCCCGCTATGGCCTGGGCCGTGGTCTCCTCGCCGCCGCCGATCAGGGGCTTGAGCCAGTAGTCGTTGAGCGGCCAGTTGACCAGGGTGATGTCGGAGTCGAAAGCGCCGGGCCTGTGCAGTTTGCGCGCCAGGATCCGCCGGAAGCCCCACAGTTCCTTGTCGCCCGCGTCCGCGCTCTGGTCCGCGGAGACGTCGAGCGGGTCGAGGCCGGGGTTGGGGACGAAGGTGCGCGGCACGGCTTCGAGCGAGCGCGGGTCCGGGGCGAGGAAGCCGAGCAGCGGGCCCGGCCAGAAGTCGGGGCGGTACGAGCGCCAGAAGGCGTAGTCGGACGGGCGCTCCACCGTGTGGTCCTGGCCCTCGTGGTGGGAGAGGGCGAAACAGAGCGTGATGCCCTGCTGGTTGAGCGGCTGGGCGGTCGCGGGTGCGTGCGGTTCGCCGAACTCGGCGTGTGCCTCGGCTCCGACGGCGTGCTCGACCCCGGCGAGTTCCAGCAGATCACCGGTCTCCGTCGCGTCGATGACATAGCGCGCGGTGATCGTGCGACGGACGCCGCTGCGCAAATCGTCCAGTACCACCGCACGGATGACATCGTTGTCGGATTCGGCACTCACCGGCCGGGTCTCGGTCAGGAGGGTCAGCAGACCGGCTGCCCGGTACGGCGCGAGCATCCCTTCCAGGACGGCCAGGGCGGCCCGCGGCTCGTGGCAGAGCTTGCTGACGCGTCCGGCGCCCGGGTTGAGCTCGGGGAGCGCCGACGCGGCGGAGCGCAGCGGGTACCACTGCCGGTAGTAGTCGCGGATCCCCTGCCGCAGCCGGCGGTAGGAGGCCGTGGCCCCGAACTGCTCGATCCACGGGTGCTCGTCGGGCGGGACGGCCTGTGCGGTGAGCTGCCCGCCGATCCAGTCGGTCTCCTCCGTGAGGACGACGCTCCGGCCGGCCCGGCAGGCGGCGAGTGCGGCTGCCACACCGCCGAGTCCGCCGCCGACGATGAGGATGTCGGGTTCGGGTATCACATGTCTCCTTGTGCTTGGGGCTGTTGTCGGACGGAGGGCGGGGGACCCGCGGTCTCGCCGGGCCGGAAGGTGCAGGTGACCAAGGGCTCCTCGGCGTCCTCCCCTGCGACGAGCGATGCCAGCAGACGGACCGCCGCAGCACCCAACTGCGTACGGGGGATGTCGAATCCGGTCGGCACCGCCTCGTGCGAGAGGTCGGCGGGCGGGCTGCCGAGCAGGGCGAGCGACGCGTCGCGCGGCACTTGGAGGCCGGTCGTACGGCAGGCCGCGCGCAGGGCCCGCCAGGCGGCCCCCGTGTCCGTCTCCTCGGCCACGAACGCGGTGACGCCCTCGGCGAGCCAGCCGCGCAACCGCTCTGGGGTGATATCGCGCCGGGGATCGGCGCTGCGGTGGACGGTGCCGGCGTCATGGTCGAGACCGGCGGCCGTGAGCCCCTCCAGGAACCCCTGCTCGCGGTCGGTCGATGCCGGTGCGTCGTCGTCCTCGCGGATCAGTACGAAGCGCCGGTGGCCCAGGTCCGCGAGCTTCCCCACCACCTCCCGGCCGGCGCTGACATAGTCGGCGCCCACCCAGGCGAGGCCTTCGAGCTCGTCCCTGCGGCCCAGGTGCACCGCGGGGAAGCCGTCGGCGACCAGCCGCCGCAGTTCCTGGGTCGGAATGTGCCGCCCCAGGAAGAGGCAGCCGTCCGCCAGCCGTACCCGTCCCAGCGCATCGGGTCCCGCCGCTCCCGCGCCGCCGGAACTGGAACCGGTGAAGAGCACCAGGTCGTAGCCGCGGGCAGCGGCCTCCTGCTCCACGCCCACCAGGAACGGGTAGTAGGAGTGCTGCATCTCGGTCGGGAAGGTCGCGGTGAAGCTGAAGACGCCGAGCAGATTGTTGCGGGCGGCGGCCAGTCTGCGGGCCGCCGGGTCCGGTACGTAACCCAGTTCGCGGGCGGCGTCCAGGACCTTCCTGCGGGTCTCGTCGGAGAAGGCGGCACCGTCCTTCTTGTCCGCCAGGATCAGTGACACGGTCGCCTGCGAGACCCCGGCGGCCCGCGCGACCTCGGCCTGTCTCGGCCGGGACGTGCGGGCTCCCTGAGCTGCGGGACGACCGCGCCTGGACGGCTTCTTGCTTTCCTGCACCGTGCTCCTCCGAAGAATTAATGCGCATTACTGATGCGCATTAACGAGAACTGTGGAGGTGGTCGGACCGGTGGTCAAGAGGTCGCACACGATTTTCTTCCGCATATGGCGGAGGGCTTGCTGCTCGCGCAACAAGCCCTGAGGTGAGGGTCTTTGACCGCTCCCGCTCACACGACGCCAGTGCTCACACGACGCCCCCGCAACTGATTCCTCCGCCGCCTCCGCCGCCCCGACCGGCCGGTGTCGCCCCGGTGTCGCCGCGAAGCCGCCCGGTGAGTCCGCCCTCACGGGCGAGGTGCGGTACGACGGCGGCGAGCCCCGCATCCCCGTACAACGCGACGGCAAGCAGCCGCTCCCGCGTATCCCAGCCCAACTCCCGTACCTCATGCGCTGCATGGGCCCCTTCGGGCAGTACGAGTTCGACCGCAAGCCCCTTCACCACCTGCCGCCCCGCCCGGGTCCGGTGCGGCAGGTGCTCACGCCACAGCCCGTCCTCGACCAGCGGCCGCCGCACCTGCTCCAGCGCGGCGCGCACCCGCGGTGTGTCGATCAGATCCCGCAGCGCGAGCGGCCGGTGCAACGCGGCGTGCACGGCCTTCTCCAACGCCCCTTCTGCACCACTGGCCACCCCCGAGGTCTGCAGCGTGCCGGGCTTCCCCGGCGTGACGGCCCCCCGCAGTGCCAGCGCCACCACGGCCACGGTGACGGCGGCGCGCGGTCCCCCTCGTAACATCCCGACTTCCTCTGCACTGAGCTCTACCGACCTGTCGGTCATGTGGCTCACCTCCCCCTGTGGAGAGGGGTATGCCCGAGCAGGGGTCCCGGGCAAGCGTCCTGACGCCGGTTCAGAGGATTCCTTGAGGTTGGGCGGCCGAACGCCTCGCGTCCTGCGCCCGCCAAGCCTGACAACGGTGTTGCACAATCCGGTCGCACACCTGGAGCAGTGCCTTATAGGTTCGCGGGATGAGTGCTGACAGTGCGGCGGAGGTGCGGCCCGCCACCCAGGCGGACGCCGAGGCGATCGCGACCGTCCATCAGGAATCACGGGCGGCGACCATGCCCTATCTGCCGCCGCAGAAGCGCACGCACGAGGAGGTCGTCCGGTGGGTCCGTGAGGTGGTGCTCAAGGAGTCCCGGGTCTGGGTCGCCTCGCGCGGGGACCAGGTGCTCGGCTACGCCTCCCTCGACGGCGACATGCTCGACCATCTCTATCTCAGGACCGATGTCCGCCGGCAGGGGATCGGCACACTCCTCCTCGACGAGGTCCTGGCGCACAGCCCGCGCGGGCTGCGGCTGCACGTCTTCCAGCAGAACACCGGGGCCCGCGCCTTCTACGAGCGGCACGGATTCACGGTCCTCGACACCAATGACGGCAGCCGCAACATGGAGAACCTGCCCGACATGACCCTGCGCCGGGCGGCGCCGCCCGTCACGCCATGAGCGCAGGCGGTCCGTGCTGCGGCAGCACCGGGATCACCAGTGCGCGCAACGCCGAAATGCTCGCCTTCGAGAGGAGCTGAAGGCGAGCAGTCGGAGGGGAGTTGGAGCCGCCCGGCGGCACGAGGCTGGGCGCGACAGGACATTCGTGTCGCCGGGCGGAGATTTAGGGGTGCTGCTGCACTGGAACCCTCGGCGGTCGGAGGCCGCCGCAGCCGGCCGAAGCCAGCGGAGCAGTGCGAGGTCGGCGTCGAGAAATGGGCGTTCGCGTCGCCGGGCGGAGCTTTTGGACCCATCGGGAAGTGCTCCGGGGCCGCGGCGGGGCGATTGACTTCCCCGGCGTCCGCTCCTTCAGGTCAGGAGCGGGCCGGGGAGCCTTGACCACCGCACTGGCATCGCGCCGCCGCGGCCCTCAGGCGTGTCCGGACCGTCGGTCACCCCTCATCGGGCCGAAGATCCGGACTACGGCGACCACCTGACCTCCCGTCAGGTCGTCACCGCAGTCTGCTAGTCCTCGCGCAGGGCGCGGACCGCCTCTTCCACACGCTTGCCGTAGTCGGTGTCCGCGGCGTGGAAGTGGGCCAGGTTCTTCTCGATCACGTCGTCGCGGCTGACCTGCGAGAGGCCGCCCGCGATGTTGGCGATCAGTCGGGACTTCTCGTCGTCCGACATCAGACGGTAGAGCTCGCCCGCCTGGAAGAAGTCGTCGTCCTTCACGTGGGCCGGGGCGGCGTGGGTGCCGGTCCAGCCGGTGAGGGCGTACGGAGCGGCGTGCGCCGCGTCCGTCTGGGACGGGCCCTGGTAGGAGTTGGGCTCGTAGTTCTTCTCGGCGCGCCCGCCGTTGCGGGTCGCCATCGCGCCGTCGCGGCCGTAGTTCACCGCTCCGCCGACAACAGCCTTGGGGGCGTTGACCGGCAGCAGGGTGTGGTTGATGCCCACCCGGTAGCGCTGCGCGTCGGCGTACGCGAAGAGGCGGCCCTGCAGCATCTTGTCGGGCGAGGCGCCGATGCCAGGAACGAAGTTGTTCGGGGAGAACGCGGCCTGCTCGACCTCGGCGAAGACGTTGTCGGGGTTGCGGTCCAGGACCAGGCGCCCCACGCGCTGCAGCGGGTAGTCGCTGTGCGGCCAGACCTTCGTCAGGTCGAAGGGGTTGAAGCGGTAGTCGGCCGCCTCCGCCGCCGGCATGACCTGGACGTACAGGGTCCAGGACGGGTTCACGCCCCGCTCGATCGCCTGGAGGAGGTCCGTCTGGTGCGAGTTGGCGTCCTTGCCCGCGAGCTCGGCGCCCTGCTCGGCCGACAGGCTGCGTACGCCCTGGTTCGTCTTGAAGTGGTACTTGACGAAGAAGGCCTCGCCCGCTGCGTTCGTCCACTGGTAGGTGTGCGAGCCGTAGCCGTTCATGTGACGGTACGAGGCCGGGATGCCCCGGTCGCCCATCAGCCAGGTCACCTGGTGAGTGGCCTCCGGCGCGTGCGCCCAGAAGTCCCAGACGTTGTCCGGCTCCTGCTTGCCCGTGAAGGGGTCGCGCTTCTGCGAGTGGATGAAGTCGGGGAACTTGATCGGGTCCTTGATGAAGAACACCGGGGTGTTGTTGCCGACGAGGTCGTAGTTGCCCTCTTCGGTGTAGAACTTCAGCGCGAAGCCGCGGGGGTCACGGACCGCGTCCGCGCCGCCGAGCGAGTCGGCCACGGTCGAGAAGCGTATGAACGTCTCGGTGCGCTTGCCGACGGTGGAGAGGAAGTCGGCGTGGGTGAAGCCGGTGACGTCGTCCGTCACCTCGAAGTAGCCGTACGCACCGGAGCCGCGTGCGTGCACGACACGCTCCGGGATGCGCTCCCGGTTGAACCGGGCGAGCTTCTCCAGCAGGTGCTGGTCCTGAAGGAGCAGCGGACCACCGAGGCCGGCGGATGCGGAGTTCTGATTGTCGGCGACCGGGGCGCCTGACTCGGTCGTAAGCACGCGCTTCGACATGGTGGACCTTCCGTGCGGGATCTGCTGACGGCTGGGTGACGGGTGCGAGGAGCGTAATTTCGCCCCGAACGTCACGTCAACAGTTTGTTGAAAATGAAGTGTGGTGTTCCGGGCGGCGGCGACGCCTGGGCGCGACAGGACAGGTGTCAGCGCCACCGCCGCCCGGAAATCTGGGGGAGGTTACGAGAAGATCTCGGAACCTCAGACCTGCGAGCCCGACAGACGCTCGACGCCGCGCAGCAGCGCCGAGTGGTCCAGGCCGCCGTCGCCCTGGGCGCGCAGCGATGCGACCAGCTGGGCGACGACCGCGCCGACGGGCAGAGCCGCGCCGACGTTGCGGGCGGCGTCGGTGACGATGCCCATGTCCTTGTGGTGCAGGTCGATCCGGAAGCCGGGCTTGAAGTCCCGGTTGATGAAGTTGTCCTTCTTGCGGGTCAGGACGGTCGAGCCGGCCAGTCCGCCGTTGAGGACGTCCAGGGCGGCGGCGAGGTTCACGCCCGACTTCTCCAGGAAGACGACGGCCTCGGCGCAGGCCTGGATGTTGACCGCGACGATCAGCTGGTTGGCGGCCTTCACCGTCTGGCCGGAGCCGTGCGGACCGCACAGGACGATCGTCTTGCCGAGGGCGTCAAGCAGCGGCTTGGCCTCGTCGAAGTCGGCCTGCTCGCCGCCGACCATGATCGAGAGCACTGCCTCGATCGCACCGGCCTCGCCGCCCGACACGGGGGCGTCCAGGACGCGGATCCCCTTGTCCTTGGCGGCCTTCGCGAGGTCCACCGAGGTCTGCGGGGTGATCGAGGACATGTCGATCAGCAGGGCGCCCGAGCGGGCGTTCTCCAGGATGCCGTTCTCGCCGTATGCGATGGCCTCGACGTGCGGGGACGCGGGAACCATCGTCACGATCACGTCGGCGTCCTTGACCGCCTCGGCGATCGAGGAGGCGACGGAGCCGCCGGCGGCCGCCAGCCGGTCCAGCTTGTCCTGCTCCAGCGTGAAGCCGGTGACGGAGTAGCCGGCCTTGATCAGGTTCTCGGACATGGGGGAGCCCATGATGCCGAGGCCGACCCATGCGATCTTGGGGAGAGTGCTCATCAGGGTGCCTCCGGGGGTCCGGGGGTTTCCCCCGGGTAGGTGCAGCAACATGCAGACATAAGTGGTCAGTTGGCCGAGAGCCAGTCGAAGGCCTCGGCGCTCGGGCGGTCGCCCGGCTTGTACTCCAGGCCGACCCAGCCCTCGTAACCCGCCTTGCCGAGCCGGTCGAGGAGATCCCCGAGCGGCAGCGAGCCGGTGCCCGGTGCGCCACGGCCCGGGTTGTCCGCGATCTGGACGTGGCCGGTCTTGTCGGCGTAGGCGTCGATCACGGCGGCGACATCCTCGCCGTTCATCGACAGGTGGTAGATGTCCAGCAGGAACTTGGCGTTGCCGAGTCCGCTGAGCGCGTTCACCTGGTCGATGACCTCGATCGCGGCCGGGGCGCTCACCAGCGGGTAGAGCGGCGACTCCGGCTTGTTGAGGGTCTCGACCAGCAGGATCGCGCCGACACGGTCGGCCGCGCGGGCCGCCAGCACCAGGTTCTCCAGGGCGAGTGCGTCCTGGTCCGCCGGGGTGGCGCCGTCGACACGGTTGCCGTACAGCGCGTTGAGCGCCTTGCAGCCCACCGAGGCCGCGAAGTCCGCGGCGATGTCGATGTTGGCGCGGAAGCGGTCCGATTCCTCACCGGGTACGGAGAGGGCTCCGCGGTCCGGGCCCGGAAGCTTGCCGGCGTAGAAATTCAGCCCCACGAGCTGGGTGCCGGCGTCGTCGAGCGCCTTCTTGAGGGCGTCGAGCTCGGCCTGCGCCGGGGTGGGGGTCTCGATCCAGGGCCACCACAGCTCGACCGCCGTGAAGCCAGCTGCGGCCGCGGCCGCAGGGCGCTCCAGGAGCGGGAGCTCGGTGAAGAGGATCGAAAGGTTCACATCGAAGCGCTGGTCCTTGAGGCCCATCGAGTGCGCTCCTTCCGTATTGCGGAAGTTGTTTTCTGCCTGTTGGAAGATTGCCTTCAATCTGGGAGAGCTGTCAAGAGGGCCTCCCGGATTTCGTCGCTCGCGGGCTAGGTTGAGCGCGTGCGATTGAGAGTGGAGTTCACGACCGAGCCCTTCGACCTCGACGAGGCGCCCCCGCATGCGCTGGTCGCCCGCGAGGTCGTCCAGAGCGCCGTGCTGGACGCTGTGGACGTCGGGCCCTTCGGCAATACGGCGGAAGGCGGTGCGGACGCGGTGCTCACCGCGGTCGACGCACTGCTGCGCAAGTCCCTGGCGGCCGGTGCCACGCGCGTCTCGCTGCAGGTCAACGTCATCGGCGAGAGCGACGCGGAGGGCCAGAAGTGACCGTGCCGGGAGACCACCCCCTTGTCGTGGCCGTGAAGCCGCTGGTGGACGCCATGGGCGCCGAGATACTCGGGGCCGACCAGGCCGGGGCCGACGATGTCGTACTGGCGTGGGAGGGCGAGGACGTGCTCGCCGTACGCCTGCCGCAGCTCTCGGACTCCCTCGATCACATCCTGGCGGCCATGGAGCGCAGGCACGGAGTGCCGCTCTCCGAGCTCGATCGCAAGGCCAAGCAGTCGGTCGTACGGACGCTGGAGGCGCGCGGCGCCTTCTCCGTAAGGCATGGGGTGGAGACGGTCGCGGGGGCACTGGGTGTCAGCCGCTTCACGGTCTACAACTACCTGAACCGCTCGGAGTGAACCGACAGGTAACTTCCTGTCCTCTTTGTAACGCGAAGTTTTCAACAAAGTGTTGACGCGGTGTTTCCGAGGGCGTTAGCTGTGCGCAGCCCGTCCAGCACCAAGGCCACGGAGGCTCCCGTGACTTCGAGCAGTACACCGAGTACCCCGGGTCTCACCCGGTTCAACACCCAGCAGGACCGTGCGGCCCTGGCCGCACTGCACGAGGTGTGCGCCAGTTCGGCATGGGGGAGCAAGCTGCTCGCCCAGCGTCCGTACGCCACCGCCGAATCGCTCTTCCTCGTCAGCGACGCCGCCATGGCCGAGCTGACCGCGGAGGATCTGGCAGAAGCGATGGCAGGACACCCGCCGATCGGGCGGCCGAAGCCCGGTGACCCGACCTCCTCCCGCGAGCAGCGGGGGATGGCCGGGGCGTCCGACGGCCTCAAGATCGAGATGCTCGAACTCAACCTGGCCTACCAGGACAGGTTCGGACATGTCTTCCTGATCTGCGCCACCGGCGCCACCGCCGAGCAGATGCGCGACGCGATGAAGGACCGGATCGGGAATACACCCGAGCAGGAGCGCGAGATCGTGCGCACCGAACTGGGGAAGATCAACCGCATCCGGCTGACCCGCCTCGTGGAGGAAGAGACCGTATGAGTACCGAGACCACCGCATCGGTGTCCACGCACATCCTGGACACCAGCGTCGGCCGCCCCGCAGGGGGCGTGCCCGTCGAGCTGTCCGTACGGGACGGGATCGACGGGGCCTGGAGCGCCCACGGCGTCTCCAAGACCGATGCGGACGGGCGCGTGAAGGACCTGCCGGCTCTGCCGGAAGGAACCACCCACGTACGGCTCGACTTCCAGATCGAGCAGTACGCCTTTGAAAACCAGCACAGTGTTGACAAGCAAGCCGCCGAGGCACAGCAGGACGCCCCCCGCGTAAGGGACAGCGCTGCGTTCTTCCCGGAGGTGGCGATCACTTTCGCCGTCACGCCGGGCGAGCACTATCACGTACCGCTGCTGCTCAACCCGTTCGGCTACTCCGTATACCGAGGGAGCTAGCAGACATGCCCACGATTCTTGGACAGAACCAGTACGGCAAGGCGGAGAACCGCGTTGTCAAGATCACGCGGGACGGCGACACCCACCACATCAAGGACCTGAACGTCTCCGTCGCGCTCTCCGGCGACATGGACGACGTCCACTACTCCGGCTCCAACGCCAACGTCCTGCCGACCGACACCACCAAGAACACGGTGTTCGCGTTCGCCAAGGAGTTCGGCATCGAGTCCGCCGAGCAGTTCGGCATCCACCTCGCCCGTCACTTCGTGACGACGCAGGAGCCGATCAAGGTCGCGCGGATCCGCATCGAGGAGTACACCTGGGAGCGCATCGCGACCTCGGACAACAACTCGAAGTTCATCGGCTCGGACCAGGTCAACCACTCCTTCGCCCGCAAGGGCCAGGAACTGCGCACCACGCAGATCACTTTCGACGGTGAGAAGTGGCAGATCATCTCGGGCCTCAAGGACCTCACGGTCATGAACTCCACCAACTCGGAGTTCTGGGGCTACGTCAAGGACAAGTACACGACGCTCAAGGAGGCGTACGACCGCATCCTGTGCACCGATGTCGCCGCCGCCTGGCGTTACAACTGGACCAGCGACGACGAGCGGATGCCCAACTGGGAGCGTTCGTACGAGCAGGTCAAGAAGCACATGCTGCAGGCCTTCGCCGAGACGTACTCCCTGTCGCTGCAGCAGACCCTGTACCAAATGGGTTCGCGCGTCATCAACAGCCGGAGCGAGATCGACGAGATCCGCTTCTCGCTGCCGAACAACCACCACTTCCTCGTGGACCTCGAGCCCTTCGGGCTGAAGAACGACAACGAGGTCTACTTCGCGGCGGACCGCCCGTACGGCCTGATCGAGGCCACTGTGCTGCGGGACGGGATCGAGCCGCAGATCCCGGTCGACATGACCAACCTCTGACGCCGACCGCATGCGTTCCCCGCCGGCCCGAGCCGGCGGGGGGCGCGGCGGACCGGAGGGAACTCCCATGGCAACGACGCCAGTTCAAGGGCTTACAGACGACGGCCCATGTCCGACCCCACCGGTCCACCCGGTGGACGAAAAGCTCCCCGCCTCGCGGCTGATCCCCGCCGCGCTCCAGCACATCGCCGCGATGTACGCCGGCGTCGTCACGCCTCCGCTCATCATCGGCCAGGCCGTCGGTCTGGACACGGCCGGCATGACCCGGCTGATCGCCGCCAGTCTGCTGATCGCCGGGCTCGCCACCCTCCTGCAGACGCTCGGCGTCGCGAAGTTCGCCGGGAACCGGCTGCCCTTCGTCAACGCCGCGTCCTCCGCCGGTATCGCACCGATGCTCGCCATCGCCGAGACCAGCGCACCGGGACACCAACTCCCGGCGATCTATGGCGCGGTGATGGTCGCCGGGGTCTTCTGCCTCTGCGTCGGCCCCTTCTTCGGACGGCTGCTGCGGTTCTTCCCGCCGCTGGTCACCGGCATCGTCATCACGCTCATCGGCGTCACCCTGATGCCCGTCCCGGTCTCCTGGGCGCAGGGCGGCGACAAGACCGCCGCCGACTTCGGCGCGATGAAGTACCTCGCGCTCGCCGCCTTCACACTCGCCGTCATCCTGGTGATCCAGCGCTTCGGCAAGGGCTTCGTCAAGCAAGTCGCCCTGCTGTTCGGCCTGTTGATCGGCACGCTGGCCGCGATCCCCTTCGGTATGGCCGACTTCAGCGCCATCAGCTCCGCGCCCGTCGCGGCCCTTCCCGCCCCCTTCGCCTTCGGCGTCCCCGAGTTCCAGCCCGCCGCGATCCTCTCGCTCTGCATCGTGATGCTGGTGCTGATGACGGAGTCGTCGGCCGGGATGCTGGCGCTCGGCGAGATCTGCGAGCGCGGCTGCGACGGCCCCACGATCACCCGGGGTCTGCGTACGGACGGCATCGCGACCCTCATAGGACCGATGTTCGGCGGATTCCCCACCAGCGCCTTCGCCCAGAACGTCGGCGTCGTCTCGCTGACACGTGTCCGAAGCCGTTACGTCGTCGCAGCGGCGGGCGGCGCCCTGATCGTCCTCGGGACCTTCCCGGTCCTCGGCGCGGTCGTCTCGATGGTGCCGATGCCCGTACTCGGCGGCGCCGGGATCGTGCTCTTCGGGTCGATCGCGGTGAGCGGGATCCGTACCCTCTCCGAGGCCGGACTCGACGACAGCTCCAACATCATCCTGGTCGCGGTCGCGCTCGGGGCGGGCATCATCCCGCTCGCCGCGCCCACGTTCTACGCACAATTTCCCGCCTGGGCACAGACCGTCCTCGGCTCCGGCATCAGCGCCGGCGCACTGGTCGCGGTCCTGCTCAACCTGTTCTTCCACCATCTCGGCACCCGGAGCCACGCGGCTGCGGCACTCAAATCCTCCTAGGGTCCTGCCGTGCCCACAACGCATCCGAGAGAAGAAGGAAGCACCGCCATGGCAGCAACGGCAGCCGCGCGCATCGTCATCGAGAACGTCGCCATCGCGACCGTCGACGCCCAGGACACCGAGTACGCATCGGGCCATGTGGTCGTCGCGGGGAACCGCATCGAGTCGGTCGGTGCGGGCAAGGCGCCCGAGGGGCTCGAGAACGTCGTACGCCGCATCGACGGCACCGGCCATCTCGTCACCCCTGGCCTGGTCAACACCCACCACCACTTCTACCAGTGGATCACCCGCGGTCTGGCCACCGACCACAACCTCTTCAACTGGCTGGTCGCGCTGTACCCGACGTGGGCGCGCATCGACGAGCCGATGGCCCGCTCGGCCGCCCAGGGCTCCCTGGCGATGATGGCCCGCGGCGGTGTCACCACCGCGATGGACCACCACTACGTCTTCCCCAAGGACTCCGGCGACCTCTCCTCCGCGATCATCGGCGCGGCCTCCGAGATGGGCGTACGGTTCACGCTCGCCCGCGGCTCGATGGACCGCAGCGAGAAGGACGGCGGCCTGCCGCCGGACTTCGCCGTGGAGACCCTCGAAGGCGCTCTCGCGAGCACCGAGGCGACCATCGACCAGCACCACGACGCCTCCTTCGGCTCGATGACGCAGATCGCCGTCGCACCCTGTTCGCCGTTCTCCGTATCGACCGAACTGATGAAGCAGGGCGCCGAGTTGGCGCGCCGCCGCGGGGTCCGTCTGCACACGCACGGCTCCGAGACGGTCGAGGAGGAGCAGTTCTGCAAGGAGCTGTTCGGGATGGGTCCGACCGACTACTTCGAGTCGACCGGCTGGCTCGGCAGCGACGTGTGGATGGCGCACTGCGTCCATATGAACGACTCCGACATCGCCGCCTTCGCCCGTACGGGAACGGGCGTCGCCCACTGCCCGTCGTCCAACGCACGCCTCGGCGCCGGCATCGCCCGCGTACCCGACATGCTGAAGTCCGGCGTCCCCGTCGGCCTCGGCGTCGACGGCACCGCGTCCAACGAGTCCGGCGAGCTGCACACCGAGCTGCGCAACGCGCTGCTCATCAACCGTCTCGGCGCCCATCGCGAGGCCGCCCTGAACGCCCGTCAGGCGCTGCGCCTGGGGACGTACGGCGGCGCCCAAGTCCTCGGCCGGGCAGCCGAGATCGGCTCCCTGGAGCCCGGAAAGCTCGCCGACCTGGTGCTGTGGAAGATGGACACCCTGGCCCACGCGTCGATCGCCGACCCGGTGACCGCGCTCATCTTCGGTGCCGCGGCCCCGGTCACGCTTTCCCTCGTCAACGGCAGGACCGTCGTCGAGGACAGCCGCCTCACCACGGTGGACGAGGACGCCATCGCCCGCTCCACGCGGGAGCAGGCCCAGCGCCTCGCGCGAATTGCCGCGCAGGTCTAGTCCTCCCCAGAGGTCCGGCCGGGGAGGACGGTCCCCGGCCGGTCGCCGTGAACCCGAGCGGGGTCCACGGCAGCCGTTGCCGGTAGGCGCGTGCTTCATGTGCACGCGCCTACCGGAGCGGTGACGTACCTGTACTTACGGAAAATGCACCACTTTTGCATGCTTCAGCACCACCCGCACCACCTCCAAGACACCCGCGTCAACGCCGACGTGTAACCGACCGGAGGAACCGCCGTGGCAGCCAAGCCCAGGTTTCGTACAGATGCAGTCCCCACCACCGACCACGAGAAGCACCCGGTCGATGAGACGCTTCCGCCCTTCAAGATGTTCACCAGCGGCCTGCAGCACGTGGCCGCGATGTACGCGGGCGTTGTCGCCCCGCCCATGATCGTCGGCCCCGCCGTGGGCCTCGGCGCGACTGAGACCGCCTTCCTCGTGGGGGCCTCTCTCTTCACCGCCGGCATAGCCACCCTGCTCCAGACGCTCGGCTTCTGGAAGGTCGGCGCCAAACTGCCGTTCGTCAACGGCGTCTCCTTCGCCGGCGTCACCCCGATGATCGCCATCGGCAAGGACCGCGGCCATGACGGGATCGCCGTCATCTTCGGCGCGATCATCGTCGCGAGCGTGCTGGGCTTCGTACTCGCCCCGTACTTCAGCAAGTTGCTCCGCTTCTTCCCGCCCGTGGTCACCGGCACGGTGATCACCCTGATCGGTGTCTCGCTGCTGCCGGTCGCCTTCGGCTGGGCGCAGGGGCCCAACTCCCAGGCCGACGACTACGGTTCGATGAAGTACATCGGGATGGCAGCCCTCACCTTTGTGATCGTGCTCGTCCTGCGGAAGGTCCTCACCGGCTTCCTCCAGCAGATAGCGATCCTGCTCGGTCTGGCCATCGGGACGCTCATCGCGATCCCGCTCGACATGACCGACTTCGACGCCATCAAGAACGCGGATGTTGTCGGCTTCCCGACGCCCTTCCACTTCGGGGCACCGCAGTTCGAGATCCCCGCGATCGTCTCGATGTGCATCGTGATGCTGGTCTGTATGACCGAGTCGACCGCCGACATGCTGGCGCTCGGCAAGATCGTGGGCCGGCCCGCCGACGAGCGGACCATCGAGGGCGGGCTGCGTGCCGACACACTCGGAAGCGCGATCAGCCCGCTCTTCAACGGCTTCATGGCCAGCGCCTTCGCGCAGAACATCGGCCTGGTCGCGATGACCAAGGTGCGCAGCCGGTACGTCGTCGCCACGGGCGGCGGGATCCTGATCCTGCTCGGCCTGTGTCCGATGGCGGCCTCGGTGATCGCTCTCGTACCGCTGCCGGTGCTCGGCGGTGCGGGCATCGTGCTCTTCGGCTCGGTCGCCGCCAGCGGGATCCAGACGCTCGCCGGCGCGGCCATGGAGAAGGGTGAGAACGCGCTGATCGTCGCGGCCGCCGTCGGCATCGGGCTGATCCCGATCGCGGCGCCGGACTTCTACCACGCCTTCCCGAAGAACATGCTGGTCGTGCTCGACTCCGGTATCTCCACCGGGTGTGTGGTGGCCATCGTGCTCAACCTGGCGTTCAACCACTTCGGCAAGCAGCCCGAGGAACAGGAGCAGGAGCTGGAGCGGCAGGCGGCGGCGGAGGTCGCCGCGGTGCACTGATTCCTGCGCGGAGAATCCAAGACGCCCAGGACACCCATGACGCCCACGGCAGCTGCAGCAGCCGTGGGCGTCATGGGCATGACATATAGAGAGATCAGCCGATGTGGAACGGGTCGCCGTAGACCTTCCAGTCGAGCGGCGGGTTCAGGTTGAGGTTCCCGGCCTTCAGGAACACCCGCTGCTCGGTGTCGACCCGGCTCGTGTCGCTGTGGGCCTCCTCCTGCTGCATCGCCCAGACGCGGGCGTCGAGGAACGCGTTGAGGTACGTCGTCTCGTTGCCCCCCTGCGCCGGCGTCTTGGCCTTGGCCAGGGCGCGCTTGCGTATGGAGCTGAAGCTGGTGGAGTCGTCGCCGTCGCCGTGCATCACGATGGCGTCGTAGTACGCGAACTGACCGAGCGTGCCGATCCCGTCCGTCTTGCCCTGCTTGACCGCCGGGTCGAAGTACACCCGGTCGCGCTCGTCGTTCTGCGCCGTCTGGAAGGCGGTGTCCTTGGCGGCGGTCTTCCAGGCGCTGACGAAGCCCGAGCCGAGGCCCGAGTGGGAGTCGGTGCCGTCGACCTTGCGCAGGGCGGGGAGATACTTGGCGAGGGCGTTGCCCGGCACCCGGGCGGTGTACAGCTCGACCAGGTCCAGCATGTCGTGCGTGCCGGAACAGAAGCCGATGATGCCGGCGGTGTAGCCGCGGCCGTCACCGATGTCCTCGATGTACTTGTACTGCGCCTTCCAGTCCAGCGAGGAGTTCTCCGCGCTGGAGACCAGCTTCATGGCGATCTCCTTCTTCGCCGGATCGTCGAGCCCGGTGGCGGCGGCCACCTGCTGCGACTGCTGTGCACCGGCGTGCGGCGTGGCCGCGTACGCGGTGACGGGCATGGCCACCAGAACCAGGCCGAGCAGCGTGCGGGAGACGATCCTTGTGCGACGCGCCGTGGTGCGGCGGTGGGGGACGTTCACCAGACCTCCAGAAGAGAGTTCGTCGTACCGGTGTTCTGTTAGGAAGCTTTCCTATCAGGCGACGGAGAGACTCGTACACCCCTTCGGTGCAAGTGAGTTCAAAAAAGGGAAGGACCGCTACCGGGGCGACCGGACCCAGGCCGTGGTGTCCGGCGGCAGCAAACCGCCGGTCAACGGGGCGCTGATGTGCAGGAGTTCGTCGTGGGCGGGCAGTGTGACCGGTCCGGCGGAGAGATTCGTGACGCAGCGGACGGGACCGCGGTCGAAGGCGAGGACGCTCTCGGGTGCGGGGAGCCAGGCGAACTCGTCAGGCGACGGGGCGAGTTCGGCCCGGCGGATGCGCAGCGAAGTGGCGTAGAACTCCAGCATCGAGTCCGGGTCGCCGGTCTGCGCCCGTACGCTCAGGGTCTTCCAGGCGGCCGGCTGTGGCAGCCACGGAGCGGCGGCGTCAGGGCGCTCGTCGCCCCACGGGATCGGCACCCGGCAGCCGTCGCGGCCCAGGTCCTCGCCCCCGGTGTGCAGGAAGGTCGGGTCCTGGCGGAGCCCGGCGGGGATGTCCTCGACCTCCCAGAGGCCCAGCTCGTCGCCCTGGTAGACGTACACGCTGCCGGGCAGCGCCATCGTGAGCAGGGCGGCGGCGCGCGCCCGGCGCAGGCCCAGTTCCAGGTCGACGGGCGCGCCGTGGGTCCGTACGCCGTCCAGTGCGTACGAGGTGTCGGTGCGGCCGTAGCGGGTCACATGGCGGGTGGTGTCGTGGTTGGAGAGCACCCAGGTGGCCGGGGCGCCCACCGGCGCGTGCGCGGCGAGCGTGGCATCGATGACCCTGCGGAGCGCCTTCTCTTCCCAAGGGCTCTGCAGGAAGGCGAAGTTGAAGGCGGTGTGCAGTTCGTCGGGTCGCAGATAGCGGGCGAAGCGCCCGGGGTCGGCGGTCCACACCTCGCCGACGAAGACGCCATCGCGCCGGTAGGAGTCGATGACCTCGCGCCAGCCGCGGTAGATCTCGTGGACACCGTCCTGGTCGGACCAGGGTGACGGCGCCTGCGGGGTGACCTCGGGCAGGGCGGGGTCCTTGACCAGGTTGTCGGCCACGTCGATACGGAACCCGTCGACGCCCCTGTCGAGCCAGAACCGCAGGACCGACTCGAACTCGGCTCGTACCTCCGGATGCTCCCAGTTGAAGTCCGGCTGCTCGGGCGCGAAGCGGTGCAGGTACCAGGCGCCGGGTGTCCCGTCGGGCTCCGTGACCCGGCGCCAGGAGGGGCCGCCGAAGACGGACTGCCACGCGTTCGGCGGCAGCTCGCCGCTCTCGCCCCGGCCCTCGCGGAACCAGAAGCGCTCGCGTTCCGCGGAGCCGGGCCCCGCTGCCAGGGCCTCCTGGAACCAGCGGTGCCGGTCCGAGCAGTGGTTGGGCACGATGTCGATGATGACCCGCAGACCCGCGGTGTGCACCTCGTCGATCAGCGCCTCGGCCTCGGCGAGCGTCCCGAAGAGGGGGTCGATGTCCCGGTAGTCGGAGACGTCGTAGCCGCCGTCGGCCATGGGGGACGGGTACCAGGGGCTGATCCAGAGGGCGTCGACGCCCAGCTCCCGCAGATGGGGCAGGCGGGCGCGGATGCCCGCGATGTCACCGATCCCGTCCCCGTCCCCGTCGGCGAAACTGCGCGGATAGACCTGGTAGATGGCGGCGGAACGCCACCACGGGCTGCTCTCGGCACGATGCATGGGGCGAATCTAAGGAGCGCCGGGGAATTCCGTCAACGCCGATACGATCGATACGATCCCGTCCGATCGATACGCACAGGGGTCATAGAGTGGCGGCCATGCGTCTTCATGTCGACCAGCGCCACGACCGGGTCCTCGAAATCGTCGAACAGCGCGGCAGCCTGCGGGTGACCGAACTCGCGAGCGAACTCGGGGTCTCCTCTGTCACCCTGCGCAGGGACATCGAGATCCTGGCACGGCAAGGGAAGGTGCGGCGGCTGCACGGCACGGTGCTGTGGCCGGAGGCGACGGCGGCCGCGCCCGCGCCCGTCGCACCGCCGGTGCCGGTGCCGGTGCGGTCCGGCGAAGGGATCGTCGTCGGCATGGTCGTGCCGTCGACCGACTACTACTTCGCCGATGTGGTCCGCGGGGCCCGTGAGGCGGTCGAGGCGCGCGGCGGGCGGCTGACGATCGGACTGCACCGCTATCTCTCAGGCGAGGACACGGCCCAGAGCGAGCGCCTGCTGGCCACGGGCGTCGACGGCCTGCTGCTGACGCCGCGCTGGGACGGTGGCGAGGCACTCGCGGGCGAGGGCGACTGGGCGGGCCGGCTGGACGTGCCCGTGGTCCTGGTGGAGCGGCGGGCCGAGCTCAGCAGTCCGGCGGCCGCACTGGACCAGGTGGCCACGGACCATGCGTACGGAGTCGGAGCGGCGGTCAGACACCTCGCCGGGCTCGGCCACCGCAGGATCGCCCTCGCCGCCCAGGAGAGCCCCACCGCCGCGCAGTTGAGGTCCGGCCACCGTGCGGCCGTCGCCGCGCTCGGTCTTGCGGAGGTGCCCGCCTCGCCGCTGGACACCGTCCCTTCGGTCTCCGAGGCCGACCGGTTCGAGCGCACCCTGGACCACCTCGTCGACTCGGTGGCCCACCACGGTGTGACCGCCGTGGTCGTGCACAGCGACGCGGACGCCGTGGTGCTGGTGCCGCGGCTGCAGTCCAGGGGCGTCAAGGTGCCCGAGGAGCTCGCGGTCGTCGCGTACGACGACGAGGTCGCCGACCTGGCCGGGCTGCCGCTGACCGCGGTGGCCCCGCCGAAGCGGGCCGTGGGCGCCGCGGCGGCAGGGCTGCTGCTCGACCGGATCGCCGAACTCCGCGACGGTGCGCGTGCGCCGGCACCGCGCCGCCATGTCGAACTTCTGCCGGAACTGCGGGTCCGTGCGTCCTCCGGCGGCCCCGTTTACCTGGAGACCACCTGAGCGTTTCTGATCGTTTGGGCAAACGCTCTTGACGGTGATCGTTCTTGGTCGAAAGATGGCCGAAGTTCGTCTTTGAAAGGACCTCACTGTCATGGCTTCTGGCGTACGCGACCGTGCCCGCCGCGTTCTCGTTGTCGGGATCGACGGCGTTCGCCTCGACACCCTGCGCACCGTGGACACCCCGCACCTGGACTCCGTCGAGGCGGCCGGATTCCTCGCCCCGGTGGAGATCCGCCCCGGCACCCCCACCATGTCGGGACCCTGCTGGGCGACGATCGTCACCGGGGTGAGCGTCGACAAGCACGCGGTGTGGAGCAACGACTTCAGCGGCAACCGCCTCACCGTCTTCCCCGACTTCACCACCCGCCTCACCCGCGGCGACGGCCGCCGCACCTATGTCGCAGCGGGCTGGCAGCCGTTGGTGACCGTGGCCGACGGCGGCCCGCTCTTCCGCGAGCCCAGCCGCCTCAGCCATGCCGCCCCGGCCGCCGAGACCTGCGAGGACTGGGAGGCGGTGGACGAGCAGATGACCGCCGACGCGGTCCGCGTGCTCTCCGACGAGGACCCCGAGGCCTCGTTCGTCTATCTCGGCGCGACCGATGAGACCGCCCACATCCTGGGCTGCGTACCGGAGTACGAGCGCTCCATAGCCCGCGCCGACGAGCGGCTCGGCCGGCTGCTCGCCGCGGTGCGCGGCCGGGCGACGTACGACGACGAAGCGTGGACGTTCATCGTCGTGACCGACCACGGCCACCGCGACGAGGGCGGCCACGGCGGCCGCACCGACCAGGAGCGCACCGCATGGATCGCCTGCTCAGGACCTGACGTCCCGGCCGGGGCGACCGTGCGCGAACTTCGCCACGAGGACGTGGCGGCCCAGGTGTTCGCCGCACTCGGCCGGCCCGCGGACTCGCACTGGACTCTGGACGGGCGGCCGTTCACGGTGGTCCCGCAGGCCGTCCTCTTCGACATGGACGGCACGCTCGTCGACACCGAGTCGCTCTGGTGGAAGACGGCCGAGGACGTCGCCGGGGGTCTCGGTCACAGGCTGTCCGACGCGGACATCCCCGAGGTCGTCGGCCGCGCGGTCGAGGACACCGCCGCCCACCTCTTCCGGATCTCGGACGCGGCCCGCCCGCTCGCGGAGATCACCGCGGACCTCGACGAGCGCTTCCTGGCCGCGGTCGAGGCCGACACGGTCCTGCTGCCTGGTGCGCGCCAGCTCCTCGACCTGCTCAACGGCTTGGGTATTCCCACCGCCCTGGTGTCGGCCTCGCCGCGCCCCGTCGTGGACGCCGTACTGAAGGTGCTGGGCACGGAGTCCTTCCGTACGACCGTCGCCGCGGGCGAGACCCCGGCCACCAAGCCCGCCCCCGACCCCTATCTCGCCGCGGCCCGCACGCTGGGTGTGGACCCGTCCGGGTGCCTGGTCGTGGAGGACAGCCCGACGGGGATCGCGGCGGGGGAGGCGGCCGGGTGCCTGGTCGCGGCCGTGCCGTCCTTCGTGCCGGTCCAGGCGGCGCCCGGGCGGCGCGTCCTGACCGGACTCGGCGAACTCCTGCGCGACTTCCGGTAGTTGTACGGAAGAGGGGGCGGGGCCGGCTGCTCTCGGCAGCCCGGCCCCGCCCCCTCTGCGTTCCCTGCGGTCAGTGGAGCCTGACCGTGACCGTCTGGGTGTCGCCGCGCAGACCGCTCAGGTCACCGAACGTGAGGGTGAGCTCGTGCCCGGTCTCGGCCGCCGTGACCGAAGAGGCCTTGGACACCACGGACTTGACCCGCCGCTTCCATGTCAGCGTCAGACCGTCCTTGGCGACACGCGAGGGGTCGGCGACGGTGATCGTCGCCGTTCCGTCGCGCTTCTCACGGATCTGTACGCTCACCGGCGCGCTCGCCGTGACCGCGCCGGCCGTCCCCGCCTCCCAGAAGTTGATCCCGGTGAACCCGTGCGAGGGGACCCGGACGGCCTGCTGCTGCGGGGTGTTGGCGAGGATCTCCAGCCAGTGGTGGTCCAGTGCGCGCGCCGCGGTGCGCAGGGCGCTCGCCCCGGGCATCAGGATGTACGCGTAACCGGCGTCCTGCGGGTCGGTGCCGTGGTCCTGCCAGAGCGTCGCGTAGCGCCGGGTGATCGGGTCGGTGGTGCCGCTCGCGCCGTTGACGTCCTTCCAGGCGCCGGTGCGCTCCTCGCGGAGCGCGTTCAGCTTCGTACCGCCGGGGAACACATAGCCGGCGTGGCCCGCCAGGTGCGCCCAGCGGGTGGAGCGGCCGGTGACCGACCAGCCCTGCGCGGACGGCTGGGGCCTGCCGTCGAGGAGCAGCGCCGGGGCGCCGGACACGCCCAGGTTGCGGTTGTCGAAGACCGTCTCGACGGTCGTGCCGTCGGCCGATGTGATCCCCGCGCCGAGGCAGACCACCGAGTCGTCCAGCCAGAACCAGGACTTCTTGGCGTGCATCGTGGAGGCGAGTCCCTGCAGATGCTGGCCCGTGGTGCCGAACTCGCCGTCGCCCGTGCCGCCCACCCAGGCGCTGTCCGTACGGGGGTTGGCCCAGGCGCCGCCCTGGCCGTCGGCGAGCTTCTTCGTCGAGACGGTGGTGCCGGGCAGCCGGTAGGGGTTGGCGGTCGGCCAGTACGCGTCCGAGTACTGGCCGAGGCCCGCGTCGGGTCCCCACCACTGCAGCCAGCCCGAACCGGTGTGCCAGCCGCGGTAGTTCTCCAGATTGCCGAACTCGTAGTGCGCGATGCGGTTCGAGGCCAGGGAGAGGCCGGCACCCCAGTCGCGGCGGCGGTGGGTGACCCGGTCCATGTTGTGGAAGACCCGGTGCGCGACGGGCTCGGGGGCCGCCGTCACAGTGGTGTCGTCGAGGAGTGTCTGCAGCCGCGAGAGGTTGACCAGGCTCAGGCCGGCGTCCTTGAGGGCGGGGCCGTAGTGGTCGCGCTGGAGCCAGCCCTTGACCATGGCGCGCCAGCGCGCGTTCTCCTCGGCGCTCGCGCCCTGGCCGAGCAGCACGATCGAGCCCATGACGCTGTGGGCGCGGATGTGGTCGTCGGTGCCGATGCGGGTGATGCCGCGCCCCGAGACGTTGTCCATCATCAGGCCGTCGTAGACGAAGGGGGCGATGGCCGCCTCGATCGTGTCGAGGAACTGCTGGCTGCCCGGGTCCGTCACTTCCCAGCTCGATCCGCGCAGCAGCGCGAAGAGCCTGCCGAGGCCGTCGTTGAGCACGGCACCGTAGCCGCCGATGTAGGGGATCGAGGTGTGCTGGACGAAGGATCCGTCGTCGTAGAAGCCGTCACCGGTGGTGACGTACGGGAAGACCGGCGAGAGCGCGTCGCGGGCGACCTTGATCTTGTCGCCGTTCTTGCCGACGACACCGCGCAGGATCATGCCCCGGCACAGGTCGACGCGGTTGGCGCCGGTGCTCGTGCCCGTGTACTTGGCGAGGAGCGACTCCGGGAGGAACTTGTCCACCGCGGCGACGTAGCTGTCGATCTGCGCCTGGGACAGCTCGTCGTAGAGGAGGACGGATATGTCCATCAGCGCCTGCGGGGAGCCGATCTGGAAGTTCCACCAGTTCCCGTACTGCGTCTTGTTCTCGTTGAAGACGTCGGCGTGCAGATGGTCGAGGCCGGTGAGGACCGCGTCCTTGAGCGCCGTGTCGCCGGTCAGTCCGGTGCCGGGCTGCGAGTAGGCCTCGGCCATCGTCCGCAGCCGGTTGTAGCTGGTGTTCATCTTCTCGGAGAAGGCGAACGACTCGGTGTCGGTGTCCGGCTCGGGGTCCAGATAGACGAGGTCGGGCCAGAGGGAGCCGGACGCAGGTGCCATGGCCGTACGGAACCCGGCCGCCTGCGTGCCGAGGGCGGCCAGTTTGGTCTTGAACGGCTCTGCGGTGGGGCTGAATCCGGCGCCCAGGTAGAGCTCGCGCCACTTGGCACGTAGGGTCGCGAATTCGTCGGTGTCGGCCGTCGTCGCGCTTGTCGCGCCGGCCGTCGTGCCGGCGGCGTGGGCAGGGGTGGCGGACAGGCCGAAAGCGCCAAGTGCAAAGGCTGTGCTGCCGGTTGTGGCGATGAAGCCACGGCGGGACCAGGGAGGCGTCATGGGATCTCCGGGAGCCAGGTGAAGGTGAGTCACTCATGGGCAAGCGCTTTCTAGCACGTTCGTGCTCAAACGCTCAACGGTTCGCGTGAAATTGATCGAACGATCATTTGAGGGGAATGTGCGTGACGAATGAATCGGGCAGGCTGGAGGCGTTCAGTGACGGGGTGTTCGCCATCGCGATCACCCTGCTCATCCTGGAGATCAAGGTCCCTGAACATGCGGGGGGCGAGCTCTGGAAGGCGCTGGGGGAGCAGTGGCCCTCGTACGCCGCCTATGTCGTGAGTTTTCTGGTCATCGGGATCATGTGGCTCAACCACCACCAGATCTTCCGGTTCGTGGCCCGGGTCGACCGCACCCTGATGTTCCTCAATCTGCTGCTGCTGATGACCGTCGCCGCGCTGCCCTGGCCCGCCGCCCTGCTCGCCACGTATCTGCGCGAGGGCAGTGCCTCGCACGTGGCGGCCGCCGTCTACAGCGGGCTCATGGTGGTGATGGCGCTCACTTTTCAGGCGGTGTGGTGGCATCTGACGAAGACCGGCCATCTCTTCGACGACCGTGTGGACGCACTGGCCGCCCGCGCCACGCTTCCCCAAGCTCTCAACTTCGTTCGAGCAGGGAGAGGCCCCATCCCGCTTTGCCTTGGGCACCCTGGTCTACCCGGCCACGCTCGCCCTGTCCTTCGTCTCCGCGCCGGCGACCCTCGCGGTGCACGGGCTGCTCGCCGTCTACTACGGCTTCAATCAGCTGCCGGTACCGACGAAAGAGAAGGGTCCCGAAGCCCTGTAGCGTCGAGGGTATGGATGATCACGGAGTGGTGGATGTCGGGGACGTACGGCTGGCCTACCGGAGCTGGGGCAACCCCATGGGCGCGCCGGTCGTACTGCTGCACGGGCTGACCGGGTCCGCCGCCTCCTGGGACAAGGTGGGGGAGCTGCTCGGCGACGAGTGGCGGGTCTACGCCCTCGACCTGCGCGGACACGGCGAGAGCGACTGGCCCGACGACTACGATCTCGCGCTGATGTGTGAGGACGTGCTCGGCTTCCTCGATGAGCTGCAGCTGGACCGCGTGGGCCTCGTCGGCCACTCCATGGGCGGGGTCATCGCGTACCGGCTCGCTCTGGACCACGCGGACCGGGTGGAGTACCTGGTCCTGGAGGAGACCCCGCCGCCGTACCCCCGCGAGCTGACGGAGTCCGCGCCCCCCGAGGGCCCCGTCGACTACGACCTGGCCGTGGTCCCCGCCGTCCGCGCCCAGATCTTCGCCCCCGATCCCGAGTGGGAGGAGCGCCTCGGGGAGATCGTGGCGCCGACGCTGATCGTGGCGGGCGGGAGCGACAGCTCCATGCCGCAGGACCGGATCCACGACATGGCCGCGGAGATCCCCGACTGCCGGGTGATCACCATTCCCGTCGGGCACAACGTGCACGCCCTGCAGCCGCAGCAGTTCGCCGAGCACGTCGGCGAATTCCTCACCAGCTGAGCAACGGCGGTTCCCGTCACCAGGGTTGACGGGCCGTCAGATTGGCGGGAGGGTCGTCTTATGTCGGAGAACCGATATAACTCCGCCTCCCGGGGGCAGTGCCCATGGCCCGTACGGTACGCAGCCAGACCCAGCGCAAGTCGGAGACCAGAGCGCGGCTGATCGACGCCGCCGCCGATCTCTACGCCCGCAAGGGGTTCCACGCCGTGTCGGCCGAGGCCGTCGCCGCCTCGGCCGGGCGCACCACCGGCGCCCTCTACAGCCATTTCGGCGGCAAGGAAGGGCTGCTCCTCGCCCTCCTGGAGGTGTGGAAGGAACGCACCGCCGACGATCTCACCGCCGAACTCGCCGGCAGCTCGGACCCCGCCGCGCACTTCGGCGCGATGTGGGGCTCCATCACCCGCCCCATGGCCGACCGCGGGGACGCCTGGCTGCTTCTGGAGATGGAGCTCTGGCTGCACGGCGCACGCTCCCCGCTGGTCGGCACCCGGCTCGCCGAGCGGTACGCGGAGATCCGCACCCAGCTCGGTGAGGGCCTGGCCGACTGGGCGGCGACCACCGGACTCCCGCTGCCCCGGCCGCCCGCGGAGACGGGGGCACTGGTCCTCGGCGTACTCCTCGGATGTGCCCTGCAGCACCGCCTCGACCCGCACGGCGTACCCGACGTGCTGGTCGTCGGCGCCCTGCGCACGCTCCTCGGACTCGACGACCTTCCCCGAAAGGACCGGCCATGAGCGCTGCCGCCATCAACCTGCTCGAGGACACCTGGGCGCAGGGCATACCCCACGACCAGTTCGCCCGGCTGCGCCATGAGGACCCCGTCCACTGGCACGAGATCCCCGGCAGCCACGAGGGGTTCTTCGCCGTCACCCGCCACGACGACATCGTCGCCATCAGCCGTGAACCCGGACTGTGGTCCGTCGAGCTCGGCTCCTTCTTCATCCGCGACCAGACCCCCGAGGCCCTCGCCAGCCTGGGCCTCACCCTCATCGGGATGGACCCGCCCAAGCACACCCGCTACCGGCGGCTCGTGGCCACCGCCTTCTCGCCGCGCATGATCCGCAAGCTCACCGAGGACATCGGACGCAGGGCTGCTCTCCTGGCGGACACCGTGGCCGCCAAGGGCGGCGAGGTCGAGTTCGTCGAGGAGATCGCGGCCCGGCTGCCGTTGCAGGTCATCTGCGAGATGGTCGGCGTCCCGGCCGCCGACGAGGACCGGATCTTCGACTGGTCCAACCGTATGGTCGGCTTCCAGGACCCCGACTTCCGTACGAGCGAGGAGGACGGGCAGAACGCGGCCGCCGAGATCTACGCGTACTGCGACGCACTCGCCGCCGACCGCCTCAAGGAGCCCAGGGACGACATCCTCAGCGCCCTCGTCCACGCCGAACTGGACGGGGAACGGCTCTCGGGCCACGAGATCAACATGTTCTTCGTGACGCTCTGTGTCGCGGGGAACGAGACCACCCGCAATCTCCTCGCCCAGGCGTTGCTCACCCTTGTGCAGCACCCGGACGCCCGTGCGGAACTGGTCGCGGGGGTCGACGACGACGCGCTGTGGGCCACTGCCACGGAGGAGCTCCTGCGCTGGAACGGCTCGATCCACAACTTCCGGCGTACGGCCACCCGCGACACCGAGATCCGCGGTGTCCCCGTCAGGGCGGGCCAGAAGGCCGTCCTCTACTACACCTCGGCCAATCGCGACGAGGACGTCTTCGCCGACCCCGGTGTGCTCGACATCCGGCGCACCCCCAACGAACATCTCACCTTCGGCGGCGGGGGACCGCACTACTGTCTGGGCGCGGGACTCGCCCGCACCCAGATCACGGCGCTCACCCGGGAGTTGCTCCGCCGGCACGCCGGGGTGGAGCTCACCGGCGAACCGCGCCGGATGCGCTCCGACTTCATCAACGGGATCAAGTACCTCCCGGTGCGCTTCTCCTGACGGAGGGCCGGTTCCAAAACCGGGTCCAACGCCCTTACAGGACCGCCCCGTTGTTGGACTTGAGCTGCTGGCGCCGGTGGTCGCGCTTGTTCTGGCGGCGCTCTCTGAGGGAGGTGCGCCGCTGCTCGGGCTCGCCCTCGCCCTCGCTGTCGTCGTCCTCGCTCACGTCCCCGCTCTCGGCGGACACGGCCGCACTCTCCTCGGCCTCTTCGTCGTGCCGGGGGAGCGATTCGTCGAGCAGCGACGCATCGGGGGCGTCGATCTCAGTGGTCCACTCCGCCTCCTCCTGCAGCCGGTCGTTGACCGAGGGGCGGATCACGACGCGCACCCGGTCGAGCGCGTCCGCGGGAACCCGGAAGGCATACGTCGCCTTCCGGGTCCTCCGGCGCGGGACCGTGGTGTGCAGACCCGTCAGGATGGACTGGTCCGCGTCGTGGGTGCGGTGCGCCCGTACGTCGTCGGCCCAGAGCTGCACCCTGGCCTCCACTTCCATGTGGACGGCGGCCCTGGCCTTCTTCATCGCCTGTACGCGCTCGGCGGACCGCTTCTCGACCAGCCGGGTGCGCGCCGCCTCGCTGAGGTCGCCGGAGGGCGCGGGGGCCCTGGGGTGCTCCCTGCGGTGGGCGCGCATGGCCTTCCCCGCGCGTGGCGCGGTATTGCGGGCGCAGACGGTGAAGCGGACGTAGGTGTCGCCGTCCTGGTGGTCGCGGTCCAGGTGGGTCGGGGCGAAGGGCTCAAGATCGTCGACGAGTACTTCGAGCCCTCCGTCGAAGGCGAGCCACTCGCCGACTTCGCAGGTCTGGGACATGCCACATGCCTTTCGGCTCGGTTCTCTCCGTGCGCTTTGCCTCCATTGTGCGCGTTTGTTCTGTATAAGGCCTGGTCGGGGGTGTGCGCCGGCTCGCCGCCTACGGCTTCCAGTCCGGGTTCCGCCCGCTGAGCCCGATCACCCGGTCGAGCAGCGGGGCCCCCTCCGGCACCTCGATGACCGGCCCGAAGATCTCCCCGCGCCGCTCGGGGCCGGCGCCGAGCATGGCCTCCGCGATCTTCAGGCATGCGGTGTCCGGCTCGTACGGCTGTCCGGTGGCCCTGGCCAGGTCCCAGCCGTGCACGACCAGCTCGTCGACGGCGACCTGGGCCGCGGCCACCGCGGGGAAGGTGATGCCCCCGGCCTGGGTGTCGCCCTCCCAGGCGGCCGGGGAGCGCCAGGCCACGACGAGCTCGTCGAGCTGCCGGGGCAGCGTCGTGCGCCAGTCGCCGTCGAGCGTGGGGAGGGCCGAGCCCGGGTTGGTGCCGGTGAGCGGCCCGAAGTCCTTGTCGGCGGCGTTGCGGAAGGCCGCGGTCAGGCCGACGAGGTGGCCGAGGATCTCGCGTACCGCATAGTCGGGACAGGGGGTCGGGTCGTCGAGCTGGTCGTCCCGTACGGCGTCGAGGAGCTGTGCCACGGGCCGGGCGGCGGGTTCGAAATCGTAGATGTCCATATGCTGCAGACCGTACGCACGCCCGGAACTCATCGCCCGGCGCGCTACATCTCTGGCCAGTCGACCCTGAAGTACACCACTCGCTCGTCCTCGCCGGTCCGCTCCATGCCGACGGCGGCCATCACGCGCTGCGAGGCGATGTTGTCGAGATCGGCGTCACCGATCACCGATCTGATCCCGAGATCGCGTGCGAGCTGCAGCAGCCCGCGCAGCGCTTCGGAGGCGTACCCCTTGCCGCGGACGTCGGGGATCAGTGCGTACCCGATGGGGACGGTGCCGTCCTCGTCCGGCGGCCGGTTGAAGCCGAGGCCGCCGATGACGAGCCCGTCGCTGCGGCGCCGTATCTCGTAATTGCCGAACGGCTGCGGATCACCGGTGCTCGCGCAGTGCTCGAGGAAGTGTGCGGCCCCCTCGACATCACCCGGCGCGGGATATCCCGGAGCCCACAGGTCACCGTCGGCGGGTTCGGCCAGCACGACGCGCTCGGCCTCGGCGATGCTCATCGGGTGGAGCACCAGCCGCTCTGTCACAAGATCGTCCATGACAGGCAGACGTATCACGCAGCAGGGGCCGGGCGCACGGGAATTGGCCGATCGGGCGCTCAGTAGGCGCTGTTGACGTTGTCGATCGATCCGTAGACGTGGTACGCGTAGTTGGACGCGGCCGTGATGTTGGCGACCGGGTCGAGGAGGTCGTCCGCGGTTCCGGCGACGTGGTACGTGTCGAACGTCGGCTGGATGACCTGGAGCAGGCCCTTCGAAGGCGTGCCGTTCTGGGCGTTGATGTCCCAGTCGTTCACGACGTTCGGGTTGCCCGAGGACTCGCGCATCACGTTCTTGTAGATGCCCTCGTACGTGCCGGGGATGCCCTTCGCGGCCATGATGTCCAGCGACTCGTTGATCCAGCCGTTGAGGTCGTTCGAGTACGTCTTGGTCGCCGACGCGGTCTTCGCGGTCGATGCGGTCTTCGCAGTCGTTGCTGTCGTCTTCGCTGTCGTCTTCGCGGTGGTCGACGTGGTGGTCTTCGCGGCAGTCGTCGTGCTCGCAGCCGTCACCGCGGTCGACGGGGAGACGGACGAGGCGGCGAAAGCAACCGAGGAGGAGCCGCCCACCAGCAGGACTGCGGCGCAGACCGCGGTGAGCGTGGTGCGGGACCCCTGGACGGGATGGCGGAGGGCGTGACGGGACACAGAGAGGCCTAGCTTCGGGGACGGGGAGCGCCGCCGGAGCCCTCACAGGGCAGGGCGACCGCTTCACCATGGAGGAGGCCACCCAATCGGTGCAAAGAGGGCATCTACTACCTGATGCCGTACCGAGGGGTTAATCGTCCAATCTGCAACAAACGGGAATTCGCGCAGGCTGGGCCGATGCACTGGGGGCCGGGAGGGTGCCGACCCGGGTACTAGGACTGTTCGTACAGGACTGAGGTCCCGTGGCGTATCGCACAGCCACGGGACCTCAGGTACAGCTCGCTCTCATGAAGCGTTGAGAGAGTTCACAGACTCCAGCCTGGTCAGCCGATCAGCTGCTCGTACGCCGGCAGGGTCAGGAAGTCCGCGTAGTCCGCGTCCAGCGAGACCGTCAGCAGCAGATCGTGTGCCTGCTGCCACTTGCCCGCCGCGAAGGCCTCCTCGCCGACCTCCTCGCGGATCGCTGCCAGCTCCTCGGCGGCGATCGTGCGGGCGAGATCGGCCGTCGCCGTCACACCGTTCTCGAAGACGACCCCGGCGTTGATCCACTGCCAGATCTGCGAGCGCGAGATCTCGGCGGTGGCCGCGTCCTCCATGAGGTTGAAGATGGCGACGGCGCCCAGGCCGCGCAGCCAGGCCTCGATATAGCGGGTGCCGACCTGGACGGCGTTGCGCAGTCCGTCGTACGTCGGCTTCGCGTCCAGCGAGTCGATCGCGATCAGGTCGCCGGGGGCCACCGAGACGTCCTCGCGCAGCCGGTCCTTCTGGTTCGGCTTCTCGCCGAGCACCGCGTCGAAGGAGGCCATGGCGATCGGCACCAGGTCGGGGTGGGCCACCCAGGAGCCGTCGAAGCCGTCGCCCGCCTCGCGGTCCTTGTCGGCCTTGACCTTCTCGAAGGCGACCTTGTTGACCTCGGCGTCGCGCCGCGAGGGGATGAAGGCCGCCATGCCGCCGATCGCGTGCGCGCCGCGCTTGTGGCAGGTGCGCACCAGGAGCTCGGTGTACGCCCGCATGAAGGGGGCGGTCATCGTGACCAGGTTGCGGTCCGGCAGGACGAACTTGGCTCCGCCGTCACGGAAGTTCTTGACGATGGAGAAGAGGTAGTCCCAGCGGCCCGCGTTGAGGCCGGAGGCGTGGTCGCGCAGCTCGTAGAGGATCTCCTCCATCTCGTACGCCGCCGTGATCGTCTCGATCAGGACGGTCGCGCGGACGGTGCCCTGCGGGATGCCGACGTAGTCCTGCGCGAAGACGAAGACGTCGTTCCAGAGGCGGGCCTCCAGGTAGGACTCCGTCTTCGGGAGGTAGAAGTACGGGCCCTTGCCGAGCTCGATGAGGCGCTTGGCGTTGTGGAAGAAGTAGAGGCCGAAGTCGACCAGCGCACCCGGAACGGGAGAGCCGCTCCGCTTCGCTCCGCCTCGGCTCTCTTCAAGTTCTCCGGATGCCGAGCCGAACTGCAGGTGGCGCTCCTCCAGGTGCCAGCCGCGCGGCCGCATGACGACGGTCGCGAGCTCGGCGGCGTCCTTGAGGGCGTAGGTCTTGCCCGACCTGTCGTCGGTGAAGTCGATCCGGCGCGCGTAGGCGTCGGTGAGATTGAGCTGGCCGAGGACGACATTCTCCCACGTGGGAGCCGAGGCGTCCTCGAAGTCGGCGAGCCAGACCTTGGCGCCCGAGTTCAGGGCGTTGATGGTCATCTTGCGGTCGGTCGGACCGGTGATCTCCACCCGGCGGTCGTTCAGCGCGGCCGGGGCCGGTGCGACCTTCCAGGAGTCGTCCGCGCGGATCGCCGCCGTCTCGGGCAGGAAGTCCAGCGAGGAGGTACGGGCGATCTCGGCACGCCGCTCCCCGCGACGGGCGAGGAGCTCGTTGCGGCGCGGCGTGAAGTTCCGGTGCAGCTCGGCCACGAAGGCGAGGGCCGCGTCGGTCAGGACCTCGTCCTGCCGGGGCAGGGGCTCGGCATCGACGATGGCCAGCGGGGACGGCGCTGGTGCGGACATGAGCTGTCACTCCTTACAGCGGCGGTGCCCTGGGCGGCCGCCGGGCGTTCACTCATGGCACGGGGTGCCATGGGAGCCGAGATGCGACTGCGGGCGCCGTCTGGGGGTCGGGCGCTTCTGACGTGTGGATACTAGTTTCCTCATGGTGGAACTTCAACGGTCTGTTGACGTCGAGAATCTCCGAGTCGACAGAAGTTGTCGCTGAGTGCCACACCGGTCACTCCAAGTGGATCAAGTCCTCGATGGTGTCGATGTCGTAGTCCTCGGCCACATCCGCACACTCGACGAGTGTGATCGCCCCACTGTGCGCCTTCAGATAGGCGCGTGCCCCGCGATCGCCCACCGCACTCGCCGCGATCTCCTCCCACCGGTCCGCGCCGAAGAGGACGGGGTGCCCCCGCTTCCCGTCGTACGAAGCTGCCGCAAGGCTCGTCGGCGAGCGGTACGCCCCGAGCACACGGGCCACCGCCCGGGACCCGATCCCCGGCTGGTCCACCAGAGAGACGAGCGCCGCAGCCGCGCCCGACGAGGCCAGCGAACCGAGCCCGGCCCGCAGGGACGACCCCATCCCCTCCTCCCACTCCGGGTTCTCCACCAGGACGCACCCCGGCAGTCGGGCCCGCTCCCGTACCTCCGCGGCAGCCGCGCCGAGCACCACGTGCACCAGCTCGCACCCGCCGTCGCGCAGCACCCCCACCGCGTGCTCGACCAGTGGCCGGCCGCGGTGTTCGAGCAACGCCTTCGGGCGCCCGCCGAGCCGCCGCCCGCCGCCCGCGGCGAGCAGCAGCCCGGCGACCCTTCCCTCTGTTCCCTCTGTCTCCAAACGCACCATGGGAACTGGATACCTCACGGACACCGGTCCTTCGGCCTCAATTCCGTCGACGGAGTGGCGGAGAACTCGCAAAGTGGCGTTAACTTGCCCGCGGCCCCCCGGTGTCTGACCCGCTCCGGCAAGGGATCCGTACTTCAGCGCGACCAGCGATACCGGCACGAAGGCGTGCGAGGGGGAGAATTTTGTTGCAGAACGTGGGGCAGAGGCCTGTGACCGGCAACGACGAGGACCCGAGGGTGGCGGAGCTTCGCTTCGCCGTCTCCCGGCTTCGCCGTGAACTCGCCGCGCACCCGGCGGAGTTCGCCGACCGGGCGATCGCCGAGGACGAACTGGCGGCCCTGGCCGCCATGGGACTCAGCGGCGTACCGGAGATTCCGCGGCTGCGCCGCTCGCTGCTGCTGATCGCGGGGGCGATCGGCTCGGTCAGCGCCTTGGCGGTCTCGCTCAATGCCGTACGCAACGCGGTGGACCTCTTCGGGAACCCGCCGCAGCAGCGCTGACCCCCGGACACCCTCAGCGCCTGATGAGCCGCCGTGCCGTGGCCGCGGCCACCGCCGAGGTCCGTGAGTCGACGCCCAGCTTGGCGTAGATGTGCACCAGATGGGACTTCACCGTCGCCTGGCTGAGGAAGAGCTCCTTGCTGATCCGCTGGTTGGAAAGACCTTCCCCGACCAGCTGCAGCACCTCAAGCTCGCGCCGGGTCAACGACTCGGCGGGGGTGCGCATCCTGTCCATCAGCCGGTGCGCGACCGCGGGCGCGAGCGCCGACTGGCCCGCGGCGGCCGTACGGACAGCAGCCGCCAGCTCCTCCGGCGGGGCGTCCTTCAGCAGATACCCGCCGGCCCCCGCCTCGACCGCGGCGAGGATGTCGGCATCGGTGTCGTACGTCGTCAGAATGAGCACCCGCGGCGCCCCCGCGACGGCGGTGATCGCGGCCGTGGCCTCCGCGCCGTGCATCCCCGCCCCGAACTGCAGGTCCATCAGCACCACATCGGCGATCCCGGTCGCGGCCAGCTCCACCGCCCGCTCGGCCGTCGCCGCCTCCGCGACGATCTCGAAACCCGGCTCGGTCTCCAGGACGGCGCGCAGCCCGGCCCGTACCACCGGGTGATCGTCGGCGAGCAGCAGGCGGATCGTCATCGGGCGGCCTTCTCCGCGGCCTTCCCGGCGGCCTGGAGGGGCAGCGGCAGCGTGACCGCGACAGCCGTGCCCTGGCCCGGCGCGGACTCGACCGTGAAGGTGCCGCCCAGCGACTCGGCGCGCGAGCGCATCGCGGGGAGCCCGAAACCGCCGTCGCCCGCCGGGACGTACGAAGGGTCGAAGCCCCGGCCGTCGTCGACCACGTCGAGGGCCACCGCCGTGTCCATGAAGCTCAGGGTGATCTCGGCGCGGCCGGCCCCCGCATGGCGGACGGTGTTGGACAGCGCCGACTGGGCGATCCGCAACAGCGCCACGTCGTACGGGGTGGGCAGAGCCACCGGCGTACCGCTCGCGGAGAAGCGGGCGCCAGGCGTACGCGACGACAGCCGCGCCAGCGCCCCGGAGAGCGATCCGTGCTCCAGGTCGGGCGGCGAGAGCTCCCGTACGAACCGCCGCGCCTCGGCCAGATTGTCCTGCGCCGCCTGTCGGGCCTGCTCGATGTGGGCGGCGGCCGGGGCGCCGTCGGGCAGGGTCCGCCCCGCGGCGCGCAGCAGCAGCTGGATGGAGGAGAGGCCCTGGGCGAGGGTGTCGTGGATCTCGCGGGCCAGGCGCTCGCGCTCGGCGAGCGTGCCCGCCGTCCGTTCGGCGGCGGCGAGCTCGGCCCGGGTGGCGATCAGCTCGTCGATGAGCCTGCGCCGTCGCTCGCTCTCCCGGTAGAGCGCCTGATAGCCGAGCACGGTTGCCACGGCGACCGCCGCACCGAGCAGCGGCCCTATGAACGCGCCCGGGTTCAGCGGCCCGCCGTGCAGTACGTAACCGGCGATCGCGGCCCCCGCCGTGGCAGCCACCGAGGGCAGCGCCCAGCGCGGCGGCAGCAGGTGCAGCTGCAGGAAGTAGAGGGGGAAGGCGGTCCACAGACCGTCGGGGGAGAGGACCAGCAGCACCAGCCAGGCGGCGCCCAGCGCCCCGAGCCAGACGGCCGCCGCGGTGCGCGAGGTCCGTACGGAAGGCAGGGCGGCGCCCAGCGCGTAGATCCCGCCGACCGCGGCGGCGGCCACCACCACGGCGGGGGCGTCCGGGGCGTGGTCGGTGAGCGCACGGGCTGCGGCCAGCGCGAGCAGCCCCGCCATCAGCAGGTGCAGACAGATGCGCAGGGCGCCCAGGGCCGGGGTGAGGGAACGTGGATCCATGACCCGTCCAGCGTAGGCGGACCGGCACGGCGAACGGTCAACCGAAAGGTTGATTGCGGACTCCGCCTTTTGATCCGGACACGGCCATCCGAGGCGCGATGCCCCGCGGACCCCTCGCCCAGCAGGGTGGGGACCATGTTCGTCGCATGGAGAGATCTGAGATTCGCCCGGGGCAGGTTTGCCCTGATGGGCGCGGTGATTGTGCTCATCACACTGCTGGTCGGGCTGCTGTCCGGACTGACGGCGGGGCTGGCCAAGGACAACACCTCGGCCGTCACCGGACTGTCCGCATCGGCGGACCACCTGGCCTTCGCCGCGCCCCCGTCCGGACAGTCGGCGTCCTTCGCCGGCTCGCAGCTGGCACCCCGTGCCTGGCACGAGTGGGCGGGGCGGCCGGGGGTGAGGAGCGCGGAGCCGATCGCGATCTCGACGCTCAACGCGGCCTCGGGCGATCGTACGGCCGCGGTCACTGAGTTCGCCGTACGGGACGGATCCGGACCCGCGCCGGAGCCCCCGGGCCCGGAGGGTGTGGTGCTCTCCACCGGGGCCGCGAAGGACCTGGGCGCGGCGGCCGGGGACACGGTCGAGCTGTCGGGGCGGCGGCTGGAGGTGACCGCGGTGGTGGGCGAGGACTCGTACAGCCACACCCCCGTCGTCTGGACCGCGCTCGCCGACGGCCGCAGCGCGACGGTCGTGGCGCTGGCCACGGACGACGGCGCGGATCTCGCGGCGGGCGACCGGGCGGCCGGCACCCGGACGCTCTCGCTGGACGGATCCCTCGCGGCGCTCCCCTCGTACCAGGCGGAGAACGGCTCCCTCCAGCTGATGCGCGGATTCCTCTTCGCGATCTCGGCCCTGGTCATAGGGGCGTTCTTCACGGTCTGGACGATCCAGCGCAGTGGCGACATCGCGGTGCTCAAGGCGCTGGGCGCGTCGACCCCGTATCTGCTGCGCGACGCACTCGGCCAGGCGGTGCTGATGCTGACGGCCGGGACGCTGCTGGGCACCGGGCTCGCGGCGGGGGTCGGCGCGCTGGTCCCCGCGGACGTTCCTTTCGTACTCGATCCGCTCACCGCTCTCGCCCCTGCCGCCGTGCTGGTCGGCCTCGGTGCGGTCGGCGCGGGTCTCTCCGTACGGCGGATCACCGCCGTCGATCCGCTGACTGCCCTGGGAAGTGCGCGATGAACTCCGCGATGAACTCCGCGAATCTGCTCCTCGACGACGTCACCCTGACCTATCGCGACGGCGAGGGACGCCTCACCGCGCTGGACGCGGTGTCCCTGGACGTGCCGGCCGGATCGCTCACGGCGGTGGTCGGACCCTCGGGCTCGGGCAAGTCGAGCCTCCTCGCGGTGGCGGCGACGCTGGTCGCACCGGACCGGGGGAGGGTGGTCGTCGGCGGTACGGACACGGGGCCGCTGAGCCGTGCGGACAAGGCGGAGCTGCGGCGTTCGCGGATCGGGATCGTCTTCCAGCAGCCGAATCTGCTGCCCTCGCTGACGGCGGTCGAACAACTGCAGTTGATGGCACATCTCTCCGGCCGTCCGGTACGCCAAGTCCGTGACCGTGCAAGGGAGTTGTTGGCAGCTGTTGGCCTGAAGGACAAGGCGGACCGGCGCCCGCACCAGCTCTCCGGCGGCCA
>NZ_JAFLRJ010000252.1:43968-44180 GCF_017315755.1 Streptomyces beijiangensis
CACGGTCCTGATGGCCTCCGCTGCCCCCGTGGCGTGTTTTACTCTCCGCAACCGGAATATTGCATTCCGCTACTGCTGGTGAATCATTTCTGCGCGAGGGGGGAAACGCCTGTGCCCGCGGCTGTTCTGGAGAGCGTTGCCGGCTGGGTGCCGCCGAGGGCCGTGCGCAACGACGCGCTGCCCACGGCCTGGGGTGTCGACGACGCATGGGT
>NZ_JAFLRJ010000253.1 GCF_017315755.1 Streptomyces beijiangensis
GGGGGCGCTGCCCCCGGACCCCTGGTCCTCAATCGCCGGACGGGCTTGAATTTGCGGCGCGTAGGAGCGGAACAGCAGACCGTGGGGGGATTCGGAGGCTCCGCCCCCGGACCCCCGGTCCTCAAACGCCGGACAGGCTTGAAATTGCGGCACGTGCGAGCGGAACAGCAGACCACGGGGGGATTCGGAGGCTCCGCCCCCGGACCCCCGGTCCTCAAACGCCGGACAGGCTTGAATGGTCATCTCGCCTCCCGGAGTTGGAGCGGGGCCAGTTCGTCCGCCACTCCGAATGCCGGGGGGATCGGCTCGTTCGCCAGGTACAGGCGTTCCGCCACCCTGCGCGGGAGCGGGTGGTGCTCGAACTCTCCGTGTACCACCCGGTCCGCCGAAATCGGGCGCGCCCGGAAGCGGGAGATCGACGCGATCTGGAACTGTTCCCGGCCGTGGGACGTCAGGATCGCCAGCTCGCTGATCCTGCGCGAGCCGTCCGCGTGGCGCGTGAGCTGGACGATCACGTCCACCGCGCTGTTGATCTGGTCGCGCAGCGCCTCGAAGGGGATCTCCACCTCCGACATCGAGCCGAGCGTCTGGAGCCGCATCAGCGCGTCCTCGGCGCTGTTGGAGTGGACCGTGGCGAGCGAGCCGTCGTGGCCCGTCGACATCGCCTGGAGCATGTCGAGCGTCTCGCCGCCTCGCACCTCACCCACGATGATCCGGTCCGGGCGCATACGCAGCGAGTTGCGGACCAGGTCGCGGATGGTGATCTGGCCCTTGCCCTCGACGTTGGCGGGGCGCGTTTCGAGGCGGATCACGTGGGCCTGCTGGAGCTGGAGTTCGGCCGCGTCCTCGACCGTGATGATGCGCTCGTGGTCGGGGATCAGGCCTGAGAGCGCGTTGAGGAGTGTGGTTTTCCCGCTGCCTGTTCCGCCGCTGACGATCACGTTGAAGCGGGCCCGCACGAACGCCGAGAGGAGCAGCAGGAGTTGTTCGTCCAGGGTGCCCAGGGTGATCAGTTCGGTGAGGCGGTACGCGCGGGGGAAGCGGCGGATCGTGAGGGTGGGGCCCGTGAGGGAGAGCGGGGGGATGATCACGTTGACGCGCTCACCGGAGGGCAGGCGCGCGTCGACCATCGGGTTCGACTCGTCCACGCGGCGGTTGACCGTGGAGACGATGCGTTCGATCGTCTGCATCAGTTGTTCTGTGGAGGCGAATCGGAGCGGGAGCTGCTCTACGCGACCTGCCCGCTCTACGAAGATCGCGTCGGGGCCGTTCACCATGATCTCGGTGATCGAGGCGTCTTCGAGGAGGGGTTCCAGGACGCCCAGGCCGAGGGCTTCGTCGACCACGCGGCGGATCAACTGGGCGCGTTCGGAGGTGGAGAGGACCGGGCCCTCGCGGCTGATGATGTGGCCCAGGACGCGTTCCAGGCGGGCGCGGCGTTCGGCTGCGGCGAGGGAGGACATCTCCGCGAGGTCGATCTCCTCAAGGAGCTTTGTGCGGTACGTGGCGACCAGGGGGCCGTCCTCGCGGGCGGTCTGGGCGTGCTCCTCGGGAGTGGTGACCATTCGGGAACGCAGGCTCATGGGGTGCCTCCTCGGTCGTCCGTTGGCATCGTGACGGACCTGGTGATCGGGCCGAACGGGTTGATTCCGGGGAGTACGGAGGGAACGGTGATGGTGGCTGTCGCCGTCACCGTGTCTCCGTCACCCGCCATGCCGACGGAGGGGTTGAGCCAGCTGCTGACCGCCGACTGGCCCGAGCCCTGGCCCGATCCGGGGGTCAGGGATTCGCTGCGGGCCGCGGTGCGGGCTGCGGTGCCGGCCTGGTTGGCTGCGTAGCCGATGAGGCCCAGTTGGATGGCTGCCATTCCTACGAAGAGGAGGATCGGGAGGAAGCCGGTGAATTCGAGGATGGAGGTTCCTCGGTCGGACCTCCACCCGGTGCGGCGGGCCGGGGCTGCGGATGTGCGACCCCGCTCGGGGGCGCTGCCCCCGAACCCCCGGTCCTCAATCGCCGGACGGGCTTGATGGATCAAGCCCGTCCGGCGATTGAGGACAAGTGGCCGGAGGCCGCTTGTCGGGAGGAGCCGGGCCCCGGCCCTGGCCCACGACTGTCGGCGCTTCACTCCGCTCCCCCCTCCGCCGCCGCAGCCGCGTTCCCGTCGACCTTCCACGGGAAGTTGCCCGCCCCGGGAAAGAGGATCGGAGTGTTCATCTTTACGTGCGCCCGCCACACCGTGCCGTCGAGCGTGCACGTCGTGTCGGCCGTCCAGCTCGCCGGGAGGCGTTTGTCCGCCGCCGCCGTGCACGCCGCCTGCGGGTCCTCCCCGGATGTCGCCGCCGCCGTGGCCGCCCTCGACGCCTCGTCCGCCGCGTTTCCCGCCAGGGAGAACGTGTAGCCCCACAGCACGCACTGCCACATCGCGATCAGTACGAAGATGATCAGCGGCGCCATCCCCGCGAACTCGATCATCGCCGCGCCCCGGTCGCCGCCCCTCCGCCGCAGGGCCAGGCCCGTGCCCTTCGCGGGGACGGCCGGTGCCGCCGTCTTCGTCAGTTCCAGGTCCGCCGCCAGCGTCCACAGCGCCTGCTTCACCGTCGAGCGCGCGTCCAGGTCCTGCATGCGGCCCGCGTCCACCGCCGACTGGAGCTCCTTGAAGGCGGCCGGGATCGAGACGCGCGAGACCTTCGTGCCCGTGATCCGTTCCACCAGCGGCGGCTGGATCTCCGACGAGCGTGACGCGCGGTTCACCACCGTCGTCGTCTCCTCCGCTTTGCGGATCTGCAGGCGGTCCCACATCCGGACCATGCGCTTGGCCGCGCGGACCGCCACCACGTCCGGGGTGACCAGGAGCAGGGCGCGGTCCGCCATTTCGATGGCGGCGGCGTTGGCGCCGTTCATCTGCGTACCGCAGTCGACCACCACGACCTCGTAGCGGTTACGGAGGGACGAGACCACCTGGCGCGCCACCCGGTCCGTCACCTCCTCGCCCCGCTCGCCGTCGGCAGGCGCCAGCAGCAGGCCGATGCCGGTGGGGTGTGCGTACACCGCGTCCTGGAGCACGCGCGGGGAGATGTCCGCGATGCCCGACAGGTCGACGATCGAGCGGCGGAACTGGACGTCCAGGTACGACGCCACGTCGCCCGACTGGAGGTCGAGGTCGACGAGGGCCACCGTCCGGCCCGATGCGGCTGCCGCCAGGGCCAGTTGGACCGCCGTGAGAGTGGCGCCCACGCCGCCCTTCGCCCCGGAGACCGTGACCACCGTTCCGCCGGGGCCGCCCATCACCTCAGGGCTGCCGCCCAGGTGGCGCCGTACGCCCGTCGACCAGGAGGCCGCGTTCTGGACGCGGGCCGACAACTCCTCGTAACCCAGCGGGAGTCCGACCAGGCCGCGCGCGCCCGAGTCCATCGCCGCGGTGAAGAGCATGGGGCCCGCGTCCGCCGTGATCAGGACGACTCCGCAGGCCGGGAAGCGGAGGGCGACCTCGCGGATCAGTTCCAGCGCCGGGGCCGGGCCGATGCGTTCGTGGACGAGGACCACCTCGGGCAGCTCGTCGATCGAGGCTGACGCCAGGCGGGCGAGGTGGTCGAGGAGGGCGGTGGAGTCGGTGACCGGGGCGTACGGTTCCGCGTCCGGGAGCTGGCTGAGCAAGGTGGTCATGGCCCGGGCCGCGTCGGGGTCGCCGACCGCCGGGAGGATACGGATCGTCACAGGGCCTCCCCTTACTTGTCGCCGTCGAGGGTGTAGCGGCGGTCGGCGGGTGGGACGGTCGGTGTCGTGCCGGGGGCCACGAGCGCCAGGCGGACGTGCGTCGCGAAGGACTCGGCGTACGCGACGCGCTGGGAGTCGAGGGTGCCGAGCGCGAAGGTGATCGGGACGGCCTCGGTGGCGGTGCGGGTGCGGTTGTTGGTGTTGTTCGCGTCCAGGGGCGTGAGCTTGCCCACGTCCAGGACGCGGGCGTTCGAGACGATCACCTCGGAGGTGTTCGGCTTGGCCTTGTTGTCGCCCGCGAACGTCGCGTAGATGTTGACCGTCGAGCCCGGGGTGATCTTTCCCGCGACCCCGGTCGCCGCGTCGATCATGATCGCGATCTCCTGCTCGCCCGCCTTGAGTTCGGGCTGGTCAACGATCATGTCGGACTGGAGGAGCGAGCCCGATTTGAGCTGGGTCACGGCGATCTTCCCCCTGATCCGGGCGAGGTCGGTGACCGCGTTGTCCGAGAGCCAGCGCTTGGGCATCTTCGTTTTCTCGAAGTCGCCCGCGCTGAGCTGTTTGTAGGGGGCTATGTCGTTCTTGAGGCGGTACGCCGTCACCTCGGGTCCGACTTTCGAATTCACGTCGCGTATCACGGCCAGGACGCCGGCGAAGGCCGCGAAGGCGCAGAGGACGGAGAGAAGCAGCAGGATGATGCCGCGGCGCTGGCGTGAGTTCACGGGCGTACTACCTCGTTCAGAACGTTGTGGGGTCTGCTTCGGTTCAACGGACAGTGAGCGGGGTGGTGCACTTGCGCATTACGTCGTGCCGGTGGTCAGTGCGCCCGCCACGCGCGTCTGGTTCGTCCGCCGCTGCTCGGGCGGGGCCGACTGATGCGGCAGCGGGGATGAGCAGAATCCGCACCGGTCGCCGATCAGCTGGAGCCCGCACCAGTGGCAGGTTTCGCGTCTGACCGAGGACACCAGTTGGTGGAGTACGGAGATGTCGGGGATCGCGGATGCGAATTCGACGAGCTTGGGTGTGCCCCACCAGCCCGGCGAATCGGCCGGGAGCGCGGTCTCCAGGAGACCCTGGACACGCCAGGCGGGGGCCAGGGTCGCACCCACCCAGTCGGACTGCAGCTGGCCGCGGGCGACCAGCATGTGCGTACCGAATCCGGGGCCGGGGAGTGCGTCGGACGGCTGTGACGTGAGCTTGAGCAGGTGGGGCGTCGGGGCGGTCAGCACCGCGAACTGCGAGCCGGGGACCCAGGACTTGGCGTGGGACTTGAGCGAGACCGGGACGCGGTCGAGTTTCGTCACCGAGCCCAGCAGCGCGCCCGCGTAGATGTAGTGCGAGAGCAAACGGGCGGCGGAGGCGATGACACCGGGGCTGAAGTCGCAGATGGAGAGCTGGCGGAGCTGGCGTACGAGAACGGCGACCGCCAGCGGCGGGAGGTCCAGCGGGAGCAGGGCGATCCGGTCGCTCTCCAGGACCGAGCGGACGGTGTGCAGCCGGTGGACCGCGGCCGGTGCGAGGGAGTTCGGATACACGACGACCACGTACCCATGTTGTTCGAGAAGCGTGTGCATCTCGGCGAGCGAGCCTTCGAGCGACTGGACCGCCGGGGGCTGGAGGACTGCCGCGAGCGGGGTGTGGTGGTCGGGCGGCGGCAGGACGAGATCGGGGCTCGTCACCGCTATCGCGGTTGGCACGTTGTGTTCCCCCGTTCACGGTGTGTGTCTCCAGCAACAGCACTGTATCCAGGCAGGCCGGACCAAGGACCCCCAACAGGGCAATATTCATTGGATCTTGGTAGAAGCGGGGCGTTCGATTCCGCCGATCCTCCTGGGGTCTTGACAACTCAATTGGTCTGGACCAGCTTGTACGACCAACGGTGGCCACCGTCTCCTCCCCCGACTCCCCCACCCCCCGGAGGCTCCACGTGGACCGATCACCCCTTCTCCGCAGATCCTGGATGGGCGGAGCCGTAGCGCTCATCGCCGCCGGCGCGGCCTCGCTCACCGGCCTGGCGACCAACGCCCAGGCCGCCGACATCAACGTCGCCAAGAACGCGGGCTTCGAGTCCGGGCTCACCGGCTGGACCTGTACGGGCGGCACCGGGTCGGTGGTCACCTCGCCCGTGCACGGCGGGACTTCGGCACTGAAGGGCGCCGCGACCTCGTCGGACAACGCGCAGTGCTCGCAGACGGTCGCCGTGCAGCCCAACTCGACGTACACGATGAGCGGCTGGGTGCAGGGGGCGTACGTCTACCTCGGCGCATCCGGCACCGGCACGACCGACGTGTCCACGTGGACCCCGGGGGCCACGGCCTGGACGAAGCTCTCCACCAGCTTCAAGACCGGCGCATCGACGAAGTCGGTGACGGTCTACACGCACGGCTGGTACGG